>JANXTL010000141.1 GCA_025352375.1 Acetobacteraceae bacterium | reverse complement strand
GGATCACGCTCTAAGGCAACGCTGGCAAATAAGTGCGTCAGCACGCCGGCAAAGTTGCCGTTCAAAACAAGAGCTTAGGCCCTGTCCGATCCGCATGATCGATTCGATTATCTTTGGACAGGGCCTAAGCCTTTGTTTGAGAGGGTGATTCACGCCCGAGGTTGAAGTCAACCTCAGGCGATCACGCTCTAGCGGCCGGCAAAGCTACGCAGGAGCGATTTGCAAGTCGTGAATTCTTCGATCGATTAAGGCAACGCCGGCAAATAAGTGCGTCAGCACGCCGGCAAAGTTGCCGTTCAAAACAAGAGCTTAGGCCCTGTCCGATCCGCATGATCGATTCGATTATCTTTGGACAGGGCCTAAGCGACTTCGCCTCGGCGAAACGGATTGGGGCGCCCCTTGTGGGCGCCCCTTTTTGTTGCACGACCCGCGTGCGAGGGATTGTGTGGCGGATAAGTAACAGTGTGGCGCAAAATGAGATCGAGCCCTCGCGTTTAACAAAAACCCCCCGTAGAGTGATCTCAACAACGAAGAGAGAGACAACATGACCCTACGCAGCACATTGCTGGCCGCAACCATGCTGGCCTTACCGATAGCCGCCAATGCGGCGCCCCCCGTCAATGGCCTGTATGTCAGCATCGGCGCTGGCGCCAACTTTCTGCAGGACGAACGGATCACCGCTCCCGGCGTCAGCGGCTTGCTTTCGAGCAAAATCGGTCCGGTGGTCGTCGTGGGCGTGGGCTGGGGATTCGGCAACGGTCTGCGCGCCGAGCTCGAGGGCGACTTCCGCGCCAACTTCTTCAATGGCGTGAAAGGCATCGTCGGCGTCAATGGCGCCAGCGGCACCGAACAGAAATACGGCGCCATGGTAAATGCACTGTACGACTTCGACGTGGCACCATGGGTATCCCCGTATGTCGGCGTCGGCATCGGCTATCAGGCGGTCCGCGAGCGTGGGTTTGGCGTCGGTACTGGCGGCGCGACCCCCATGGCGAACGCCACCAGGGGCTCGTTCGCGTATCAGGGGATCGCGGGTGCGGCCTTCCCGATCGGCGCGCCCGGCCTGTCCATGACACTAGAGTATCGCTTCATGGGTCTGGCTGGAGACCGCGGCTACGGCGTGGGGGGCACGACCGTCACATCCACCAATAACTACAACCACAGCGCCCTGATCGGCATACGCTATGCCTTCGGCGTCACGACGACCGCGACCGAGGTTGTGACCCCGCCGCCGGCGACCGTGTCGCGTTCGTACCTCGTGTTCTTCGATTGGGATCGGTCCAACCTGACCGATCGCGCTCGTGGCATCATCCGTGACGCCGCGGCGAGCTCCGCCAAGGTTGCCTACACGAAGATCGACGTGAACGGGAACGCCGACACTTCCGGCAGCCACGTTTACAACCAGGGCCTGTCGATGCGCCGCGCTGTGGCCGTCGCCAACGAACTGGTCAAGGACGGCGTGCCGAAGGCCGCGATCTCGATCACCGCGTCTGGCGATACCCACCTGCTCGTGCCGACCGGCCCGGGCGTGCGGGAACCGCAGAACCGCCGCGTGGAAATCGTCATCCGCTAAGCGAATTCGTTTCGCCGAAACGGATTGGGGCGCCCCTTGTGGGCGCCCCTTTTCGTTAACAAGCCTTGCCAACAACCCCTGTTGGTCACTAAGCGTAGGCATCGCAACGCCCACCGGCAGGAGATCTGAATATGCGGTTACCGGGTATGCTTCTGACGGCGGCGATGGCCGCGCTTCCCCTCGTTGCCCAGGCGCAGCCGATCCAGGGGTACTACATTGCCGGTGGATTGGGTCTGCACACGACACAAAACACGGGCGTCAGCAATCTCAATCCGGCGCTGGGCGGCAGTCACCTGCGCTTGCAGCAGCAGCCGGGGTTCGAGGGCCTGGTCAGCTTCGGTTATGCGCTTGGCAATGGTGCGCGCTTCGAGCTTGAGGGCGACTTCAACCAGAACGGGCTGTACCGGCTGGGCCGTGTCCCTGGCGTGACCAATTCCAGCGGCAATATCCAACATTACGGCGTGATGGTGAACGCGCTGTTCGACATGGATATCGGCTCCCCCTGGGTTTACCCCTATATCGGAGCCGGCGTGGGCTATCAGATCACCAGCTTCAACAACGTGGCGGTTACCCAGACCGGCGGGCCCTTGGTCTATCGGTCGAACGACAGCCGGGGCGGTTTCGCAGTGCAGGCGATGGTCGGCCTATCCTTCCCGGTCCCCAATATGCCCGGCCTTTCGATCACCCCTGAATACCGGTTCATGGATATCCTGGGCGGGCAGAAACTCAGCGGCACCGTTAACGGCACCGCCGCGCAGCTCAAGCTGCACAGCCAATACGACCACAGCTTCATCATCGGGGTGCGCTATGCGTTCAACGTGCCGCCGCCAGCGATGCCCGACGCCACGCCCGCACCGGCCCCGTCGGCCCGTTCCTACCTGGTGTTCTTCGATTGGGATAAGGCCAACCTGACCGATCGCGCCCGCGGGATCATCGGCGATGCCGCGGCGAACTCCACCAAAGTTGCCTACACGAAGATCGATGTGAACGGGAACGCCGACACCTCCGGCAGCCATGTTTACAACCAGGGCCTGTCGATGCGCCGCGCACAAGCGGTTGCCGCCGAACTGGTCAAGGACGGCGTGCCGATGGGCGCGATCGCGATTACGGCGTCTGGCGACACCCATTTGCTCGTGCCGACCGGCCCGGGCGTGCGGGAACCGCAGAACCGCCGCGTGGAAATTGTCATCCGCTGAGTCACCGCAATCCCCGGATGGCATAACGCCATCCAGGGCGCCACATTGGCGGCATGAGCAACACACACGAAGACGCCCTATGGCAACGCGTCCTGGCCCGGGAGGTCACTGACGCATCTCTCTACGCCGTCACCACCATGGGGGTGTACTGCCGGATCGGCTGTCCATCACCCCCGCCGCTGCGTAAGAACGTGCGGTTCTTTCCCGACTGTGTAACAGCCGAGCAGGCGGGATTCCGAGCGTGTAAGCGCTGCGACCCGAAGGGGGATCGGGCACGGTTGGCGCAGGCCGTTGTTCAGGACGCCTGCGCATTCATCGAGGGGTCGGAAATGATGCTCTCGCTGGAGGATTTGGCGACCAGATCGGGCTATTCGCGATTCCATTTCCTGCGCATGTTCCGCGACCATACCGGGGTGACGCCCCGCAGCTACGCCGAGGGCGTCCGTGCCCGTCGCCTGCAAGCAAGGCTGGCCGGCGGCGCCCGCGTGGTGGACGCGGTGATTGACTCCGGCTTTGGATCGGAGAGCAGGGTCTATGAAAAGACCGCTACCCTCCTCGGCATGACTCCCGGTGCTGCCCGGCGCGGCGGGGCGGGGGAGGTCATTCGTACCGCCTTCGCCGACTGTCCCTTTGGCCGGTTGCTGGTTGGTGCTACGGAAAAAGGTGTGTGCTTCATCGGCTTCGCGGAACCGGACGATGCGCTGCTGGGCGATCTGCGCCAGCGTTTTCCCAAGGCGTCGGTTGTCGCCGATGACGCGGCCTTAGCATCGTCCGTGGCCGCCGTGCTCGATTTCCTGCGGGAGCCGAAGCAGGCGCTGGCACTACCGCTGGATCTGCGCGGGACGGCGTTTCAGCAACGGGTCTGGCGAACGCTGTGCCAAATTCCCGCCGGGGAAACCCGCACCTACGCCCAGCTCGCCGAGATGGTGGGCAACCCGAAGGCGATCAGAGCCGTCGCCAGGGGCTGCGCGACCAACCCGGTGTCGCTGGCGGTGCCATGTCACCGGGTGGTCGGAAGCGACGGCAGCCTGACGGGATACCGCTGGGGCGTACCTCGCAAACAGGCCTTATTGGAAGGGGAGCGCGCAGCGGCCGGTTAAGCACCAAGCGCCCCAGCGCGCGGCGACACGATGTGCTCCTTCAGGACCGCATCGGTCGTCGCATCGACTTCTTTCATCAGCACGTCGTAGCCCCAGAGGTCCGCAAGATGCTGGAGCACCAGCTTGGCGTCATTCTCCTCCAGCAGGATCTTGTTCAACACGCGGTGGTGCACGATCAGCTTGCGATCGCCGGCCAGATCGACATCCACGACCTGGATATCTGGCGTGCTCCAGCCGACGTCGTATTGCTTGGCTAAAGTGCGCTTGATGTTGCGGTAGCCTAGTTCGTCGTGGATCGCGCGCACGCGCAGGCTGGGTGAGTCGGCGTCGTCCAGAACATGGAAAAGCCCGAAGTGGCGGATGATTCGGGGGCTAAGGAACTGGAGGATGAAGCTTTCGTCGCGGTAGTTCGCCCAGATATCGCGCAGCACGGCCATCGCGTTGCCCTTGCCGGCGATATCCGGAAAATACTGCACATCTTCGGCGGTCGGCTCAATGCAGATACGCTCGATATCCTGCATCATCGCGAAGCCGAGGGCATACGGATTGATACCGGAATATCGGCGGTCGTCGTAGTCCGGTTGAAACACGACGTTGGTGTGGGAGCGCAGGAACTCCACCATCGCGCCGTCGGTGAGTTTTCCCTGCTCGTGCAGCCGGGTCATGATCTTGTAGTGCACGAAGGTGGCGCAGCCCTCGTTCATCAGCTTGGTCTGGCCTTGCGGATAGAAATATTGCGCGACCTGGCGGACGATCCGCAGCAGTTCGCGCTGCCATGGTGCCAGGCGCGGGGCGGTTTTCTCCATGAAATACAGGATGTTTTCCGCCGGCAGCTGCAGTATCGCGCGGCGCCGTTCCAATGCAGTCGGATCGAGCCGCACCGCGGCCTGTCCCGGAACTGTGCGCCAGAGGTCGTTGAACACCTGCTCGTCGTGCTGCCGCCGTTCGCGTTCGCGCTTTTCCTCCATGCGCAAATTGGTGGCACGCGCACGGGGATACCGGTGTACGGCGTGGCTCATGAGCGCATGCCCGGCGTCCAGCAAAGCTTCGACGGCGGTTTCGCCGTATTTTTCTTCGCACTCCAGGACGTAATCGCGGGCGAATTCGAGGTAGTCCAGTATCCCGTCGGCGTCGGTCCATTGCTTGAACAGATAGTTATTTTTGAAGAAGTGATTGTGCCCGAAGGCTGCGTGCGCGATGACCAGCGCCTGCATGGTGGCACTGTTTTCCTCCATGATGTAGCTGATGCATGGGTTCGAGTTGATGACGATCTCGTACGCCAGCCCCTGCATGCCCGCTCGGTACATCGCCTCGTCGCGGGCAAAATGTTTGCCGAATGACCAATGCTTGTAAAACAGTGGCATGCCGATGGAGGAATAAGCATCGAGCATCTGCTCGGTCCCAATGACCTCGATCTGGTTAGGGTAAACGTCCAGGCCCATTTCCCCAACCGCGATTTCCTGAATCGCGTCGTGGCACTTCTGGACGGTTGAGAATTCCCAGTCCGCGCCTTCGAACAGCGGACGTTCGGTTTTCAGGGTAGCGCTCATGGTGCGGCGATCTCCGTCCCGACTTTGCGTGCGAACAGGTCCCGGAATACAGGGTATATGTCGCGGCGGTGCCCGACCTTGCGCATCGCCATGGGGGCGCCGGATGCCACCAATGCCTCGTAAGTCTGCCACAGATCGCTGTCCCGGCGCATGAAGCCCGGCGGAAAGTGCTCGATATCGCGCCCGACTTCGAGATACGCGTAGTACTGGCAGCACGGCAGGATCTTGTTCACCAGCAGGTTGGCCGTACGTTCGTTGTCCGAAGCGGTGTTATCGCCGTCCGATGCCTGCGCGGCGTAGATGTTCCAGGCCGAGGGGTCGTAACGATCGGCGATCGTCCGCTGCATTTCGTCGAGCGCCGTGGACACCACCGTGCCGCCGGTGTCGGGGCTATGGAAGAATGTATCCTCATCGACTTCCGATGCCGTGTGGGTGTGACGGATGAAGACCAGTTCGACGTTTTTGTAGCGCCGCTTCAGGAAGATGTACAACAGAATGTAGAACCGTTTCGCGAGGTCCTTCATGTGTTCGGTCATCGACCCGGAGACATCCATCAGGCAGAACATGACCGCCTGTGCCACCGCTTTTGGTACTGCATCGAACCGTTTGTAGCGCACATCCAGCGGATCGATATAGGGGATCAGGACGGTACGGCGTTCCTTGCGGGAGAGTTCTTCCTCCAATGCCCGCCGGCGCTCTCCAGGTTCGAGCGTTTCGATTTCATCGCGCAGGGCCTGCAATTCCTCAGGCTTCGGGCGGTGTAGTGCTATCCGGCGGGACAGGCTGTTACGCACCGTCCGCAGCAACGCGAGGTTGGTGGGGTTACCGCTAACAGAATAACCGGCGCGCTCGTAGCTGACCGACTCGGTATTCGCCACGCGGCGTTTCGCGAGGTCCGGCAGTTCCAGATCGTCCAGGAACAATTCTAGGAACTCGTCGCGGGAAAGGGCGAAGCGGAACTCGTCTTCACCATTACCGTCCTGGCTGCCGTCCGATCCGCTGCCACCACCACCGCCTTCCGGCCGGGGAATTTCGTCCCCGACCGTGTACTCCTTGTTCCCAGGCAACAGGTAATCGCGGATACCGCCCGACGCGCTGCGCCGAAACGACGGTTCGCGGACACCTTGCGCCGGTAGCACAAGCTCACCACCACTATCGGCGTCTTTGATGCTGCGCCCGCCCGATGCCTCATGCACGGACTTCTTGATCATCGAACGGGCGCGGCGGATGAAGCGTTGCCGGTTCGCGAGGCTTTTGCCCCCGGGATTTAACCGGCGATCGACAATATGCATCTCAGCTCGCCTGTTTCACCCGCATGTACCATTCGACCAGTCGGCGAACCTGCCGTTCCGTGTAGCCGCGGGATGTCATGCGCTCCACGAATTCGCCATGCTTCTTCTCGGTTTCGCCGTCCTTCTTCGATCCGAAGCTGATCACCGGCAGCAGTTCCTCCACATGGCTGAACATGCGGCGTTCGATCACTTCTCGGACCTTTTCATAGCTCGTCCAGGATGGGTTTTTGCCGTTGTTGTTCGCTCGGGCACGCAGGCAGAATTTGACCACCTCGTTGCGGAAATCCTTGGGATTGGCAATGCCCGCCGGCTTTTCGACTTTCGTCAATTCCTGGTTCAGCAACTCGCGGCTGAGCAACTGGCCGGTGTCGGCGTCCTTGTGGTCGATGTCCTCGATCCAGGCATCGGCATAAGACACGTAGCGGTCGAACAGGTTCTGGCCGTAGTCGTGGTAGGATTCCAGGTAGGCCTTTTGGATTTCGTTGCCGATGAACTCGGCGTAACGTGGCGCGAGTTCGCCTTTGATGAATTCCAAGTACCGTTTCTCGGCTTCCTGCGGCATCTGCTCGCGCCGGATGGATTGCTCCAGCACATACATCAGGTGCACAGGATCGGCCGCGACTTCCGTGGTGTCGTGGTTGAACGTGGCGGCCAGCACCTTGAAGGCAAAGCGGGTGGACGCGCCGTCCATTCCCTCTTCCATGCCAGCCGAGTCCTTGTATTCCTGCAAGGACCGCGCCCGCGGATCGGTTTCTTTCAGGCTTTCGCCGTCATAGATGCGCATCTTGGAGAACAGCGTCGAGTTCTCGTGCTTCTTCAGGCGCGACAGGACCGAGAAACGTGCCAGCATTTCCAACGTCGCCGGCGCGCAGGGGGCGGCCCCGAGCTCCGACCAGGTCACCAGCTTCTCGTATATTTTTTGCTCTTCGGACACCCGCAGGCAATACGGAACCTTGATCACGTAGATACGGTCGATAAAGGCTTCGTTGTTTTTGTTATTGCGGAATGTCTGCCACTCCGCCTCGTTGGAGTGCGCCAGGATGATCCCGTTGAACGGAATCGCACCGATGTTTTCCGTGCCGATGTAGTTGCCTTCCTGCGTCGCCGTCAGCAATGGATGCAGCATCTTGATCGGCGCTTTGAACATCTCGACGAATTCCAGCATACCCTGGTTCGCGCGGTTCAACCCGCCGGAGTAGCTGTAGGCGTCGGGATCGTTCTGGGAGTGCATTTCCAGCTTACGGATGTCGACCTTCCCGACGAGCGACGAGATGTCCTGGTTGTTCTCGTCGCCGGGTTCGGTCTTGGCGACGCCGATCTGGCGCAGCCGCGACGGCATGATGCGTTGCACCCGGAAGCGGGAGATGTCGCCGTCGAACGCATCCAGCCGCTTCAGGCACCAGGGACTCATGATGCCGGTCAACCGGCGCCGGGGGATGCCGTAGCGGTCTTCCAGCAAACTGCCGGTGCGATCGGGGTCGAACAGGCCCAGCGGGCTTTCGAACACCGGGCTGAGCTCCTCGCCCGCCTTCAACACATAGATGGGGTATGTTTCCATCAGTGCCTTTAGGCGTTCGGCCAAAGACGACTTGCCGCCGCCGACAGGGCCCAACAGGTACATGATCTGTTTGCGCTCTTCGAGGCCCTGGGCAGCATGGCGCAGGAACCCGACGATTCGTTCGATCGTCTCCTCCATACCGTAGAACTCATTGAAGGCGGGGTAGCGCCGGATCGTCCGGTTCATGAAGATGCGGCCGAGGCGCGCATCTTTGGAGGTGTCGAGCATTTCCGGCTCGCCGATCGCGGCAAGCAGGCGTTCGGTCGCCGAGGCGTACGCCATCGGCTTGTCGCGGCACAGTTCCAGATATTCGCCAAGCGACATATCGGCGTCGCGTTGGGCTTCGAAGCCACGGGCATAGACTGTGAAGATATCGTCGAGCGTGTTCATTCAAGCCGCTCCATTTATGAGGGGTATATGGTGACTCCCCGGGCAGCGCCCAAGAGACGCTAGCGCAGGGAGGCGAGGTCGGCGCAAGAAAAACTTTAGGTGTCGCGGGATTGTTTGCCGCGCTTGATATGGATACGCACCAGGCGGACATTCGGATGCATACAACGACGTCTGCCCAACGCGGGCGGTGCATGCGGGCAGACAGGACGAGCGCATGGTTCGCGATCCCTTCTCCGGCAGCCGGCCGGGACGACCGGCGAGGCCGAAGGTATCACCATACACGCGAATGGTTAATAAAAGGTTAACGCACGCGATTTTTTTAACCGAAGCACTGACCATGCGCGATTCATGGCCTAAATCTCGGACACAGGGGCATTAAAACTACATTTGGTGTTAATATTAGCAAAGCCTGCTGAAAGTCGCAGCAGTTGCTGCCCGATTAGTCGTGCTCGCCTAATGGATGCGCATGTGCCTTAATTGAGTCCAGCACAAGCTGTTCCACGTCCGCCGGTGGGGCCTCGTGGGGGGCACCAGCTAAAAATCGCACCGTTTTGCGCATCTGATCGTAGTAGTGTCGGCAGGCACGACAAAGCAGCAAATGGAGGCGCGCCTTGACGCGGGCATGCCAGGGCAGCGTTCCGTCCAGGTAGTCAGTCACCAGTTCGGACATGTCTTTACAAGTGGGAATAGTGGCCTCGTCCGATCCGGGTGATAACGACTGAATGGGTGACTCCCACCCAGTACACTTGTTACACCCAATCGAACAGCGTCGCATGATAAGGGCACCCGCATGGTGCAAAGCGAATTTGACGACCCGGCCTTCCTGGCCAAACTGCGAAACGGGGACCAGGGCGCCTACCGCGCGTTGATCCGCCGTTATCACGCCTCACTGACCCGAGTCGCCGCGTCGGTCATCGGCAGCCACGCGCAGGCCGAGGAAGTCGTTCAGGACGCCTGGTTGGCAGTTTACGCCAACATCGCGCGGTTCGAAGGCCGATCTTCTCTGACGACGTGGCTGTTCAGTATCGTGATGAACCGAGCTCGGACCCGCATCAGCCGGGAGGGACGGACGGTCGGGCTGCCCGCTATCCTGGACGGCGCCCAGCCTGGCGAAAGCGCGGTGCCCGCGTCATCCTTCCGTCCGGAAGGGCATTGGGCCGAGACGCCGCGATTATGGGATGAGATCAGCCCGGAGCGCATCGTCGGTGGACGCCAGCTTTGGGACCTTGTGCAGGAGGCGATCAAGGTGCTCCCGGCTGGCCAAAAGGCCGTGATCCTGCTGCGCGACATGGAAGGACGCGATGCCGAGGAAACCTGCGCACTGCTGGGCATCACCGCCGAGAACCAGCGCGTACTGCTGCACCGCGCCCGTGGCCGTATCAGAGCGACAATAGATCGGGTGACCAACCCGACCGCCACCGTGTCGGCCGCTCGGTTACCGGACAGCCGGACAAGCGGCCGTCGCGGTCTGGCGCGCGTGATGGCTTGGCTTTTGCCACGACCGTCTTCTGAAGCCTTGGCATAGCCGCTCTTTCCTTCCGAGCGGAATTCAGGCAAAACCCGACGAAATCAATCGGGAGGAACATTCATGATCAAACGTCTGGCCATCGCGGCGGTAATGCTTGTGTCAGGCAGCCTCGCCTTCGCCGCCGACACCCCCGGTGTCACCGCGACCGAGATCAAGATCGGCAATACCATCGCCTACAGCGGCCCGGCCTCGGCCTATGGCGTGATCGCCAAGCTGGAAGCCGCGTTCTTCAAGATGGTCAACGACCAGGGCGGCGTCGCCGGGCGCAAGATCAATTTCATCTCCTACGATGACGGCTACACCCCGCCGAAAACGGTGGAGCAGGTCCGCCGCCTCGTTGAGGAAGATCAGGTCGCCCTGCTGTTCAACACCCTCGGTACGGCGTCGAATACCGCGATCCACCGCTACGCGAACCAGAAGAAGGTGCCGCATCTGTTCATCTCCACCGGGGCGGACAAATGGGGCGACTACGAGCATTTCCCATGGACCATGGGCTTCCAGCCCAGCTATCGGACCGAGGCGCAGATCTATGCCAAGTACATTCTGAAGGCGAAGCCGAACGCCAAGATCGGCATCCTCTATCAGAACGACGACTTCGGTAAGGATTACCCGGCCGGCATTAAGGACGTGCTGGGTGCCGATTACGACAAGCGGGTCACCGCGTTGAGCTACGAGACGACCGACGCGACCCTCGATAGCCAGCTGTCAACGTTGAAATCGTCCGGGGTCGATGTCCTGCTGGTCGTGGCGATTCCCAAATTCGCCGCCCAGGCCATTCGCAAGGTGCACGATCTGGACTGGCATCCTATGTTTGTCCTGACCAACGTCGCGACGTCAGTGGCTTCGGTCATGAATCCCGCGGGGCCGGAGAACGGCGTGGGCATCATCAGCTCCGCCTACATGAAAGACCCCACCGACCCGACCTGGAAGGACGATCCGGGGATGAAGGAATGGCGCGACTTTATGACGAAAGAGATGCCGGGCGCCGACCTGACCGACGCCAGCTACGTGTTCGCCTACGCCGTCAGCAAGACGATGTTGCAGGTGTTGCAGCAGTGCAACAGCGACTTCTCGCGTGAGAACATCATGAAGCAGGCGGCCAACCTGCGGGATCTGGCGCTGCCGACACTGCTGCCGGGCATCAAGGCGAACACCAGCCCGACCAACTTTCACCCCATCAAGGCGATGCAGTTGCAGAAATGGGACGGCAAGACCTGGGTGCTATTCGGCGACGTGCTGCAGGGTTCTTGAGGGTCGTTACCGGCGGCATGACGCGCTACACTGCGCGTCATGCACGTCACCCTGATTGTTCCCGCTCCCTTTTCCACCATCTCTGGCGGTTACGGCTTCGACCGCCGGATCGTCGCCGAGCTGCGTGACCTTGGCCATGAGGTCGCGGTTGTCGAACTGCCGGGGGCCCATCCGGTCACCGATGAGGCCGCACGCGATTCCGCCTGCGCCGCGCTGGACCGGCTGACACAAGGCACCAAGCCGGTGATCGACGGACTGGCGCTGCCGGCATTTGCCGGGTTGGACGATGCGCTCACCGCGATCGGTGCGGTCGGGCTGATCCACCATCCCATGTCGCTCGAATCCGGATTGGACGACGCGACTCAGGGACGTTTGCGGGATCTTGAAAAGCGCCTGTTCCGCCGGTTGAAAGGCGCCGTCGTCACCAGCGCACTGACCGCTGAAACACTGGCGAGGGATTTTGGCGTCAAGCCGGATCGCATCGCTGTGGTCAATCCCGGCACCGACGACGCGCCGCGCGCGAACGGTTCGGGCGGTCCCACCTGTCAGGTGCTGTCCATCGGGACACTGATCCCACGCAAAGGGCACGATCTTCTGCTTCGGGCACTCGCCCGGCTGTTCGACCTCGAATGGCGGTTGACCATCGTGGGATCGGAAACCGCCGACCCCGCCTGCGCCGCTGGATTGCACGCGCTGGTAGATGAGCTGGGGATCGCCGACCGGGTTCGCTTCATGGGTCCGGTGGTCGGCGACGCGCTGGAGGCGCTGTGGCAATCGGCCGACGTGTTTGCCCTCGCGACGTATTATGAAGGCTACGGCATGGTAATCGCCGAGGCCCTGAAGCGCGGCATGCCCGTCGTCGTCACGCGGGGCGGCGCGGCGGGGGACCTCCTTACGCCGGAATCGGGTCTGGCCTGCCCGGTCGATGATCGCGACCAGCTATCGAAATCCCTGCGCCGGGTGATTTTCGCCGTCGATTTGCGGCGGGAGATCGCGGACGAAGCCTGGAAACTGGGGCAAACATTGCCATCCTGGGCGAGCCAGGCGGCGTTGTTCGTCCAGGCGCTGCAATCATAAAGGACTCTGTAAGATGCTGCTGGGCGCCATCGCTGACGACTTCACCGGGGCCACCGACCTCTGCTCCATGCTGGTGCGGGGCGGGATGCGCACCGTTCAGCTGGTCGGGGTGCCAGGACCCGGGGATGTCCCGCCCGACGCCGACGCGGTCGTGGTGGCGCTGAAGTCCCGCACCGCGCCGGTGCGGGAGGCGGTCGATCGAAGCCTCGCCGCGTTGCACTGGCTGCGGGCCGGCGGCGCTAAGCAGTTCTTCTTTAAGTACTGCTCCACCTTCGACAGCACCGACCAGGGCAACATCGGGCCGGTGGCGGATGCGTTGATCGAGGCTCTGGGCTGCGGTTTCGCCTTGGCCTGCCCGGCGTTCCCGACCAATGCGCGCACGGTCTACCTCGGGCATCTGTTCGCGGGTGGGGTTTTGCTGAACGAGTCCGGGATGGAAAACCACCCTCTGACCCCGATGAAAGACGCCAATCTTGTGCGGGTATTGTCGCGCCAGACCGATGGAACGGTCGGGTTAGTACCGTTCGGCACGGTGGAGCAAGGCGCCGTCGCGATCCGCCGCGCGATGACGGGAATGAAGGAGCAGGGCCGCCGATATGCGATCGTGGATGCGGTCAGCGATGCCCATCTGGCGGCGATCGGAGAGGCAGCCGAGCACCACGCGCTGATTACGGGTGGGTCCGGCATTGCCATGGGGCTGCCGGCAAACTTCCGGCGCGCTGGGCTCTTGAAGGAAGCGGGCGACCCCTCGGCGTTGCCGCCGGTCGCGGGACATACGGCCGTTTTGTCCGGGTCCTGCTCGCGCGCGACGCTCATGCAACTCGGCCGGGCGCGGGAGTATCTGCCGGTGTTCGAACTCGATCCGTTGGCCACGCCGGATGCCGTTGCTTTGGCCGCCGGCGCGCTGGCGTGGACCGAGGGCAAACTCGGCGCGACACCCGTCGTGATCGCAGCCTCTGCCCCACCGGAGAAAGTCGCCGCGGTGCAAGCGCGGTTCGGCCGCGACGAAGCCGGTGCGCTGATTGAAGAGGCCATGGCCCTGATTGCCGCCGAACTGGTTGCGCGCGGTGTGCGGCGGATGGTGGTCGCGGGCGGAGAAACCTCCGGTGCCGCCGTGGCGCGCCTTGGCGTGCGCTCGCTGCGCATCGGGCCGGAGATCGATCCCGGTGTGCCCTGGACGCTGGCCGAAGGATCCGGCCCGCCGCTGATGATGGCGCTGAAATCCGGCAATTTCGGCGCGCCCGACTTCTTCACCAAAGCGTTCGCGATGCTGGAGGCATGAGATGAACGAGGCCGACACACGCGCATTATTGGTCCGTTTGGCCGGGAGCCTGTTCGCCCGAGGCTTCTCGGTCGGCAGCGCAGGCAATATCAGCACGCGGCTGGAGGAGGGGGGCTATCTGATCACCCCCACTAACTCCAGCCTTGGGTCGCTGGTGGCGGAGCGCATATCGCGGCTCGACGCCGACTTCCAGCACACCGGCGGCGATAAACCCTCCAAGGAAGTGTTCATGCACCGCGCCTTCTACACCGCTCGGCCGGACGCGGGCGCAGTGGTGCATTTGCACTCGACGCAGGCAACGGCGGTGTCGTGCTTGCCGGATGTGGACCAAGGGAACCCGATCCCGCCGCTGACGCCGTACTTCGTGATGCGCGTGGGGCGGCGCATGCCGATCGTCGAATATTACCGGCCGGGCGATCCGGCGATGGAGCCGGCGATCCACGCGGCCGCGCGGGGCGCGCGGGCGGTGTTGCTGGCGAACCATGGGCCGGTGGTGTCGGGGAAGACACTCACGGATGCCGTCTACGCGGCGGAGGAGCTGGAAGAAGCGGCGAAGCTTTATCTGATGCTGCGCGGAGCCTCGCCTCGGTTGCTGACGCCGGGACAGGTGGACGATTTGCTGACGACGTTTGGGTAGGCCGTCCGCGTTATCGTGATGGGCGACCTTGGAGTGCGCCGCTTCAATATAACGGGCCAGGGTTAATATTCGGTTAACAGGGGTTGGGAATTTTCGGATTACGCGTGGTTTGTTCTAGAGCGTGATCGCCTGAGGTTGACTTCAACCTCGGGCGTGAATCACCCTCTCAAACAAAGGCTTAGACCATGATCCAACGCCGAGATCGCATGCAACCTCAAACGATCATGGTCTAAGGCAAGTTTCCTTCGCGCCCTTCGCGAGGAAACTTTCCAACGGTTCAACCTACAGCGCCCGCACCGGCCTTTGAAGGCTACCCCTCGATCCACGCTGGCACCGGCAACCCCTTCTCCCGCAGGAACGACGGATTAAACAGCTTGGACGCATAGCGTGCCCCGCCGTCGCACAGGATCGTTACGATCGTGTGCCCCGGACCCATCGCCTTCGCCACGCGCACAGCCGCGGCGATGTTGATGCCCGAGGATGTGCCGACCGACAGGCCTTCATGAATCAGCACGTCGTAGATGTAGCCCAATGCCTCGGCGTCCGGGATGCGCTCGGCGTCGTCGATCGGGGCGCCCTCGAGGTTAGCGGGGACGCGGCCCTGGCCGATTCCCTCGGTGATCGAGGAGCCTGTCACCGTCAAATCCCCATTTTTCACCCAGCCGTACAACCCGCTGCCGTCGGGATCGGCCAGCACGATACGGACCTGCGGGTTCTTCTCCTTCAACGCCAATGCGACCCCAGCCAGCGTACCCCCCGTACCGCAGGCGCAGGTAAAGGCGTCGATCTTGCCGCCGGTCTGCTGCCAGATCTCGGCCCCGGTGGACACGCGGTGACCCTCCCGGTTGGCCAGATTGTCGAACTGGTTGGCCCAGACGGCGCCCATCTCCTCCGCCAGACGGCGGGAATAGTGCACGTAGTTGCCCGGGTCGCGGTAGGGTTTGGCTGGTACCAATCGCAGATCGGCGCCGATCATCCGGAGGAAGTCGATCTTCTCCTTGCTTTGGGTCTCCGGCATCACGATGACGCATTTGTAGCCGAGCGCGTTGCCGACCAGGGTCAGGCCGATACCGGTATTGCCCGCGGTGCCCTCGACCACCGTACCGCCGGGTTTCAGCGCGCCCCGCTCGATGGCATCCTTGATAATGTACAAGCCGGCGCGGTCCTTGACCGATCCGCCGGGATTCATGAACTCGGCCTTTCCCAAGATGGTGCAGCCTGTCTCCGCCGAGGCGCCACGTAGCTTGATCAGCGGCGTGTTGCCGATGGCGGCTTGCATATCGTCCTGCCATGTGGACCCGTGGTATGAAGCCGTCATCGCTGCCTCGTTCCTCCTGAGAGAGAAAATTATGGTCCAGAACGTCCCTCCCACGCAAACCTGGGAAGCCATCAAGGCCGATGCACAGGCG
>JANXTL010000267.1 GCA_025352375.1 Acetobacteraceae bacterium | reverse complement strand
CTGAACATTCTGCAACCCATCCTCTCGTCGGTCAGTATGACCGGCGGTCCCAACACAATCATCACCGTCGCATTCCACGTCGCGCGGGAAGGCATTCCGGTACGGATCATTACAACCCGCGACGCCACCGACCCCGCGTGGTTCGAGCGCCATATGCTGGCGGTGACCGGCGCCACGGCATACCCGCCGTCCCTGAGCGTTGCCTTCGCCGGCAACGCCGCCGATCCGCTGCCGATCGGGCCGCGCGATATCTTTCTCGCCACGCATTGGACCACCGCGCAGCAGATCAAGCCGCTGCTGCCTCAAATGGATGTGCGTCAGTTCTTTTATCTGATCCAGGACTTCGAACCTGGCTTCCACGCCTGGTCCAGCAACTACGCCCTGGCACTGGAGACTTACGATCTGGATTTCGTGCCTGTCATCAATGAGCGGCTCCTGTTCGATTTTCTCCACGGCCAGTCGATCGGCCGCTTCGCCGAACCGGCCTTCGCCGAGCGGGCATTGGTGTTTGAACCCGCGATTGATGCGCGCGTTTTTCACCCGGCCGAGCAGCGGGATCCCGGTCGGCCCAAGCGGTTGCTGTTTTATGCCCGCCCGACAAACGCCCGAAACATGTTTGGCATCGGACTGAATGCCCTGCGTCAGGCCGTGGCCAATGGGGCATTCGCCGGCGATCCGTGGGAGTTTCTGGCGATCGGCGGGCGCGGCAGCCTGCCCGAACTCCCGCTGGGTGGCGGTGCCATGCTCCGTCCCGCACCGTGGCAGGATTATAACGGATACGCACGACAGCTCCGCGATGCCGATATTCTGCTATGCCCCATGCTGTCGCCTCACACGAGTTATCCGGTGCTGGAAATGGCTGCATCCGGAGGCCTCGCGGTGACAAATACGTTCGCCAGTAAAACGGCGGCGCGCCTGATCGAAATCTCGGGCAATATCGTCCCGGTGCCGCCTTCGATCGAGGGTTTTACCGAGGCACTGTCCATTGCCGCGAGCCGCGTGCGGATCGGTCCCGGCTCCAGGTCGCCACCCAATCTGCCCATCGATTGGGATTACGCCCTGGCGCCGGTGACCCAGGAAATGGCGCGGATATTCCGCGACATGACAGAAGTGCGCACGCATGACTGAATCCGTCACCGTCATCATCCCCGCCTACAATGGCGCGGCCTATATCGCCCGAGCGGTCGAAAGCGCGCTGGCGCAAACGCACAAACCGCTGGAGGTTCTGGTGGTCGACGATGGATCCAGCGACCGTACCGCCGAAATCGTGGCGGCGATGCCCCCGCCGGTGCGACTGATCCGCAAGGAAAACGGTGGTCCCGCGTCCGCCCGCAACCTCGGTGCCAGGGAGGCGAAAGGCAACTGGCTCGCACTGCTGGATGCCGACGACCTATGGCGACCGGAAAAACTCGCTGTCCAGCTACGGCTTGGCACCGATCCCGATGTCGGCCTGATTCACTGCCTTCCGGATCACAGAGATGAACCGGTTCCCGATGTACTGACATTCGACCTGATGTGGGATCAGAACTGGATCATCAATTCTTCCGTCTTAATACGGAAGGAAACATTTGAGGCACTGGGCGGTTTCAACGAGATGCGAGAATTGATCAGCGTCGAAGATTACAATCTTTGGATTCGCGTCGCCGCGTCGCGTTGGAAAATCGTGACCTGTCAACAAGTCATGGTGCATTACACGAGGGGAATCGGCATTTCGTCGAATTCCGAGCGGTTCATGAAAGCGTCGCTGTTCAATGTCGAAGATATTGGGAAGACGTTGAAGTTACTTCCAGAGGCGATCGCCCGCAAGAAAAATAACATCATCTTCCACTTCGGCCGCAACGCACTCTTCGAACGCGAGCTTCCCACCGCTCGGCGGCTCTTCCGGGAAGCCTTCGCAAGGGAACCATCAATCCGCAATGGGACACATCTTTTGATCTCGGTGATTCCCGAACCCATTCTGGAATTGCGCCGTAAGGCTGCCAATATCATCAAACGATCGCCGCCTTCGCAAAGCCCGAACCACGAGTCGGCGTCGGACGTGACGCCCGCGATCGACGAACCCTGGCTATTGGACCCCGCACAGTTCCGCGCCTCGATCGTCAATCGCGCCTTCCACAGCTCCGCCGGGGAAGAGAAACTGCCGCGACCCATGCTGGTGACCACGATCGACGCGGAAGAGGATTTCGACTGGACCAGGCCATTTTCGCTGGCATCGACCGACGTTACGTCGATGCGATCCCAGCACCGCACCCACCGCATTTTCGAACGATACGGCGTGATCCCAACCTATATGGTCGATCACCCGGTGGCGTCGCAGGATGGCGGCCGGGCACCATTGCGGGAATTGCTTCAGGGCGGGCATTGCGAAATTGGGTCGCAACTGCATCCATGGGTCACCCCGCCGTTTATCGAGCATGTTTCCCTTCGCAATAGCTACCAAGGAAATCTTCCCGTCGCCCTGGAATTCGCGAAAATCCAATCTTTGACCGGGGAGTTGGAAAACGCCTTCGGTGTCACCCCGCGTATCTTCCGCGCAGGCCGCTACGGCGTTGGCCCCAATACAGGAAATATCTTGCGGCATTTCGGATATGAGGCGGACACGAGTGTTGTTCCAACGTGGAACTTCGCAAGCCAAGGCGGACCCGATTTTCGCCAGTTCAATGCTAAAACCTACTGGTTCGACCGCGACCGGTCCATGTTGGAACTGCCATTGTCGGCCGCGATGGTTGGAATGGCCGCGCGCCTGCGAACGTCCCTCACCTCACGGGTTTTTAGCCGTGGCAGCGAACGCGCGCACCTACCGTCCGCCATGGCGCGCCTGGGGCTGTTGGAACGAATTAAGCTTACACCGGAAGGTATTCGTATCGAGGAGGCAAAGCGACTTGTGCGGCACATGCATGCCGCCGGACATCGGGTCTTCGTGCTGACGTATCACAGCCCATCGCTGGAACCCGGCAATACGCCCTATGTCCGCACGCAGGAGGACCTCGCGGCCTTCCTGCGCTGGCTGGAGGAATTCTACGACTTCTTCACAACCGAAATCGGCGGCAGTTGCGTGAGCTGGCGCGACGTGCGATCGGCTCTGATCAGCTCATCGCCAACGCACCCGGCGCATGCGTCAGATGACACGCCGATTCATGGCCCACCCCGACCTGCCGCAACACAGGCTCCTCAGTCCGGCACCGGTCGAACACCAACGGGCATCGCGTATGGAACCGGCACCCCGACGGCGGATTGATCGGGCTCGGCACATCGCCCGTCAGGATCACCCGGTTGCGCGGCGCGGTCGGATCGGGGACCGGCACAGCCGATAGTAGCGCTTTGGTGTAGGGGTGGTGAGGCTTGGAAAAAAGCGTGCGCCGGTCGGTCAGTTCCACGATTTTCCCGAGGTACATCACGGCCACGCGGTGCGTCAGATGTTCCACCGTCGCCAAATCGTGGCTGATGAACAGCAGCGCCAGACCCAGCTCGTCCTGCAGATCGACGAGCAGATTGATAATCTGCGCCTTAACCGAAACGTCCAGCGCCGACACAGCCTCGTCGCAGATGATCAGATCGGCGCCGGGGGCCAAAGCGCGTGCGATGCCGATACGCTGACGCTGGCCGCCGGAAAATTCATGCGGAAAGCGGTCCATCGCGTCGCGCGGCAGCCGCACTTTGTCCATCAGCTGCGCGACTTTCTCCCGCAAATCGGCGCGGTTTTTCGCCATGCCGAAATTGGTGATAGGTTCCCCTAGGATATCGACGATCCTCATGCGGGGGTTCAGGCTGCTGAACGGATCCTGAAACACCACCTGCATGCGCTGGCGGATGGGGCGCAATTTGCGGGCCGGCATATTATCGATACGCTGGCCGTCCAGATAAACCTCCCCGCCGGTGACGGGGTAGAGACGCAGCAACGCCTTGCCGACAGTGGATTTGCCGCAGCCGGATTCACCCACCAGCGACAGGGTCTCGCCCTTGGCGATGTCGAAGCTGACGCCATCGACCGCATAGACCTTGGCGGTCGTTCGGCCCAGCAGGCCCCCATGGATGGGGAAGTGTTTTTTGAGGTTTTTGACTTCAAGCAACGGGGTCATGCGGCCATCCGGCGTTCGGCATAGTGGCAGGCGACCGAATGGCCGGGCGCTTTGATTTCAATCGCCGGGGCGACCGTACGGCAGAAGTCGGTGGCTAACTCGCAGCGGCCCGCGAAGGCGCAACCGACGATCGGCTTGCGCAGGCTGGGTACGAGGCCGGCGATTTCCGCTAGCCGGCCGCGCGGGCCTTCGACCAGGGAGGAGCCCAGTACGGGCACCGCGCCCATCAGGCCGCGCGTGTAAGGATGCAGCGGGCGAGCGAAGATTTCGTTGACCGGTGCCTCCTCTACCTTGCGGCCGGCGTACATGACCACCACCCGTTCGGCCATCTCCGCGACGACGCCAAGATCGTGAGTGATCAGCATGATCGCCGAACCAAGCCGCGTCTTAAGGTCGCGCATCAGGTCGAGGATCTGCGCCTGGATTGTCACGTCAAGCGCTGTCGTTGGCTCATCCGCGATCAGCAGCTTGGGATTGCAGGCCAACGCCATGGCGATCATCACGCGCTGGCGCATGCCGCCGGACAGTTGATGCGGATACTCGCGGACCCGGCGTGCCGGGGCCGGGATACCGACAAGCGTAAGCATCTCGACGGCTTTCGCCTCGGCGTCGCGAGAATTCATGCCTTGGTGCAGTTGCACCGTCTCGCCGATCTGCTTGCCCACGGTCAGCACCGGATTCAGCGAGGTCATCGGCTCCTGGAAGATCATGGAAATCGCGTTGCCGCGGATCTGCCGCATCTCCGGCTCAGACAGGTCCAGCAAGTTTGTGCCCAGGAACCGGATCTTGCCGGCAATCTTGCCGGGCGGTTCGGCGATCAGGCGCAGCACCGACATGGACGTGACCGACTTGCCGCAGCCGGACTCTCCTACAATGGCCAGGGTTTCGCCGGCATCGACGTGGAAAGATAATCCGTCGACCGCACGCACCACCCCATCGGGCGTGGCAAAATGCGTCTGTAGGTTCTCGACTTCGAGCAGGGCCATTCGTTTTAGAGCCTCTTGGCCAGCCGCGGATCCAGCGCGTCGCGCAGGCCGTCGCCCAGCAGGTTCACCGCGAGAACGGTGATGGACAGGAAAATTGCCGGGAAGAACACGATGTAAGGTTTCACCTGCCACAGCGCCCGCCCCTCCGCCATGATGTTCCCCCAACTGGGGATGATCGGCGGTGTGCCGGCACCGATGAAGGACAGCGTGGCTTCGGTGATCATGGCGGACGCGCAAATGAACGTTGCCTGCACCATCAAGGGCGCCAGCGTATTGGGGAGAATGTGCCTCCAAATGATGACGGGGACTCGGGTGCCGGAGGCGATGGCGGCTTCGACGTAGGGTTGCTCGCGCAGCGACAGCACGACGCCGCGCACTAGCCGGCAGACGCGGGGCGATTCGGTGATGCTGATGGCGATGATGACGTTCTGAACGGACGCCCGGGTCAGCGCCATCAGCGCGATGGCCAGAAGGATTTGCGGAATGGACATCAGCCCATCCATGACGCGCATGACGATAGCGTCGATGCCGCGGGTAAAGCCCGCAATCAACCCGATCGTGGTGCCGATGATGCCGGCGCAGAACGCGACCGAGAACCCGACGGTCAGCGACACCCGCGCTCCGTACAGGACACGGGAATAAACATCGCGGCCGAGCATGTCGGTGCCGAACCAGTATAGGTCCGAAGGGGGGCGGGTGCGTTTGGCCGGTGCCAGCGCGGTCGGGTCCTGAGTGAACAGGAACGGCGCCAGGATCGCGATCAGCACCATGATCGCGACCAGCGCGCCGCCGATCACGATGGTGGGGTGGCGATTGACGAATCCCATGACCCGCCCGCGTTCCTTCGGCGTGGGCAGGATTTCGGGCAGCACCGGCGCGGCGGTATAGCCCGTTGGCAGAGAGGTGGCGCTCAATAGCGGATCCTCGGATCGAAGACGGTGTAGAGCAGGTCCACACCGAGATTGACGAGCACGTAGACGAAACTGAACATCAGGACGACGCCCTGGATAACAGGGTAGTCGCGCCGGAGAATCGCATCCACCGTCAGGCGGCCAAGGCCCGGGATGGCGAATACGCTTTCGGTCACGATAGCGCCGCTGATGAGCGTCGCGAACCCAATCCCCACGATCGTGACGATCGGCACCGCGGCGTTCTTGAGCGCATGCACGAACAGCACCCCCCGCTGCCCGACGCCCTTGGCTTTGGCTGTGCGCACGTAGTCCTGCGAGAGCACGTCCAGCATCGTGGCGCGCGTGATGCGGGCGATCAGCGCCATGAACACCAGCCCGAGGGCGGTGGCGGGCAGGATCAGGTTACGCAGAAACGGGATCACCCCAACGGAAATCGACGTGAAACCCTGCACCGGCAGCCAATCCAGGTACAGGGCGAACACATAGGCCAGCAGATAACCCACCACGAACGACGGCGTCGAAAACCCGAAAACCGCGGTCATCATCACCCCGCGATCGATCCACGTGCCGTGCTTCCAGGCCGCGATCACGCCCATCGGAATGGCAAAGGACAGCGACAGGGTCAGCGTCAACAGCATCAGCGACACGGTCGGCTCGATCCGCTGCGCGATCATGTGGCTGACCGGCAGGTTAGTGAAGATCGAGACGCCGAGGTCGCCGGTCAGTACGTGCCAGAACCAGTCGAAGAATCGGACCAGGAACGGCCGGTCCAGCCCGAGCGACTCGCGGATGCGGTCCACGTCGGCGGGAGTCGCCTGATCGCCGGCGATAATCGCCGCGGGGTCGCCGGGGGCGAGATACAGCAGGCTGAACACGAACAGCGCAACGAGCAGGACCACCGGGATGGTGGCCAGGATGCGCCGGGCAATGTAGGCAAACATGGTGCGATTGCTCCGATCAGGTCTTGGTCACGTCCCAGAACACCGGGAACGGCGCCTTGACGATGCCGGACACGTTCTTGCGCCAGGCCTGGTAGCCCTTAAAGAAGCCCGTGGGCACATAAACCACGTGGTCCATGGCGACTTTGTTCAGTTCCTCAATGGCCTTTTTTTCCGCCGCCAGATCGGAAGCGCCATACCAGGCGGCGATTTTGGCTTGCACCAGATCCGATTTCGGCCAGCCGAACCAAGCGGTGTCGCCGCTGGAATCCAGCGCGATATACGGTGCGGGATTCACGCAATCTGCCCCTGCGTGCCAGGTGTGGAAGATGTTCCAGCCGCCTTCGCTCGGGGGTTCCTTCTTGGCCCGGCGTTGGCCGACGGTGCCCCAATCGAGTGCCGCATATTGCACGTTCATGCCGATGCGCTTCAGCAGATCGGCGGTCACGTCGCCCTGCGCCTTGGTAATGGCGACGTCGGTCGCGACCAGCAGGACGATGGGTTCGCCCTTGTAGCCGGCCTCGGCCAGCAGTTTTTTCGCCAGATCGTAGTCCCGCTTGCCCTTAAGGCGCTCTCCGCCCGCTTCGGTGTAAAGCGGCGTGTCCGGGGTGAAGAAGCCCGGGATGGTCTTCCAAAGGGTTTCGTCGGACCCGACGACCGCCCTCATGTAGTCTTCCTGGCTCAGCGCGATCTGAATCGCCTGCCGAGCACGGACGTCGTTGAAGGGCGGGTGCAGATGGTTGATGCGGAAGGAGCCGATGTTGCCCAGGGGATCGGCGATATCCACCGCGACCCCGGCGTGCTTTTTCAGGAGCGGCACCAGGTCGGGCAGCGGGGTTTCCCACCAGTCGACCTCCCCATTCTCCAGCGCGGCGGCGGCGGTGGCACCGTCGGGGACGATGTTCCACTCGATCCGGTCGAAATTGATCCGCTTGCCGCCGGATAGCCAGTTGGCCTTTTCCGAACGGGGCGCGTAGTCGCTGAACCGCTCGAACACGGCTTTGGCGCCCGGGATCCACTGGTCCTTCATGAAACGCATCGGGCCGGACCCGATGTGTTCGCCGATTTGCTTGAACGGGTCGGTGGCCGCGATCCGTTCGGGCATGATGAACAGGCAGGGGGTGCTGCTTTTGCCGAGCGCGAACAGCATCCTGGGATAGGGGGCGTTGAGGCGGAAGCGGAACGTGCGGTCGTCCACCGCCTCCAGCGCGTCGAGGCGCTTCTTGATGACCAGCCCCATGGTGGCGTCGCGCGCCATCCAGCGCGTGATGCTGGCCACCACATCCTTGGACCGCACCGGCTCCCCATCGTGGAACTTCAGGCCGGTTCGCAGTTTGAACGTCCAGGTCTTGAAATCGGGCGTAACCTCATGCCCTTCGACCATCTGCGGCTGGGGTTCGAGCTTGTCGTTCACCCCGTACAGCATATCCCAAATCAGCAAAGCGCCATTGCGCACCACGTACTGGGTCGTCCAGATCGGGTCCAGATTGGCGAGATTGGCCTGGGGAATAAAGCGCAGCACCTTACTGTCGGCGGCACGTGCGATGCTGGGTGCTGCCAAGCCGGCCATCACGCCTGCGCCCGCGGTTTTCAGGAAGTCACGACGATCCATTTTGTCGATTGGCCCCTTTGCCCTGATTTTCAATGTTGCGCCGCCCCAGACCCGGCATCTGTTAGCCTGCCTCAGCCCGGTGTGAAAGACCAGCGCCTATGTGCTCCCTGACGCCGGCATCTTTTGTGTGCGGGAAGCCGATTGATAACCATAGGGTGATTTCAGTTCGCTGAAACTCCCGCTAAAGTTGTTGCATGCAGACGATCGACGATTTCACCGGGATGCTCCGCCACATCGGGGACATGCTGCGGGACTGGCGGCAGCGCCGCCATTTGTCCCAGCGCGCACTTGCCGACGCGGCTGGTATGTCGCCGCGGGCCCTGAGCGAGATGGAAGCCGGCCGGCGTTTGCCGGACCGCGACGCGGTCCTGCGCCTGGCAGAACGGTTGGAAATCCCACTGCGCGACCGTAATGCCATGCTCGTCGCCGCCGGTCACGAGGCTGCCTTTTCGGCTCGGCCACCGGGCGATCCGGCGCTGACGCAGCTATGGGCGATGGTCGAACAGGCCGTGCAAAGCCCTGCACCGTTTCCCGCGCTGGCCCTCGACCGCCGCTGGGGGATCGTGGCCAGCAACGATGCCCTGCGCGGCCTGATCGCCGGTGTGGACCCGGCGCTGTTGGTCGCACCGATCAACTGGGCGCGCGCCGTGCTGCATCCCGCCGGCCTTGCCCCGCGTATCGCCAACCTGAACGCTTGGCGCGAGCATGTGCTGAACCGCCTGCGCCGGCATTTTGAGGCGACCGGAGATGTGGTCGTGGCGGATTTGATGGAGGAAATTGGGGATTACCCCGTCCCGGCACCCACCCATTCCGACCCGGCCCCGGATGATGTGGCCGTTCCGCTCCGCATCATGACGGTGGACGGGTTGTTGTCCTTCTATGGGGCGACGTCGGTGTTTGGATCGGCGGTCGACGTGACCCTGTCCGAGCTGACGATCGAAACGTTCTACCCCGCCGACGACGAGACTGCCGCGATCATGCGCCGCGCGGCGCCGCCAACAACAGGCGGTTGACCCGCTCTAACGCCGTATAGGTCTCGCGCCAGGCTTTGCCGAAGGCGTCCGCGTTGGTGCCCGACGCTGCCAAAATCGATCCAATCTCTCCCACGCTACGGCGGCCATCTACCTGGCGCAGAATCGCCGCCGCGAGCCGAGGCACTGCCACCGGGATCTGCAATCCATCGATGCCAACGCTCAATGTACCGTCCGGGCGGATGTTGTTGACCAGGGCGTCGCCCGTCACCTCCCGCAACACCGGCACCGCGGCTGCATCGAACGGATCGGCTCGGGTTACCCGATCTTCCGCCCGGACACAGTAGACGATGTGAACCGACATGTTGCCGGCCAACGATTCGGCCAGCGCCGCCCGCTGGACGGGTTCGAGGGAGGCCACGCGTTCCCGCAGCCGGGGATCGGGTAGCAGTGGGGCGGGGTCGTAACGCAACGGTTCCACCCAGCAGGCCGGGCGCAGACCAACCGAGGCCAACAAGTCGTTCAGCGCGGGCACGGTGAAGGCTTGGTCGCGGGGATTGAGCAGGAGATCGTAGAGTCCCGCATCGCCGCCGCTGGATTGGTCCCTGACATGGTTGTTCATGCGCAGCCAGGCCGTTTCCGGCAAATGCCGCATCACCCGGCGGGCGACGTCCAGCCGTTCGGCCGGCATCTGGTCGGCCGGGGCGAGCAAGCGCAGCGCATCCTGAATCATGTACACCCCGGTGCGGCCGTGCGGCGCGTAGACCATCAGGCCGATTCCCCCGCCGGGGGCCAGCACTGACACCAGCGCCCGCAACCCCTCGGCCGGGTCCGGCAAATGATGCAGCACCCCGCAGCAATCGATGTAGTCGAACGGCCCGAGGCCGGAGCCCGGCAGATCGAGCAAAGACCGCTGCTGCCACACGATGTTGGTCAGTTTGCGAACGCTGGCGCGGGCCTGGGCGATCTTCAGCGATGCGCTTGACCGGTCCAGCCAAGTGACCGAACCTGGCCGCCCGTCGCGCGCCATTTGCTGCGCCAACATCAGCGTCGCGTCGCCGGTGCCGCCGCCGGCGATCAAGGCGTTCAAGGGTTTGGAGACTGGGCGCAGGGCGCCGAACACCCAGTGGTCGATCTCAAGGAGGTGCCCCGGGCTGCCGACGATCAGGCGCTTGGCCTCATCGCGCGGGTCGCGCTTGGGGTATGGAAAGGCCTCGTACTGTGCGGCCAGCTGGGCATCGGTTGCGTCGGTCATCCCGGGGGCTTAGACCGCCGCGATGGGCGAGACCAGAGGAACCAGACCGCGCGGCTATTTCGGCATCGGCGCCGAAGGGGTGTCGAAATCGGCTAATGTCGGCGCGTTGCTGCGCACCGCCCACGCGTTCGGGGCGTCCTTTTGCTTCACCATCGGGACTGGCTGGGATGCCCGCCAAGGCCGGCAGGCGGACACGGCCGACACACCGCTGCATGTGCCGATGTGGCGTTTCCCAGCCCTGACGGACATGGTTCTGCCGCGCGGGTGCGCGCTGGTCGGGGTGGAATTGCTGGACGACGCCATCGAATTGCCGTCATTCCGGCATCCCCTCAGTGCGGCTTATGTCCTCGGGCCCGAACGGGCCGGGCTATCGCCGGAGATGCTGGCGCGCTGCGACCACGTGGTGAAGATTCCGGCACGCTTCTCGCTGAATCTGGCCGTGGCGGGGGCACTTATTCTCTACGACCGGCTTTTGCAGCACGGCCGCTTCGCCGAACGCCCGGTCGGGTCCGGCGGGCCGCGCGACGCCGCCGAACCGGTGGGGCATATCGGCCACGGCACGCCGCGCTTTCGCAAAACCGTGCCGGACTGGATGCGCTGGACAGAAGACAAATCGTGAAGCAAGCCATGTCGCGGTTTTGCTTGTTGGCGAGGACAACACGCCCTATCTGTCCGGCCATGCCAGTTCTTGCCCCTCGCTTCATCGTCGCGTTTGCGATTCCTATGCTGCTCGGCCTGCCGGCCGCAGCACAGATGACCAAACCAACGCCCGCGCCAGCGCCCGCCCCAGCGGCCAAGCCGCCCCCGGCGAAACCGCCCACGGCCGCGCCCGCCGGACCGAAGCAAATCGGCAAGTTCGAAGATTGGACAGCCGCGACCCATCAGGAATCGGGCGCCACCGTCTGCTACGCCTTCACCCGCGCGCAAAACCCGGCGCCGGCCGTGGCGGGGCGCGGGCCGGTGATTATCACCATTACGCAGCGCCCGACGCTACGCGACGCGGTCGCGATGGAGGCTGGGTTCGCCTACGCCGACAAAGCGATGGTGTCGGTCCAAGTCGATCAGACAACGCTAGATTTCTACACCGATAAGCGCAACGCCTTCGCCCGCGATGGTAAGGCGGTCGCGGCGGCGTTCGCCAAAGGCGCGAAAGCGGTGGCCAAGTCGCCGGGCCCGAAGGGCGTTGCCGTGCAGGACACATTCAGTCTGAAGGGCTTTAGCGACGCCTACAAGGCGATCAACAAGGCGTGTCCCCCGAAGTGAACGCAATCGTCGACCTCACGAAGGCGGAACGCGAGCGCATCCTGGCCAAGTCGGCGCTGTTCGACCCGCCGGACGCGGCGCTGGCCGACGGCCGGCGCGATCTCGTGGGTATGACGCGGGAAGAGCTGGGGGTCGAACTCGCCGCGATCGGGGAAAAACCGTTTCGGGTGAAGCAGCTGTGGCACTGGATCTACCACCAGGGCAAGACCGATTTTTCTCAGATGTCGTCTATCGCCCGCCCATTGCAGGAAAAACTGGCGGAGCGTTTCATCGTCGGCCGCCCCGATCCGGTGGTGGTGCAGACCAGCACCGATGAAACCCGCAAGTTCCTGTTCCGCTTCCGCGACGGGCAGGAGGCCGAGACCGTCTACATCCCCGATCCCGTGGAAGATCGCGGTGCGGTCTGTATTTCCTCGCAAGTCGGCTGCACCTTGTCCTGCCGCTTCTGCCATACCGGCACCCAGACGTTGGTGCGCAACCTCGGCGCGCCCGAGATTCTGGGACAATTCATGGCGGCGCGCGATTCCTACAGCGAATGGCCCAGTCCCAGGGGGGAAACCCCGCGGCTGCTGTCTACCATCGTGCTGATGGGAATGGGGGAGCCGTTGTATAATTACGCCAACGTCGCCAAAGCGATGCGGATCGTGATGGACGGGGAGGGCATCGGCCTGTCCCGCCGCCGGATCACGCTGTCCACGTCCGGTGTCGTGCCAATGATGGATCGCGCCGGGGCGGAGCTTGGGGTGAACCTGGCGGTGTCGCTGCACGCGGTGCGCAACGATCTGCGGGACGAGCTGGTGCCGCTGAACCGCAAATATCCCATCGAGGAACTCATCGCCGCCTGCCGGCGTTACCCCGGCTCGTCCAATGCTCGACGGATCACGTTCGAGTATGTGATGTTGAAGGGAATTAACGATTCCGAGGCCGAGGCGCGGGAGCTGGTGCGCCTGATCGCGGGATTGCCGGCGAAGGTGAATTTGATCCCATTCAATCCGTGGCCCGGTTCCCGGTACGAGACCAGTTCGCCGGCCACGGTGGCCAAGTTCGCTCGGATTGTTAGCGATGCCGGGATCTCGGCCCCAGTACGGACGCCCCGGGGGCGTGATATTTCGGCGGCTTGCGGGCAGTTGAAGACCGAGAGCCGGCGGGAGCGGGCGTAGCGGTCCTTGGCACGTTTTCGATA
>JANXTL010000257.1 GCA_025352375.1 Acetobacteraceae bacterium | reverse complement strand
AGCATGTCTTCGGCGTTCAGCAAAGCCGGAAGGAAGCGTTCCAGAAGGAGCGGGACAAGCTGCCCGAAACCTGGACCTTCGACTGGCGGGACCGCCCGAAGGAGGCAATCCGCCAAATTTTGGGATACCTGCTTGGCGAGCCACCGCCGATCCCACAGCTGCTAACCGCCTCGCCATAACGGTCTGGACGTCCGCGCTCGGATTCGGGCGGGGCGGCGCGTTGGCGCTTGCTTGTTGGCCAGGCGGGCGGAGGCTGCTTAGCCGATCGCCCCCAGGACGATCGTTAACAGGCCGAGCAGCAGGTTAAGCCCGATCAACTTGCGGACGATGTCGAGCGACGCGGCCATGGCGGCCTTGTCGGTCGTGCGCTGAAACCGCTTGTAGGGACCGAAATAGATGAACGCGAAAATAGCGCTCATGAGCAGGCCCAGGCCTATCATCATATGCACGCGCGGCGACTGCGACTGCATCCCGCCGAGGAAGTAGTAAACCATGCCGAAGCCGGTAATGATGCTCAGCGGCATGGCATGCCAGACCACCCGGAAGAAGCGGCGGAAGACCTGCGTATGGACCAGCATGCGTTGATTCGGCTCCAATACCCCGAGGCTGGGCCGCAACACGAGATAGGCGAAGAACATACCGCCAACCCAAACCACCGCCGCCAGGACGTGCAGCCCTTTCATCGTCAGGTAGAACCAGTTCATCCAACTTTCTCCAAGATTTCGCCGACCAATGCCCTAATTTCCTGGGCGGCGGAAGACCGGGGGGCACTTTCGGTCACCCCCAGTCCCGCGGCGAAAGCGTCCACGAACGCCGTGCGGTTACCGATTGTGGCCCGCAGCAACGGGATACCCCGGGCCGCGAGGTCGGCGGTGACGATATCCCGTTGGCGGGAAGAAGCAGGCACCCGGTTCAGCACCATCGCGGCCGGACGGCGCTCGTCCGCCGCCAGTTTCAACGTGCCCTCGGCCGCCCAGACGTCCGGCGGGCTGGGCTGAACGGGGATCAGCACCAATGTCGCGCCCCGGATCGCAAGCTTCGCTTCGGTATCGACCTGCGGCGGACTGTCGACAATCACGATGTCATGCGCCTGCTTCAGCCGATCGAGTTCCGCGGTCAGCCGCCAGCCCGCCACATTGGAGAACGTCAACGCCACCGTCTCCGTTCGGGCTGCACGCAGAGCGTGCCAGCGGGTCAGGCTGCCCTGCGGGTCGATGTCGAGCAGCGCCACCCGGCGCCCCGGTGCCAGAGCGGCAGCGAGATTGGCGGCGAGGGTCGTTTTGCCCGTGCCCCCCTTCTGCTGTGCTACCGCGATAACGACCGGCATGGCGCGACTCCGTTGCTGCGTTGGCTTGTCCTCGTGGCGAATGGGAACAGAACGCCGCGCCCCGCGCCAGCTTTGTGTTACGGATCGCGGGACAATCTCCCCCTCCCCTCGCGGGGGGGGTTGGGGGAAGGCACCGAACACTCTACGATCTTGCTGAATTCCCCCTCCCCCGCGAGGGGAGGGGGAACGCGTTTTTCTGCCCATTATTGCCGCACATGAGGTTTCGCATGACCACCCCGCTCGCCGGCATCGCGGTGCTGGACTTCGGCCAGATCTACCAAGGCCCCTATGCCACGATGCTGATGGCCAAAGCCGGCGCCAATGTCATCAAGATCGAGCCGCCGGGCGGCGAGCCGCTCCGCCGCCGCGTCATTGCGCAGGGCGGCGACACCACCCTGCCGATGGCGATGCTGAACGCCAACAAGCGCGCGGTGACGCTGAACCTGAAATCGGATCGAGGCCGGGACCTGCTCAAGCAGATGGTGGCGAAGGCCGACGTGCTGCTCGAGAATTTCGCCCCCGGCGCGATGGACCGGCTTGGCGTCGGCTATGCCGCGCTGCAACCGCTCAATCCCCGGCTGATCTACGCCACGGGCACCGGCTACGGCATTTCCGGCCCCGACCGGGACAATCTGGCGATGGATTTCACCATCCAGGCGCAGTCCGGGATCATGAGCGTCACCGGCGATCCCGAAGGGCCGCCGACCAAGGCCGGCCCGACGCTGGTGGATTTCATGGGCGGCATCCACCTGTACGGGGCCGTCATGACCGCCCTGTTTCACCGCACACAGACCGGCCTGGGCCAATTAGTGGAGGTCGCGATGCAGGAGACGATCTATCCCACCCTCGCCTCCAGCTACGACTACTTCTTCCGCACCGGCAAAACCCCGCCGCGTGCCGGCAACCGCCAGGCGGGCCTCAGCAGTGCCCCCTACAACACCTTCGGGACCAAGGACGGCCACGTCGCCATCCATGTGGTCACGGAACAGCACTGGCAAAACCTGCTGAAAGCCATGGCGCGGGAGGACCTGAAGGACGACCCGCGCTTCCTGACCAACCCCGCCCGCACCGAAAACATGACGGAAACCGAGGCGATGGTGACCCACTGGACCAGCGGCCAGACCAAAGCCGAGGTCGCGGCGACGCTGAAACGCCTGAAAGTCCCGGCCGCCCCCGTCCGCTTCGCGCAGGAGGTGATGAACGACGCCCACATGCACGAACGCGGCATGCTACAGCGCGTCCAACATCCGTCCTTGGGGGAGGTGATTCTGCCGAATTCGCCCCTGCGCCTGCATGGCGCCGACCGCGTCGATCCGGTGCCCAGCCCCAGGCTGGGGGAACATAACGCTGCAGTCTATGGCGAATGGTTGGGCCTGGACACAGCGGCGGTCGAGGGGCTTGCGCGCGATGGGGTAATATGATCGGCGATGCCCTTCGATCCCAACCGCCTCCTCCCGCCGATCGGCCGAACCGAACTCCTGACGCCGGCCGAGATGGGACGCGCCGATGCGGCGGCGCCGGGGCTGGGCGTCCCCGGACCGGTGCTGATGCAAAACGCCGGCCGAGCGGTCGCGCGTGCGATCGCGGCGCGCATCCGGCCGAGCCGGACTTTGGTTCTGGCGGGGCCGGGCAATAACGGCGGGGACGGCTATGTGGCCGCCCGCTTGCTGGCGGATCGGGGTTGGCCGGTGTCGGTCGCGGCACTGGCCCCGCCTCGGGCCGGATCGGATGCCGCCGGCGCGGCTTCACGTTGGTTCGGACCGATGGCCCGCTTCGCACCCAACGAAGCCGCCCGGGCGGAGCTTGTCATCGACGCGGTGTTCGGCGCCGGGCTGTCCCGCGACGTCGACGGCATCGTGGCCGAAACGCTGGCAGCGGCGCGCCGCATCGTCGCGGTCGACGTCCCCAGCGGACTGGACGGCGAAACCGGTGCGATCCGGGGTTCGTGTGCAACCGCCGAACTGACCGTCACATTCTTCCGGCTGAAGCCCGGCCATCTCCTCCTTCCCGGACGCGATCTGTGCGGCGAAACGGTGCTTGCCGACATCGGCATGCCCTCAGGGGTTCTGGGGCAAATCCAGCCTCGGACCTTCGCCAATGGCCCGGGCCTTTGGACGCTGCCTTCGCTCACCACCGGATCCCACAAGTATACCCGCGGTCACGTCACGGTGCTCGGCGGCGCCGCCATGACCGGCGCCGCGCGTTTGGCCGCCGACGCCGCCCGCCATGCCGGGGCCGGCCTTGTCACGATCGCGGCGCTGGGCAGCGCCGGTGTCTACCGCGCCGGCGCCCCCGGTATAATTGTCAGCAAGGACCCGCTGTCGACATTGCTAACAGACGAGCGGCGCAAGGTATGGGTTTGCGGCCCGGGCCTGGGCCCCGATACCGCGCGGCTGGCGCTGCCAATGTTGCTGGCCGCCAACCGCTCGGTGGTAGGCGACGCGGATGTCTTCTCGGCGTTCGCCGGCCACCCCGAGGGGCTGCGCGGCGCTGCCGTCCTCACCCCGCACAGCGGCGAGTTCAGCCGAGCATTTGGGACGCCCGGGATCGATCGGGTGGCGGCGGTGCGCGGCGCCGCGCGGCTCACCGGCGCGGTGGTATTGTTGAAAGGCCCCGACACCATCGTCGCGTCGCCGGACGGTCGTGTCGCGATCAACACCTCCGCCCCACCTTGGCTTGCGACCGCGGGCGCGGGGGACGTCCTGGCCGGGCTGATCGCCGGGCTGCTGGCGCAGGGTATGGAGGCGTGGGAAGCGACTTGTGCCGCCGCTTATCTGCACGGCCGCGCCGCCGTCCTGGCCGGACAGGGGCTGCTGGCCGAGGATTTGCTGCCAGCGTTACGACTTGCTATCGGTGAACCAGAAATTCCCGCCCAATTCGGCTTGGCTCCGCTATAACCCAGCATCGAAAGCTTGGAGTCCCACATGCCTGAAGCCGCCGGCCTGCTTGATCGCGCCCTTTCCCGTATTACTGCCGTATGGCGCGACATGGCCTCCAGCGTGGGCGGGGAGGACGACCAGTCCCTCGAAGCGCAGATGCGGGCCTGCCTGGACGGCAAGGGCGGCGAGGTCAGCGCACGCAACCGCGCGGCGAAACTGGCGGAATCTTATCTGGGGCTGAACGAGGCCGGACGGGTCGATTTCCTACGCGAACTCGCCGGGTTCGACGCCGACCCGGACGCCGTCGCCAAGGCCTACGCCGGGGTGCGCGCCGCCGGGGACGCAATGGCACGCACCGCCGCCACGGCCGAACTGCGGCGCACACTGGAACCGCCCCGGGTGCGGCTGCTGACCCAGTTCACGACCATCCCCGACGGCTGCAAATTCCTGGTGGATCTGCGGGCATTCCTCATGAAACACCGCGGCACCGACAAGCTGCTGGCGGCGTTGGAGTCCGATTTACGCGGGTTGCTCGCGGCGTGGTTCGACATCGGTTTCTTGGACATGCGCCCCATCGATTGGGCCAGCCCCGCCGCACTGCTGGAAAAGCTGATGGACTATGAGGCGGTGCATGAAATCAAATCCTGGCGGGATTTGAAGAATCGTTTGGACTCCGATCGCCGCTGTTATGCGTTTTTCCACCCCCGCATGCCGGGGGAACCCCTGATTTTCGTTGAAGTCGCGCTGGTCCAGGGCCTGTCCGACAGCGTGCAGGGTTTGCTGGATGAGGATGCCCCGGTGCAGGACGCGGCCCACGCCGACACCGCGATTTTCTATTCCATCAGCAACTGCCAGCCGGGTCTGGCGGGGATCAGTTTTGGTAACTTCCTGATTAAGCGGGTCGTGGGCGAATTGTCGGCCGAGTTCCGCAACCTTCGGACGTTCGCCACACTGTCCCCGGTCCCCGGCTTCCGCCGCTGGCTGGACGCGACGCTAAAAGCCAACGCCCACGACCTGCTCAGCCCCGAGGAAGCATCCAGCCTGGGATCGGCGCTTCCAGCAGACTCCGGTGCCGCGTCGCTGGCGGGGATCGTGGCCAAGAAGGGCTGGTGGAACGAACCCGGCCTGCGCAAAACCGCCGAACCGGTGTTGGTGCGCCTGTGTGCTCGGTATTTGCTGAACGAGGGCGAGAAGAAGCGCGCCCGCGATCCGGTCGCGCATTTCCATTTATCGAACGGTGCGCGGGTGGAGCGGTTGAACATGGCCGCCGATACCTCGGACAAGGGCGCCAAGGAAAGTGCCACGCTGATGGTCAATTATCTGTATGACCCCGCGAAGATCGAAGACTGGCACGAGGATTACGCTGGCGAGGGCAAGCGCAACGCCTCTACGGTGGTGCGGAAGCTGGCGCGGGGTTGGGGTTAGTGGGGGGTTTTATCGATGTCGGAAGCGTTCCTGACCGACCCGCGCCATGCGATGGGATGCCGTTCTTTGCTATTCGCACGACCCGAAGTTCTTCTGCAACGACCCTCGATGCCGGTCGATATCGACGCTGGACTGCTGCATCGGGAAT
>JANXTL010000136.1 GCA_025352375.1 Acetobacteraceae bacterium | reverse complement strand
GACGAGGTTGCGGTTCCCACGCCCGCGCCGAAGCGCCGGCGGGTCGCTGCTCAGACCATGATCGTTTGAGGTTGCATGCGATCTCGGCGTTGGATCATGGTCTAAGCCTTTGTTTGAGAGGGTGATTCACGCCCGAGGTTGAAGTCAACCTCAGGCGATCACGCTCTAAGGTTTCGCGGGCTCCGGCGGACTAACGAGGGCCGCCGCGCAGGTCGGGTCGGTGGAGAGCGCCGTCCCAAACGCCGTCGCGACATTCGCCACGGCCATCGCCCCCGTCATCGCCCCCGGGGCCGGCTGCGCCACGACAGCCGCGATCTTCGCCGCCGTGTCGGCAATGCATTCGACCGCGCGGAGTCCGGCTGCCTGCTGAGCCGGGGTTTGCCCGGCACAAGCGGTCAGCGATAGCGCGATGGCAGCGAGAACCGCGATACCGGCCGCCGTCTTGCGCGGGTCGGGCGGCATTGGCGCGTCGGATGCCGCCGCGACAAGGTTGCTTTGATACTGGGCATAGGCTTTTTCCAGATCGGCGGCGGCGGTTTGCGCGGCTTCCTTCAGCCCGGCATTTTCCGGCCAGACCAGACCGACCGCGCCGGCGACCAATAGTGGAAAGGCGACAGTCCACGACATGGTACCGGACAGCGCGGCGAGAAGCGTAGGTACAAGCACCATGAAACCGTGACCGGTCGTCACCTGGCCGATCCAGGTGTTCGCAAAAATATTCAAAGCAATGACTCCAATGATGGGGGAACCAAAAACGGGCATAAAAAAAGCGCCCGGACCAAGGGCCCAGGCGCACGTCACCCGTCGATAGAGGAATATTTACTCAGGTAAATATTCGCGTCAAGCAAAATCGCGATCAGGCCTCAAGCAGGCACTCGGTGACGCGGCCGTCGCGGGATCGGGGGATTGGCGTCTCCGATCGGCAGCGATCGATCGCCATTGGGCAACGTGGGTGAAACCGGCAACCCGAGGGGATATTGGCTGGGTCCGGGTATGTGTCGCCCAATCCGACATCCGGGATCGGGATGCCTGGCTCCGCCGTCAGAACCGATGCCAGCAACGCCCGTGTGTAGGGGTGTCGCGGGTCCGCGAACAGAGCATCGGCCGTGGCATGTTCCACGAACCGGCCGAGGTACATAACGGCGACTTCGGTAGCGACATGCTCGACCACCGCCAGATTATGGCTGATGAAAATATAGGTCAGGCCCAGTTCTTTCCGGAGATCGGCGAGAAGGTTCAATATCTGGGCCTGTACCGACACATCCAGCGCGCTCGTCGGTTCGTCGCACACCACGATCCGCGGGCGCAGCACCAAAGCGCGCGCGATCGCGACCCGTTGGCGCTGGCCGCCGGATAGTTGGGCTGGGAACCGGTCTGCCATCGCGTCCGGCAGCCCGACGCGGGCCAGCATATCCATCGCCAGTTCGCGCTGCTTCGCCGCCGGAAGCGCCCCTTGGGCCGCCAACGGCAGACCGACGATCTCGCGCACGCGCTGCCTGGGGTTCAGGGACGAAAACGGATCCTGGAACACCGGCTGGATCAGCCGGGCCCGTTCCCGCCGGTCCAGCACGCCGAGGTCTTGTCCGTCGACCAGAATTTTCCCAGCGCTGGGGGGCAGTAGGCCAAGGATCATGCGTCCGAGCGTGGATTTGCCGCAGCCTGATTCGCCGACGATACCGAGGACGCCGCCACTTTCGAGATTGAACGACACCCCATCGACGGCGCGCACGACACGGTCGGCGGAAAATAATCCTGTGCGACCGGCGAAATGGCGGACGGCTTCCCGAACCTCGATCATGACGGCGCCATCGTGCAGAGCGTTTCATGATGTTGCGCGACCGAGCGGCGCGGGATATCGCCGCTACACGCCGTTGTCGCGTGGGTGCAACGGTCGCGAAAGGCACAGCCGATAAATCCCGCGCCGATGCGCGGCACGACGCCTGGGATACTGCCCAGCGGTTGGTCCCTTGGCGTTTTGCCGGGAATAGGAACGCAGTTGAGCAGACCTTGGGTGTAGGGATGCGCGGGGGCCGCGAACAAGGCTTCGGCCGTTGCGCTTTCCACGATCTGGCCCGCGTACATGACGGAAACGCGCTGCGCCATGCGGGCGACGATACCCAGGTCGTGCGTAATTAACAACAATGCCAGCCCGAGTTGCCGCTGCAATCCCTGTAGCAACCGCAGAATTTGCGCCTGCACGGTCACATCCAGTGCCGTGGTGGGTTCGTCGGCGATCAGGAGTTCGGGCTCGCACATCAGGGCCATGGCGATCATGACCCGTTGGCGCAGTCCGCCGGACAGTTGATGCGGATATTGCGACAGGCGCATACCCGGCGCGGTGATACCGACATGCCCTAATAACGCGGCCGCTCGATCCAAGCCTTGCGCTCTGGAAACATGCCGGTGGCGTTCCAGTACCTCGGCCATTTGGGAACCGACGGTGTAGGCGGGATTGAGGCTGGTCATCGGCTCCTGAAAAATCATTGCCATCTTGTCACCGCGCAGACGCGCCATTTCGCGGTCTGACATGCGGGTCAGATCGCGATCGTGGAATCGCATGACCTCGGCGGATCGCTTTGCCCCTCGCCCCAGCAGGCTCATGACCGAAAGCGCGGTAACCGACTTGCCGCAGCCGGATTCCCCCACCAGGCAATGGGTTTCACCGGGTAACACATTAAGCGAGATGCCACGCACAGCGGCGGTACCGTCGGAAAATCCCACGCGGAGATTGGCGATTTCCAGAACCGGCTTCATCGGCGTTGGGAAACCCCGAGGAGATCCCGCAGTCCGTCGCCCAACAGATTAATGCCAAACACCAGAACGAACAGCGCGATACCAGGCACCATTATGACCCATGGGCTGAAGAACATGTAGTCTTTGCCTTCCGCGATCATCAGTCCCCACGATGGGAGCGGCGGCGGAACGCCAAGGCCCAGGAAGGACAAAGCGGCCTCCAGCAAAATCGCAAGCGCCATTTCCAGCGTGGCGACAACGATTAAGTGCGTGAGAATGTTGGGGAGGATTTCCTTGATCAGGATGTGGGCTGTGGAAGCGCCGGCAGCCCGCGCCGCGGCGATATAATCGAGGTTGCGAACCTGCATCGTCGTGGTGCGGGCCACGACAGCGAAACGCTCCCACAACAGAAGTCCGAGTGTCAGAACCACGACCGTCAGGGAACTGCCAACCAGTGCCACCACGGTCAGTGCTACAAGAATCAGCGGGATCGCCAGGCGGCAGGTGATCGCGAACATCACGGCGTCGTCGATGCGTCCTCCGAAATATCCTCCGGTGATTCCCAGGGTGGTGCCGATCAGTCCCGATGTCACAACGGTCAAACTACCGATCAACAACGAAATACGAGCGCCGTAGATCAGCCGGGACAGGTAGTCTCGCCCGAGTTGGTCGGTCCCGAGTAAATGCAGCGAAGTCCCGCCGTCCATCCAACGCGGCGGCACCATGCGGTACATCAGGTCCTGCGTGAACGGATCGTGCGGCGCCAACAGGCCGGCGCCCAGCGCGATGAGTACGATGGCGCCGACAATGAATAACCCCAAGCCGGTGGAAATCGAACGAGCGGTCATCCGGCCCGTAGCCTGGGATCGAGCACCGCGTTCATCATGTCGGCGATCAGCGTCAGTCCCACGTAAATCATCGCCAGCAGCAGAACGACGGCCTGCACCACCGGAAAATCGTTCTTACTGATGGACTCCCAGGCCAAGTAGCCCACGCCGTGCAGGGCAAACACTGTTTCGATAACGATCGATCCGCCCAGCATAAAGCCGAGCTGGACGGCCGCAACCGAAACGACGGGCATGGAGGCGTTGCGCAACGCATGCTTCAGCACCACCGACGCCGTGCTCAGCCCCTTTGCTCGGGCGGTGCGGATGTAATCGGACGCCAATGCCTCGATCATACCCGCGCGGGTCAACCGCAGCAGGGCGGGAATGGCCGAGAAGGCGAGCACGATCCCCGGCAGGATATAGCCATCCCAGGTGTCCACGCCCGAGATCGGCAGCCACTGCAGCTTAAGTCCGAACCCGATGATCAGCACAAGACCGAGCCAGAAACTGGGCATGGCCTGGCCGATCAGGGCGATCAGTCCGATTGCCCGATCCAGCAAACTGCCCTCCCGCATGGCGGACAGAATGCCGAGGGGGATGGCCGTGAGCAGCGCGATGGTCAGCCCGCTCAGGCCGAGACCGATGGTGATCGGCAGGCGGTCTTTGATCAGGCCGGCAACCGGCGCCCGATACAGGTACGACCGGCCGAAGTCGCCGGACGCGGCGTTGGCTGCCCATTCCAGGAATTGCATCGGCAATGGCCGGTCCAGGCCATAGTTCTTGCGAATGGTCGCGACATCCTCCGCGGTGGCGTTCGGTCCGGCGATCGATACCGCGAGGTCCCCCGACAGGCGCGTCAGCGCGAAGGCCACGACCAGGACGGTCAGCGTGACCATCGCTGCCAGAATCGCGCGACGCAGGAGGAATCTTACCATGGGGGAAGCCTAGGAGACGGCCAGGGTCAGGCGCAAGGATGCAGTTGGTGCGACCGTTTCCGGCGGTTTACCGAAAACGTTGTCAGATATGCAGATCGATATCGCGGCGCACGCCGACGGCACGGCGTGGGCGGCAATCGGAATACTCAATGAGATGTCGAATTATCAGAACTGGCATCGATAAGATTGTGCTGAGGGCCGCGAGATTGCCAGTCCCGGAAGATTGCCAATACAGCCTTGTTGGCAATGCCGTGTTGTCCTGGACGATTCCGATCCAGAATGTCCCTGAGTTTGGCCGGCAGGTCGCGATGCCACCATTTGGTTTGAGCTCGTTTTTTATGCCGCCCTAGTTCCTGATAGTCGCCATTTCCGGCCCAGCCGAGGCCGCCCGCGCTGAGCAGGAGACCGATTTGGCTTGGGTGAAAACCAAGCAACTCGCCAATATCCGCGGCGGAGAGCGTATAAATTAGAGCGGATTCCGCCGACACGGTGGGGAGATCCGGCGATGCGTCGGAAGCGCCCACTCTCGCGAAGGCCTCTTCCTTTTTTCCCGTTCTGACGCCTTGCATTTCTTCGACCAGATGCTCGATACCGACCGTAAGTCTTTGAACCTTGTCGGACAATGCGTTATTCATGTTAGCTTGGCGTTCGTTCAGTTCGCGGAAATGGCCCGCGATGGTAAGCTCCAGGTCCCACATCTTCTGCTCCTGCTTTGAAACCTGAGTCCGTCGCTTGGGCAGGTGAACCAGTTCGCCGAAAAGCTGCCCCGAACCATCGAATGATTTGGTTGTCATGCGGCCTCGGTGAAAGTTGTCACTTGCCGATGCGCCCCCCGTGCGGTTTCGAAGGCTGCGTCCGCCACGCGATCAGCAATCTCATCGGGGTTTCCACCCTCCAGCCGGCGCAGTTCCGCGCGTGCCACAGCGCGCCCCAAATGTTTCGCGTTTTCGTCGATGCGTAAGAAAATCGCGGCGGCGTCTGGATTGTCGATCCCCGCCTGCTCCATTAACTTACGGGCTACACACGGATCTTCCGCTATAAGTCGAATAAGCTTATCCGTGGCCTTGGCCTGTGGCACCTTGCCCCGCTCCCATCGCGTCCAGGTCTTTGGCCCGGTCGATAGCATCGCCTCCATATCTGTCTGCTTGAAACCGTACTTTCTCCTAATCAGCTGCAGTGCCTCAGCAGACAGGAGACCATCCATATCTCGAACCGCCGACGCTACCGCACGCTGATGATCCGATATTTGTTGACCGATATAGCTGACGTTCCCGCAATTGCCACAGACGGTCTGCCGGTCCTGAATGACCCGGCACTTGCCATCGTGGTGGACGTCGAGAGGAACGACGCGTTCGTTCAAAGTGCGCTCCCCGCATCCCACACACCGGTCATCAGTCATATCGGTCATCCTTCTTAAACGAGGTTACCACCAAACGCTCATTTTTAGTGCCAAAGTTATCCACCAAGAGCTTAAGGAACATGCGTGCACCACAGTCGGTCAGCCAAATCGAGTAGTAGTCCGAAATCGTCGCCGGGTAGTATTTTTCGGTGCGTCTCGACCGGTAGCAATGTGGTTCCCCCAGTTCCGACCGGATAATCTCTCGAAGGTCGTCATCGTCCAGCCCACGGCGTTCCAACTCGTCTAGAACTGGCCGAAAAAACTCGCACCGATCCTCGTTTGCGGCCAAACGCCGCACGATATCAAGCGGGTTCGCAGGCTGCGTCGTGCGTGTTCAGGCAGCATGGTGCTACCTGGACGTCAAGCTCATCTTTCATTCAGGACCCGGTCCCCATCCTTGGCGGGCATCGCATCCCGCGTTAAACCTGGATCTCTGCCGGCGGACGAACCGAGACCGGCGTTGCCCAGGGAGAAACCCACCATGGCCGAAGCCTATATCTGCGACTTCGCCCGCACCCCGATCGGCCGTTACGCCGGGGCGTTGCGCGATGTCCGCACCGACGACCTCGCCGCTATTCCGATCAAGGCGCTGAAAGAACGTCACGCCGGTATCGACTGGGATGCGCTGGACGATTGCATCATGGGCTGCGCCAACCAAGCCGGCGAAGACAACCGCAACGTGGCGCGGATGGCCGTGCTGCTGGCCGGTCTGCCGACGACGGTGCCCGGTTCGACCATCAACCGTCTCTGCGGTTCGGGTTTGGATGCGGTTGGCTCCGCCGCGCGCGCCATCCGGGGCGGGGATGCTCAGTTCATGCTGGCCGGCGGCGTGGAAAGCATGACCCGCGCTCCGTTCGTGATGGGCAAGGCGACCGAGGCGTTCTCACGTTCGGCGGAAGTCTACGACACCACCATCGGCTGGCGCTTCGTCAACGCCCAGATGAAGAAGGTCTATGGCACCGACGCGATGCCGGAAACCGGCGAAAACGTGGCTGAGGAATTCCAGATCTCCCGCGTCGATCAGGATGCGTTCGCGTATCGCAGCCAGATGCGGAACAAGAAGGCGCAGGACGCCGGGTTCTTCGCCCGCGAAATCGTGCCGGTCACGATCAAGGGCCGCAAGGGCGACACCATTGTGTCGGTCGACGAGCATCCCCGCCACGACACCACACTGGAAATGCTGGCCAAGCTGAAGACCCCGTTCCGCGATCCCGGCACGGTGACGGCCGGCAATGCGTCGGGCGTGAACGACGGTGCCGCGGCGCTTCTCATCGCATCCGAAGAAGGGGCGAAGCGCCACGGCCTGACGCCGCGTGCGCGCATCGTGTCGATGGTCACGGCCGGCGTGCCGCCGCGGATCATGGGCATCGGACCGGCCCCGGCCGTGCAGAAGCTGCTGGCTCACCTGGGCCTGAGCATCGGCGACATCGACATTATCGAGCTGAACGAAGCCTTCGCCAGCCAGGGCATCGCAGTGATGCGTCAGTTGGGCCTGCCCGATGACGCGGAGCACGTAAACCCGCATGGCGGTGCCATCGCGATGGGTCACCCGCTGGGCATGTCCGGCGCCCGTCTGGCGATGACGGCGGTGAACGCGATGGAGACGCTGGGCACCAAGCGCGCCATTGCGACCATGTGCATCGGCGTCGGCCAGGGCATTGCCGCGCTGATCGAGCGGGTCTGAACACGAAGGCGGGCGACCGACGGAAATCGGCCACCCGCCTTCGTTTAAATCTCGGCTTCGCTCAAGACCAATACGACCCCACCACCGCCTGGCACGGCGTCGGCGTAAATCGCCGTGCGGTGGCCATCCGGACCAAGCAGCGGCAGAGTAGCGCCGGTCGGTCCCGTTCGAAGGATCGCAACCCTTTGCGCGATTTCTGCTTCGATCGCTTCGCTATCGTTGCTCTCCCTCGAGCCGATCGGACCGGCTTGGGCCTGACGACGGAAGAGTTCGTCGACTGGCAGACCGACCCGCAGAACCTCGGCAGGAACGCCAATCTCCGCCGCGAAGCGCGGGTTCCACGAAGACAGAAGTAGATCGGAGTCGAGCAGCGCCAGGCCCTCGGATGAGACTTGCAGCAATGTCGAGACCTGACCGGATGCTGTTGCCGAGCGAGCGCGTACCGCGGCGACCTCGTTTTGCAACGATTCCAGATCCGATTGCATCCTGCCGACATTGCGTTGCCGGCGCCGGTTGGCGCGCAGGTTGAAAATCTCCCGCAAAATCAGTCCGGCAATTGCGACAACGATGGTACTGCCACCGAATGCCACCCACCAGACGCCTGCGCCAATGATAGCGGCCGGGACCATGGCCTCGGCCTGGACGATCCCCACCGTGACGATCATGTCGCGGTCCGGAACCTTGGCGAACCCATGGATCCGCAACACGCCGTCCATCGCTGTTGGCCCGGTCCATGTGCCCGACGTTTTTGTCTTGAACGCCGCCAGCATGTCCGACTTCGCCAGATCGATCTTCGGCCTGCGGGCGGCAGGGCCGGCGACGGCCTGGAGCGTGCCGCTCTGCGAGTTCATCAAGGCGACCACGCCGTTGATGCCTGTCGCGATCTGGCTATAGAGCTTGGTCAATTCCTCGGTGCGATAGGACGCCCCGATCAGCCAGTTGGTTGGCTTCGCCAATGGCCGCACGATGTACATAAGATAGCGGCGGGTCTCCACGACCCCACCGGAGTTCGCGAAGATCAACTGCCCGGTTCTGGTCAGTGGCCCATCTCCGCCAAGAAATTCCAGCGTTCCATGCGGGAAATTCAAATACGGACCGCCAACGCCCTGGCCAATGGCTTGCAGCACGATATCCTGTCGCACGACCCGTTTTTCGTCCGCGATAAAGATGTCCTCCGCCACGCCGGTCAGCGCCGGGACCCGCTTTTGCCAATCGAGCAAATCGAAATGTTCAGCATCCCGGTTCCATGAATCTTGGAGGATAGAAAGCGACTGATCGATGACGGCAAGTTCCTGATGGATTTCCTCCGCCAAGGTGACGGCCTGGGCGGTGACCATCCGTTCCGCGCGGTCTCGTACGTCCGCAGTCTGTTCGTTAATGGTACGCAGTGAGACAACCCAAATCAATACGATCAGCGCGACCGCCACCAGCGACACGCCGACGCACGCGGCTATTTCCGGAGATCCAACGCCGCTGCGGCGCCTTGGCTGGGGCGCCGCGATCTCCATCGGTTTCGCGATGCGGGACGATGACCCCGATCTCCGCCGGCTCTGGCTTCTGCTGCCACTCATGCCGGGTGCGTATCCCAACGCGTGTAACGAGGTTCCATCGGGACGGTGTGGCGCATCGTGTCGGCTGTCACCCGGAAATATCCCCAAAACACTCGGTTGCCAGCCATCGTAGCCAAGGTCTTCCGCCTCGGCAAATGGGCCGCCGGGCAAGTCTTGACTCTCGTGGTATACAATATACGAAATACATCGCGAACCGGAGGAAGCGGCATGTCCGAAGCGGACCATCAGCAAAGGCTCAAAATCGAACCGCTCGGCGTCAGCCTCGGCCTTCGGCAGCAGGCGTGCGAGGCGATTAAGCGCGCCATCATGGCAATGGACATTTACGGCCACCCCGAAGAGATAAGACTGGACGAGCGCCAGCTGTCGCAGGACCTGGGCGTCAGCCGCACCCCGATCCGGGAGGCATTGTCCGTGCTGGAGCAGGAAGGGTTCGTCCGCTCCATTCCCCGCCGCGGCATCCATGTGGTGCGCAAATCCAAGCGCGAGATCGTGGAGATGATTACCGTCTGGGCCGCGATCGAAAGCATGGCCGCCCGGCTGGCCGCGACGCGGGCTTCCGCTGGCGCATTGGCGGAACTTCGGCGCCTGGTCGAAGCGTTCCAGGACGATCCGACGGGTCATATCAGCGAGTATTCCGACGCCAACATGGCATTCCACCGGGCCATCGTCCGGCTGGGCGGGGTCGAGTTGATGTCGAGCCTGACGGATACATTGTTCATTCATATGCGCGCCGTCCGCGCCGTCACGATGACGCAGGATAACCGGGCCCAGCGATCCATCGGGGATCACCGAGCGATCATTGCCGCACTGGAAGTAGGCGATGCCGATCTGGCTTCGCGGCTGGTGCGCGAACATACGATGGGTTTGGCGCACCATGTTGAACGGCATGGCGATTTTCTCGATCCGCCAGACCAACGCCGCATTGCTTAACAAGGGAGGACTGACACCATGTCCGCGACACTGGAACAGAAGACTGGCGAACAGAAGACTGGCGAACAGATGACGGGCGAGGCCGGGGCCGAACTCACCGACGGGTTCCATCTCGTCATAGACGCGCTGAAACTGAACGGCATCAAGAACATCTACGGCGTTCCGGGCATCCCGGTCACCGATCTCGGCCGTCTGGCGCAGGCCGAGGGCATGCGGGTGATTTCGTTCCGGCACGAGCAGAACGCCGGTAACGCCGCGGCGATCGCGGGATACCTGACCAAGACACCCGGCGTGTGCTTGACGGTCTCGGCGCCGGGCTTCCTGAACGGGCTGGTCGCGCTGGCGAATGCCACGACCAACTGCTTCCCGATGATCCTGATCAGCGGCTCGTCCGAACGGGAGATCGTTGACCTGCAGCAGGGCGACTACGAGGAGATGGATCAACTCGCCGTTGCCAAGACGCTATGCAAAGCGGCGTTCCGCGTGTTGCATGCGGCCGATATTGGCATCGGCGTCGCGCGCGCGATCCGCGCGGCGGTTTCGGGCCGGCCGGGCGGTGTGTATCTGGATTTGCCGGGCAAGCTGTTCGGCCAGGTGATGGAGGCCGAGGCCGGGCGTCGCTCGTTGGTTAAGGTTATCGACCCCGCCCCGGCGCAAATCCCGGCGCCTTCCGCCGTGGAGCGGGCGCTGGATGTGCTGCGCGGTGCCAAGAAGCCGTTGATCATCCTCGGCAAGGGTGCCGCCTATGCCCAGGCGGACGATGCGATCCGGAATTTGGTCGAGAAAAGCGGTATTCCATACATTCCGATGAGCATGGCGAAAGGGCTGCTCCCCGACACGCATCCGCAATGCGCAGCCGCCGCGCGTTCGACGGTGCTGAAGGAAAGCGATGTCGTGATGCTGATCGGCGCGCGGCTGAATTGGCTGCTGAGCCACGGTAAGGGCAAGTCGTGGGGTGCGCCGGGCTCCCAGAAGTTCATCCACATCGACATCGAACCGCGCGAGATGGACAGCAATGTCGAAATCGCCGCACCCCTGGTGGGCGACATCGGGTCCTGCGTGGGCGCGCTGCTAGTTGGCATGGGCAGCGACTGGAAGCATCCGCCGGAGACGTGGACCAAATCGATCGACGACAAGAAAGAATCCAACATCGCCCGCATGGCCTCAAGGCTTGGGAAAAACTCCAGCCCGATGGACTACCATTCGGCGCTGCGGGTGCTGCGCGACGTTATCAAGGAGCGGCCGGATACCATCCTGGTGAATGAGGGCGCGAACACCCTCGATCAGGCACGCGGGGTGATCGACATCTACCAGCCGCGCAAGCGTCTGGACGTCGGCACCTGGGGCGTGATGGGCATCGGTATGGGCTTCGCGATCGCCGCGGCGGTGGAAACGGGTAAGCCGGTCCTGGCGATCGAGGGCGACAGCGCGTTTGGCTTCTCCGGCATGGAGGTGGAAACGATCTGCCGTTACAACCTGCCGATCTGCGTCGTCGTATTCAACAACGACGGCATCTATCGCGGCGACGGCGTCAATCCGACCGGTGGCGCCGATCCGGCCCCGACCATGTTTGTCCCGGGATCCCGCTACGACAAGATGATCGAGGCGTTCGGTGGCGTCGGCGTCAACGTCACCACGCCGGACGAACTGAAAAGCGCCGTCGATGCGGCCATCGAGTCAGGCAAACCCACGCTGATCAACGCCGTGATCGACCCGGCGGCGGGCAGCGAGAGCGGCAATATCGGCAATCTCAACCCCAAGAGCGCCCTTTCCAAGAAGGCAGGAGCATAACCATGAGCGGCAAAGCACTCGACGGCGTCAAAATCCTCGATTTCACCCACGTCCAGTCCGGCCCGACCTGCACCCAGTTGCTGGCATGGTTTGGCGCCGACGTAATCAAGGTGGAACGGCCGGGCGTGGGCGATATCACCCGCGGCCAGCTGCAGGATATCAAAGGCGTGGACAGCCTGTATTTCACGATGCTGAATCATAACAAGCGCTCCATCACCATCGACGGCCGCGACAAGGCTGGCAAGGAAGTGCTGGAAGCGCTGGTGAAGACCTGCGACGTGATGGTGGAGAACTTCGCCCCCGGCGCGCTGGATCGCATGGGTTTCACCTGGGAGCGCATCCAGGCGCTGAACCCGAAGATGATCCTGGCCTCGATCAAGGGCTTCGGCCCTGGCCCGTATGAGGACTGCAAGGTTTACGAAAACGTGGCCCAGTGTGCTGGTGGCGCCGCCTCCACCACCGGCTTCGACGACGGCCCGCCGCTGGTAACCGGCGCGCAGATCGGTGACTCCGGCACCGGGTTGCATCTGGCGCTGGGGATCGTGGCGGCGTTGTTCCAGCGCAACACCTCCGGGCGCGGCCAGAAGGTGGACGTGGCGATGCAGGACGGGGTGCTGAACCTCTGCCGCGTCAAGCTGCGCGACCAGCAGCGCCTAGCGCATGGGCCGTTGACCGAATTCCCACAATTCCCCGACACCCCGTTCGGCGACACCGTGCCGCGCGCCGGCAATGCGTCGGGCGGTGGGCAGCCGGGCTGGATTTTGAAGTGCAAGGGCTGGGAAACCGACCCCAACGCCTACATCTACTTCATCGCTCAGGCCCCTGTTTGGGAGAAGATATGCGACGTGATCGGCAAGCCGGAGTGGAAAACCGACCCCGATTACGCCAAGCCCCCGGCCCGCCTGCCGCGCCTGAAGCACATCTGGAACACCATCGAAGCCTGGACCATGACGGTCACCAAATTCGAGGCGATGGATATTCTGAACAAATACGACATCCCCTGCGGCCCGATCCTGTCGATGAAAGAAATCGCCGAGGAGCCGTCGCTTCGCGCCACCGGCACGGTGGTGGAGGTCGATCACCCCACCCGCGGCAAATATTTGTCGGTGGGCAACCCGATCAAAATGTCGGACAGCGTGTCGGAGGTGACTCGCTCCCCCCTGTTGGGCGAGCACACCGCTGAAATCCTCAGCGACGTGCTGGGCTTCGATGCGGCGAAAGTGGCGGAATTACTGGCGTCTCCGGGGTTGGGTGGGGGGCGATAACGCGGTTCGGCCGATGCCGTGAAACCTCCGAAACGGAGCGACGTGCCGCCCAGGCATTCCGACAACGACAAGCGGCGGTTGCACCCTGCACCCGACCCGATCGTTCTCCGAAACTGGGCGGCACGGGTGACGTATCGCGGTATCGCGAAACATAAAGCGGCGCCCGCGCGTTTTGGATTGCCGCCGTATACGGGGCCGTGAGGGGACGAAAGTCTCTGCGACGATCATGCCAGCGTCGAGCCGGAAGACATGCCGGACGTCAGGAAGTGGCTGGTTCGCGGGATCGATGCCGGCCTGATCGGTCACGTCGAGCGCGCTGGTGTTCCGACCATCGTGTGGACCGTCTCCGATCACGGCTGGATTTTCGAGGCGCGAGTGACAAACGCAGGTCAGGCCGAGTATCATGGCTATCCTGTTCGTCCCTCGGAGGCCATTGCCGCAATGGTGATTGCCCGCTTCGGTGGATGGGCGAACGCCGATGGCTCTGAGGCCGACCGTCGTGCCGTGGAGAATTGCCGCTTACTCTATAGGATCGCCGGGTGATGTCGTTTACGATCGACGTTCGGAAATCGGATCGGGTCAATAGCAGGGGTGCTTGGAAAATCGCCATCCGCTCAGGCGAGACGTCGTTCACCAGGCTATTTCGGGCGCGCGATAACCAGCCTGACGAGTACGTCGTAGCGCCGCCAACGCAACTGGCGTTCTGGCTGGTCGACAATTGGTGGCGTATCCGTTGGGAATGCCTGCCCTCGGCGGGGATTACCGCGGAATGGCGGCTTGCCCATGACTTGTCGTCCGTCGGCGGTGGATATGCGTGGCCCAGGTTAGCCGTTTGGGGCGAGGATCAGCGGGTCGGCCTGTTGTCCCGCAGCGATCCGCCAGGTGTGGTCGGGCCTGTCCGTTACCTTTCCGATGCGTTCGAATTCGTTAGGGCGGACGACTTCGAGCGTGAATGCGACGAATTCCTGCAGAACGTCGTGGATGAATATGCCTCGGATGCGGCGGATCGGGCCGCCCTGCGAGAACAAGTAAGCACTCTTCAGAAAGAGCGAGCCGATCCGGTGTTTTCGGCATGGCGTCAGACGGAGGCTCGCCTCGGCTTCGATGTTGACGAGGCACCTGAGCAGACCGTCGAAGCTTTGATCGGGTTGGCCGGCCTTTACGGCCAGAAAAATGTCGATGAGGCGGCTACCGCGATGCCCGGTACGGAATCAGCGGATGTGTTAGCGCAGGAGATCGAAGCAGCCCGCAAATCACGGGTTACGTGCGATTTCACCGGAGCGCTCGCTGCCTATGGCCAACCGGCTTTATTTCGATCGGTGGGCCAGAGCGGATCGGTATCTCCGAGTGCGGACGAAGCAAGCGGATTGAGAGAAATTTTCCTCGTCAGTGAATCCCTGCTTGGAGATTCCCCAGGTCTGAAGAATCCGCCCTGGGTGCTCGCCGAACAAGCGGCCAGTGCCCTAAGGACCGCGGTCGGACAATCTCAAGGACCGCTTCGCAGCGCGGCGTTGGCCGATCTCCTGGGGACGAGCGGGGAAACATTTCGGGCGACCCAACCGCAAGCGGGCACCAGACTGCCATACGGCCTCCGTCTGGCGGCCGATAATGCGGCGAAGAACCAAATTGTACTACGATCGCGCTGGCCGCACGATCGTCGCTTCGAGGCAGCACGGGCATTAGGGGATTTTATTTGGACGGGAGGCAGCGCAATGGGACCTTTGGCGGCCTCAAAGACGGCTCGCCAAAAATTTCAGCGGGCGTTCGCCCAAAGCCTCCTGTGCCCTTACGACGATTTGGTTGCTTATATCGGGACCACCGACCCAACCGAGGGAGACGTGGCCGCCGCTGCCCGTAACTTCCACGTTTCTGAGCGGGTTGTGCGAACGGTGCTGGTGAACAAGCACATATGGGACCGCGGCAGGTTGAGCTTCGCCGGCAACCCGTCGGAGGAGTCTTTCAATGAACTGATGGACGCGGCCTAACGCGTCCCGGCGTGGCATCCACCGCCATCGCAGAACCCGGCTTGCGCGTCGTTCAAAGCGAACCTATACGACGCGCCAGCCGTTCGACGGCGCTGTCGTAGCTCAGTGGTAGAGCACTCCCTTGGTAAGGGAGAGGTCGAGAGTTCAATCCCCTCCGACAGCACCATTCCCCGGCACGATCCCGATCACGATGCGCCGGTCCCCAGGGCGGTCCCCAGGGCGGAACTTCATCAGAAGGTCCAGAATCCCTTTCCAGGGCCAGTATTTGCGGTTCAGCAGCGGCATCGCGCGCGCGAATTCGTCCGGACCGACGATCGAGGCCTGTGCCTCCACCCAATTGCCCGCGATCCTTCCCCGCATGTCGCATGGCGCGATCCGAACCCGTCCCGAACGCCGGATGCGTTTCGCCTTTCCTGAATCGGCGGCGGAATAGACGTACAGGCAGGCGCCGTGCGGTGCCGGCACGAACCACACCGGGGTACGAACACCGACACCGGTGCGCCGGTAGGTCTCCAGGCTCAGGTATTTTTGCGCGCTAGAGCGTGATCGCTTGAGGTTGACTTCAACCTCGGGCGTGAATCACCCTCTCAAACAAAGGCTTAGACCATGATCCAACGCCGAGATCGCGTGCGACCTCAAACGATCATGGTCTAAAGTCGCTGAGGCCGCCAACGCCATTCATCGCGCCGCACCGGGATACCGTACCGCCAAAACCT
>JANXTL010000251.1 GCA_025352375.1 Acetobacteraceae bacterium | reverse complement strand
GCGACCCAGGCGGCTTGGCCGCCGAAACCACTGCCGAGGGAGTGCGCCATGCCGTTCTACGAAAAGGGTGACGTCAAAATCCGCTACGAGGAGGCAGGCAGCGGCTTTCCTCTGCTTTGCGTCCCCGGCGGTGGCCTGAATTCGCGCATCAGCAATTGGCAAAATGCCGTGTTCAACTCCTTCGAGATTTTCAGCGACGGATTCCGCTGCATCACGATGGACCAACGTAACGCCAACGGCGGCGCATCCACCGGGCCGATCCCCGCCAGCAACCCATGGGACGCCTTCGCCGACGACCAGCTCGGCCTGATGGACCATCTCGGCGTCGAACAATTCCTGTTCATCGGCTACTGTATCGGTGGCTGCTTTGGCGGGAAGCTGATGGAGCGCGCACCCGACCGGGTGGTTGGAGCCGTTTTCTGTCAGACAGTCGGCCATCGGCCCGAAGATCCGACCGTCATGTACCGCCACAGTTCAGACAACTGGGTGCCCGGCTTTCGTGAGCGTCGGCCCGATGTCTCGACCGAGGCGATTGAAAAATACCTGCACGACCTATACGCGGCGCAGCCCGATTTTCTTCACAGCGTCCCGCGCGAGTTTATCAGAAACTGCCAGACGCCCATGCTGGTGCTCCCCGATGACACGGATTCTCATCCACTTCAAACGTCGATCCAGGTCGCCTCTCTGGCACCCAACGCCGAAATCACGGTGTTCCCGTGGAAGGAGCCCGCGGAGCTAAAGCAACGCACCATCGACCGCGTTCGCAGTTTCTTCCGGAATAACGTGCCCTCCGCCTGACGGCGATAGTGGTGATAGGCGACGCCCATCGGGCCGGTCGAAGGGGCGTCTTCATTCGGAAACGCTTCGGAACCTTCCCCTGGCAGCGGCGTCTCTCCTCAACCATCCCAAGGACGCGATGAGTAACGATTCTGCCCTCGGGCCTCCGAGACCTCGCCCCCGAGCAGCTGGCTGCGCTCCGGCATGTCGCGACGATCAACGGCACCCGCCTGAGCGACCACTAGCCCATGATCTTTTGAGGTTGCACGCGATCTCGGCGTTGGATCATGGTCTAAGCCTTTGTTCGAGAGGGTGATTCACGCCCGAGGTTGAAGTCAACCTCAGGCGATCACGCTCTAGGTCGAATTGCTTCTACAAGGCTGGACACATTGAAAAGCAACGCCAGGCGCTGGTCCGCTCTGGGCACCTATTGGGAAAGCGCGGGCGACCGGGTATGCGCTTGGTTCCGGTTAATAAACTCTTTCGAAAATTGAGTTGTGCGGGCCGGCAAATTGCTGCGATATTTTCCACGGGCAAACCAAGACCCGAGAAAATAAAAATAGGGAGGCACCATGCGCCGTCGAGATTTGTTGAAAGCTGCACCCGTACTCATGGCCCCCGCGGTGGCCCGCGCCGACACGCGCCCATTGCGTTACATCCCCAACGCGGCGCTATCAGCGATTGACCCGATCTGGACAACGGCGCTGGTGGCCGCGATCCACGGCTACCTGGTGTTCGATACGCTCTACGGCATCGACGCCGCCGGCCAGTTGCATCCGCAGATGTGCTCGGGGCACGAGCTTTCCGCCGACAAGCTGACCTGGACGTTCACCCTGCGCGACGGGCTGCTGTTTCACGACGGCGAAAAGGTCCTGGCAAAGGACTGCGTCCAGTCCCTGCGACGCTGGGGTTCCCGCGATTCGTTCGGTCAGGTGCTAATGGCGGCGACGAACGAGCTTACCGCCCTCGACGACCGGCGCTTCCAGTTCCGGCTGAAAAAGCCGTTCAGCCAGATGCTCTACGGTCTCGGTGTGCGCAGCTGTTTCATCATGCCCGAACGCATGGCGAAGACCCCGTCGTCGGAGCAGGTCAAGGAGGCCATCGGATCGGGGCCGTTCAAATTCCTGCCCAACGAGTGGGTCTCCGGCGCCAGTGCCGCCTATGCCAGGTTCGATCGTTACGTGCCGCGTCAGGAAAAGCCAAGCCTCTACGCGGGCGGCAAGGTGGCGCATTTTGGCCGGATCGAGTGGACGGTGCAGCCGGACTCCGCGACCGCCGCCGCCGCCCTGCAAAAGGGGGAGGTCGACTGGGTCGAGCAGCCGCTGATCGACCTTTGCCCGATGCTGCGGCGCTCGCCCGGCGTGGTGGTCGCGGTGCACGATCCCTTCGGATGGGGGACGATCCTCGCACTCAATCATCTACACCCGCCCTTCAATAATCCGAAGCTGCGGCAGGCGTTGCTGCACGCGATCGACCAGAAACAGTTCGTCCAATCGGTGATCGGCGACCAGTCCGATCTTGCCCGTTTACCAAGTGGCTACTTCTGCGAGGGCCAGCCGATGTCCAGCCATGCCGGGCTCGAGGTGCTGACAAGGCCCCGCGATCTCGCGCTGGCCAAGAAGCTGGTGAAGGAGTCTGGTTACGCTGGGGAAAAAGTGGTGATGCTGTCGCCAAGCGACCGGCCGGTGTACAGCCAGATGTCCCAGGTCGCCCGCGCGCTGTTTGTCCAGTTGGGGCTGAACGTGGACTTCCAGCAGATAGATTGGGGTTCGTTGGTATCCCGCCGTGCGAGCCAGAATCCGGTGGAACAGGGCGGGTGGAGCACCTTCAACTCCGCTCTGGACGGAGTAACCATCAACAATCCTGGCAGCAACTTCGCCCTGCGTGGCAATGGGCCGAAGGCATGGTTCGGATGGCCGAACGACGACAAGCTGGAAGCGCTCCGCGAATCCTGGTTCGACGCGCCCGACGTGAAGTCGCAGAAGGCGATTGCGGAACAGGTCCAACTGCGGGCCTTCGAGACCGTGCCCTACATCCCGCTCGGCCAAATCTTCCAACCGACCGCGTTCCGGTCCAACATCCAGGACATTGTGAAAGCGGCGTTCCCGTTATTCTGGGGTGTGCGCCGGGGGTGAAACTAACGAACGGAGCCGGGTAGCATTCGCGGGCCTGAGTAGATTCCGAATCTATCGGCTGCATTGACGTCCCGGGTAAGACGTATCACGTTCAGTATAATTGGTTCCCTGCTCTTTTCAGTGAGGAAACGCTATGTCTCTGTCGGGCGAAAGCCTTCTGACCATGGTCCTCGTCGGCATCCTTGCAGGATGGCTGGCCGGAAAGATCGTCGACGGAACAGGTTTCGGCCTGCTCGGCGACCTGGTCATCGGTGTCATCGGCGCGTTCATCGGCAGCTGGTTGCTGCCTCGGATCGGCTTGCACCTTGCCGCGGGCATAATCGGCGCGATCGTAAACGCCACGCTGGGCGCCATCGTGCTGCTTGTCGTCATGCGGCTTATCCGAGGCCGCGGTCGCTGGAGCCAGGGGTCCTTCTTCGGCTTCCGTCGCCGTTGGTAGCGCCGGCGTCCAACCCATGCGCTAATGCCTCCCTACCACCCCATCGGGAGAAAACGCCATGGCGACCAAGACCGCGTTCGGCCGCATTTTTCCGACGCGCCCCGACTGGCTCGCCAAGGCGCCGCCGGAAGTCGTCATCGACCCGGACTTGGAAATCATCGACACGCACCACCATCTGTGGGAGCGCACGGGCGGCGGGGCGCGGGGCGAGTCCTGGGACGTGCCGAGCTTCCGCTACCTGTTGCATGAGTTCCTGGAAGACTGCGCCACCGGACACAACATCGTGGGTAGCGTTTTTCTTCAATGCCACGCGATGTACCGCAAGGACGGCCCGGCCGAGATGCGCCCCGTGGGAGAAACCGAGTTCGTCGCCGGCATCGCCGCCATGGCCGACAGCGGCGGCTACGGCAAGACAAAGGTCGCGGCGGGCATCGTGGGTTATGCCGACCTGACCAAGGGCGACTGGGTGACCCCGGTGCTGGAGGCGCATATCAGGGCCGGCGGCGGAAGGTTCCGCGGCGTGCGGCATTCTTGCGGGTACGATGCCGATCCGATCATCGGCAACAGCGCGCCCGACATTCAGCCGGGCCTTTATTTGCGCCCGGATTTCCGAGCGGGGATGAAACGGCTGACCGACCTCGGCCTGTCGCTGGATGCCTGGGGATTCCACCCGCAGATGCCGGACATTATCGACCTCGCACGAGCGTTCCCGACAAGCAACATTATTGTCGGACATTGCGGCGGGCCGCTGGGGTATGGGCCGTATGCCGGGAAACACGACGAAGTCTTTGCCAACTGGAAAAAGACTCTCGCCGAACTGGCAAAATGCCAGAACGTCACGATCAAGCTAGGCGGCATGATGATGCGCCTGGCCGCATACGACTACATGGCGCTCGACGCCCCGCCATCGTCGGAGCAACTCGCGAACCACTGGCGCCCGTACATCGAAACCTGCATCGAGTTGTTCGGCGCCGACCGCTGCATCGCCGAGAGCAATTTTCCCGTAGAGAAAATGGGTATCGGCTTCCGCGCTTTGTTCAACGCGTTGAAGCGGCTGGCCGCGGGTTGTTCGCCCGATGAAAAGAAAGCGATCTTCGCGGGGACGGCGCGGCGGGTCTACCGGCTGAACTGCTGAAGCAGCGCCGTCGCCACCCCCTCCACGGGCGCAGCTTTACCAACGCGCGGGTAGGGTTCCTCTTGCAACGCGGCCCCGGTGTGCCCCAACTTCCTGAGGCACACGGTCAGAGGTTCACTATGCCGCCTCGTCTCACGCGTCAGGAATTTCAGGACTGGGCAATGACCCAGCCCCGGCGATACGAACGCGTGGCCGGCGAACCGGTCGCCATGTCCCCCGAACGCGTCGAACACGTCCGGATCAAGAACCGAGTCTGGGCCGCGTTGGACCGAGCAATCCAGCGCGCCGGACTGGACTGCGAGGCATTGGGCGATGGCGTCACCATCGAGGTCGACGACGACACCGACCACGAACCGGATGCGGTGGTAAACCATGGCCCCAAGCTCCCTCCCGACGCGACGGCCGCGTCCAATCCTGTCATCGTGGTGGAGGTGCTGTCCCCTTCGACTCAGTCCATCGATAGCAGCGACAAACTGGCGGACTATTTCCGGGTTCCGTCCATCCAGCATTATCTGATCGTGCGCGCGAAACGGCGGGAAATCATCCATCACAGCCGAACTGGATTGGAGATCGTAGCGCGGATGATCAATATCGGAAAGATAGTGCTGAACCCGCCGGGGATCGAGATCGATTTGGCGGACGTCTACGGCCCAGCCGGCTGAGCGTTCGCCAGTATGGCTTCCAGGGCCGGACGCCGCTCGTTCAGGAGTTGGTCGAGGGTGAAGGGGCAGGTTTCCGGCAGCGGAAGCGCGCTTTGGCCGTCGATCGTCCTCTCCCGCACGCGGCGCCGGGCGCGCCCATACGCCTTATCGAGGTCTATCCTCTGGCGCATGGACGGGACGTAACGCTGTTCCGCTTCATCCTGAAAATTGACGAGCTCATCGCGCCAATGCTCCACCGCCAGGCAATCCGGCCAGCCGTGAACCTTGAGCAAATGCGCGATTAACTGGCGCAGAAAGCTCTCGACCGCGTTGAGTTGCGATTGCCCCACGTCCTCGATCTCCTCGACCACGTGTTCCCAGTCGACACCATTCACCAACTCCCCCCGCGCCACACGGCGCAGGAGGTCGGCCTGGTGTTCCGACCAGGTGAGGATGTCCCGTTCGTAGAGATCGTCTGGCATGCAAATAGGATAGCACATCGGCCGAAGCGGTGCCAGAATGATCGCGGGCCAGGGGCGGAAGCATGGCGACAGCGGACAAAGACGCATTGGCGGCGATCGAGCGGGCGGAGGCGATTGGCGCCTCTGACGCCGTCGAGCCTCTGCCGCCTCTGCTGGTCAAGGAAGTGCCCGCACTGGCGGCGACGGTGACCGATCTGACTTCGTTGCGCACCGCGGTCGTTGACGCCGCTGGGGTCAGTGCGGGGCTTTGGCTCAGCTATCTGTTCGTGCTGTGTTTGAGCCACGCCAACGTTCGTTCGACGACCCAACGCCGTGGCAGCACCTCGAAGCCCGTAGCGGTATCTGAACGCTTGACGATTTCCACCGACGCCTGAGGCAGGACCTGGGCCAGGGCCTTGTGGAACTGAGGTCCCTGGTAGCCGCCGTCGGCGAACAGTTTTTTCAAGAATGGGTAACGGGGTTCCGGTAGCAGCGGAGCCGAAAGTTCGAATCGGCGCGTCTGAACGTTGCCGGCCCTCTCTAGGACCTCACCCGACCCCAAGCGGTCCGCGGAGGATGACCGTGCTGCCAAGCGTAGTGATCTCCTGTGGATGGCTATGGCAGGGCTGCTCAGTACAGAACGGACGGCATCCAGACGCCAACGGGTTCATTGTAAAGCCCAATGGTCATCAGCGTCATTTGCATGACCAGCCTGAGGCCCTTTGCCAAACACCACGCGAAGACCTCATGATTGCCCGTCGGCAGCAGGAAGCCTGGGCCCACGAATTCCGGCGCGTTGGCGATGAGCGCCATCAGGTCGCGGTTACTTCGTCCAACGCTATGACCGAAGAATCCCAACATTGTCGCATAACCTGAAATCGCACCAAGATGTTCGACGATCACCGCCGTCTTCTGCTCGATCCCGTCGCGCAGTTCGGCAGAGCGGTCGAATCCATGAACCTCACGGCACAACGATTCGCAGGCCGCGAGGTCCTCCAGTTGCGCTGGGCGAACGGTATAGCCTGGAAAGGAAACACCGATCGGCGGCCCCTGCAGCACCGAGATCAAGTCGCGCGTGCGAAAGCCAAGGTTGGTGTAAAGACAGAGCGAGCGGTTGTGATAAGCTGCCTGAAGCAGACGCACGCCGGGCGCATTCTGGCTCCCCGCGCGGTCCAGGACGTCTTGCATGAGACGTTTTCCAACACCGCTGTTCTGCGTATCTGGGTCGACCGAGATCGGGCCGATCCCCCTGATAACCGCCCTTTCATCCAGGAAGTTGCTGCCGATGATTTTGCCATCTCTCTGGGCGACCACGCCGTAGAAGCCAGGGTGGCCGATCAGCATGCCCGCGACGCCGCCGCCAACTTCGGCGGATGGAAAGTCACGCGGGAAATTATGGTAGTCCGCCAGGGATCGGAATGCTTCAAATAGCACGCGGCCACATTCTGGCGCGTCGGCCGGCGCGGCCTCGCGTAGCACCAAATCCATTGGTTCGCTCCCCCTGTTTCCAAGCATATTTTAGTTAACCGAGGCTCCCCAGATGGGCGGGCAACCCGCCGCTTTTTGGGGCAATAGCCTAACCGCGGATCAGGCACTCAACAATGGTCGGATCGACGAAAACCACGCCAACCGGATGACCGGCCCCCCACACCCGCACTCCATCCCGGCCCGTCGATTGAATAGGTCATTTTTTCCTTCATTTGGGTTAGGCGACGGGGGTAGATTTAGATCATCGCTGTCGGTGGCGCAAGATCGGGGCGGAAATTCCTCGTGGCGGGGGCCGTCAACCCGGCCACGCGGGCGCCTGAAAGCCAATGGTCGAACCGGCTGGTGCTGCCGGGTTTGGATGTCGTGGTGCATCTGAAATTGGACAGCGAGACCAAGATCGACTTCCTGTCCGAGACGGTATCGCTGCGCGCCCGGAACTTGGACGACGCGGTACTGACGGGCGCCGTGCTGCGCAAGGTCGATCTGACGGGTGCCAGCTTGCGCGGTGCTTTGCTGACGGGTGCCAATCTTCAAAAGGCCAAGCTGGAATGCGGCTATTGGCTGGCCCCGAAGAAGCGGGGAAAGGAGGGCAAGTCGGCCGAGCCGCTCTGCGCGCAGCTTCAGGGCGCCTCGTTGCGTGAGGCCTTTGTCTGGCGCGCCGACCTGCGCTTTGCTGAAACCAGTGTGGCCTGGATCGATTCAGTCCGCTCCGATCCCACCCTGGCATGCAACGAAAGCGGCACAAATTTCATCTGCCGATGGACCGAGACAACCCTGCGCGACCTCAAGGAAGAGATTGGCCGTGTCGTGCCGGAAGGCCCCTACCGAGAAGCCGCGCTAGAGCGTGATCGCCTGAGGTTGAA
>JANXTL010000132.1 GCA_025352375.1 Acetobacteraceae bacterium | reverse complement strand
GAACAGGCATGACCGACCAATCTCGTAGCGAGCAGGAACTGGCCCTCGTGGCACTCGCCAACCGCGTGCTGCCCGGTGGCGGATTCGGCAATTTGGCGTCGGATATCGTCATCGCCGAAGGGCAGGGGGGCCGCGTGCGCGATGTCTCCGGCAACGAGTATGTGGATTTCCTGTTGGGCTCCGGCCCGATGTTTATCGGTCACGCGCATCCCGATGTGGTCGCCGCCGTCCAGGCGCAAATCCCCAGGGGCACGACCTTTTTCGCCAATAGCGAGCCCGGCATCCGTCTCGCCGCCGCCATCGTCGATGCCGTGCCGTGCGCGGATCGGGTGCGGTTTACGTCGACGGGAACCGAGGCGGATACCTATGCCATGCGAGTCGCACGCGCGTTTCGCAAGCGCGACAAAATCCTGAAGTTCGAAGGTGGCTTCCACGGCATGAGCGAGTACAGCCTGCAAAGCATGGCTCCGAAACGTCCGGGCAACTTCCCGCAGGCCGCGCCCGACTCGCCGGGTATCCCGCGTTCCGTCGCCGGCGACATGCTGATCGCGCCGTTCAACGACCCCGACATGGCGGCCAGTATAATCCGTGAAAACCGCGACGAATTGGCGGGCGTGATCGTGGAGCCGTTCCAGCGCCTGATCCCGCCGAAGCCGGGCTTTCTGCAAGCGCTGCGCGATGTGACCAGGGAGTGCGGCATTCCGCTGATCTTCGACGAAATCGTCACCGGGTTCCGATTCGCCTATGGCGGGGCGCAGGAATACTACGGCGTCGTCCCCGACATCTGCACCCTCGGCAAAATCGTCGCGGGCGGCTTTCCGCTTGCGGCCGTGTGTGGGCGTGGCGACATCATGCGCCATTTCGACCGGGGCCAGGTGGGCGATGAGGTTCTGCCCCAAATCGGCACGCTATCGGGCAATCCCGTCGCGTCCGTCGCGGGCCTGGCAACGTTGGAGGTTTTGCGCCGCCCCGGCACCTATGCGGCCGCTTTCGCCACCGGCCAACGCTTAATGGACGGTCTGGCCGGCATGATCGCCACGGCGGGACTGCCGGCGCAGGCGATCGGCATGCCCGTGCTGTTCGATATCATTTTCGCCACGGGGGAGATTTCCGACTACCGCGCCACCCTGCGCCAGGACTTCGACGCCATGCGCCGGTTCAACCAATCCCTTCGCGCGGCGGGCGTGCTGAAGGGCGATAGCAAGTTCTATATCTCCACCGCGCATACCGACGCCGACGTGCGGCAGGCCCTGTCTGCGTTCCAGGCGGCCGTCGACGCCGAAATTGAATTCAGGAAACGAAATTGAGGAAAAATTGTAATGAAACCCAAAGCCCCGCGGGTCGTGCCGGCGACAACACGGCCATGGAACCCGAATTGAACGCCCTTTGCGCCGATCTCGCGCCAGTCCCGGCGCGCACGCTGGTGCTATCGGATCGGCCGGATTACCGGCAAGCGACGTTGGACGCGGTGAACCCGTTCATCGGGCAGAAACCCGATCTGGCGGTCTATGCCTGAACGACCGCCGGATTCCTCGGTGGGCTGGACAGGAATGCGTCGATGGTGGATGCGCCGGAACGCCGCACCGGCGCCAAGGTTCAGACGGCCTATTGCCGGCGCTTGCGGCGGCGTGCCCAGCCGAGCGCCACAACGCCAACACCGAACAGGGCAATCGAAGCCGGCTCCGGCGCCTTCCGAGCCCCGCTGGCTGTGTCCGGATTTGTGCCGTAGGCAAAATGAACGTTCGAAGCTAAGATGTCGATGTTCAGATTGAGGGACGGCACCGGGGTCAAAAAGGCCACTTGGACGGTCAAGATGTCCTGTATCGCGGGTTTGTTCCCGGTAGTCGGGGTGCTGCCCGCGCCTCCGAGCAGACCGAAATCCAGCGAGTTTGTATGGGCTACCAGGGTCGGGTCGTTCGCGCCGATGTTGTTGCCCTGACCTAGGGAGATCAAGCCGAAACCGGATGCCGCGACAGCGTATGCGCCAGCAAAAGTGCCCGGGGTTCCGCTCCAGCCACCGGGCTTGTAGGAGCCGGCCCAGTAGGCGCCGACGTTGACCGATGGTCCCGCGCAAACCGCGGGTGAACACAGCGCGGGATTGATGATCGCTTGCCCGCCCAGGGAGTTGGTGGCGAGCGCCGAGCCATTGTACGATGTGACCCCGCCGGTCGTGGTCGTGGCAAGGGTCGGGCTGTTGGTGAGGCCCCAGAAGAACCCTAACAACAGGTCGGCGTTCTGATAGTTTGTCACTGTCGTCGGGGTGGTATTTTGAATGCGGATTTGCAGGCCGGTCACGTTGGTCGCGGACGTGCCCCCGATGACGGTCCCAGGGCTTCCGGCGGATCCACCGGTCATAAGGGAGAACGTCGCCTTAGCGCATTCTGTCGTTCCGGATGTTGGATTGACGAAGCACCCGTTGGGGCCGGTCTCGACGAAGGTGACCTGTGCCGACGCCCCTGAAGTCAGGCCGAACATCAGCCCGAGCACCAGAAACATCGCAGCGTTGGGCCGAATCGACCTCATGAACATTCTCCAAACCGTCCAATCGGATGACCGATCCGACCAGGCATATAGTATCTTCATCGCAAAAGATGTATTACGCCGCTTACCATGTCAAGTCTCAAATTGTGAAATTTGTCGCTTTTTTATCTTCAACCGTCACGTTGCACCGGTCCGCCACCGACAGGACAGCACCTCCAGGGACCGATGGGATGCCCAAGTCCGATTGGTTCCGCGCACTGAACCGTTGTGCTAACTGTCTCCGGCCAGCCCGAAGGCGGTCGCGGCGTAGTTAAGGATAGCCCATGAAAGAATGCCAACGGGAACAAGGGGGACTTCAGAAGTCCCGTAAGACGCGCACGCTGCGCGCGCGGTCGGTGATCCTGCCTTGTTTCCTCGTCAGCGTCCAGGCTCTCGCGCAGTCGCCATTGCCAATGGGCGGAACACCGTCGGTCGCGGCGCCGATACCCGCCGCGCCCGGAGACCTGTCCAAACCCGTTTTCGACACACGAACCCGCGTTTTCGACCCGTCCGCCGGTAAGAAGGCACCTGACACGGTAGTGGCGGAGGTCGAAGGACGGCAAATCACCCTCGGCGACGTCCAGGACCTTATCCTCGCACTGCCGCCACAAGTGTCTCAGCAGAACTTCCAAATCCTTTACCCGCGGGTGCTCGAGCAACTCATTTACCGCACGGCGCTGGCGATCCGCGCGCGCCAGGATGCGCTTGACAACGATCCGGCACTACGGCGTCGTGCTGAGGCGGCGGCCGATCACATTTTCGCCAACGGCTGGCTGCATAAATATTTGACCGGCAAGATTACCGAGCAGATGGTCCTGGCGCGCTACGACCGTGACGTCGGATCGAAGCCACCGCCCGAGGAGGTGCATTTGCGGATCTACCTCGCGGAAACCGAACAACAGGCCAAAGAGACGATCGCGGCAATTCGCGGGGGAGCCGATTTTGCCTTGCTGGCCCAACGGTCCAGCAAGGATCCCTCGGCCACGAAGGGGGGCGACCAGGGCTTCCTGCCCTGGAGCGCGGTGACCCCCGAACTGGCGGGCGTGGCCTATGGGCTGGCGGACGGCGAGGTCGCCCCCGTGCCGGTTCGTACCCGATTTGGGTGGATTGTCTTCCGGCTTGAAGAGCGGCGGCCAGGCGCGCGGCCTCCCTTTGCTCAGGTGCGCGAAAGCGTGATGGCGGAATTGGAACAGGAGCAGACAAGGTCGGCGGCCGAAGATGCGATGAAAAATATGGTCATTCGCAGGTTCGCATTTAGTGGTGTCGAAGAATCTGGCCCGAACGCCCCCGCGACGCGAACAGACAAGGAGGGCGCGCGCTGACGCCTTGCGGCGGAAACGAGAAACGCGAAGCCAACGTCGGTCTCATCGACCCGTTGCTGCGATAATCGGGCAAAAATACCTCGAACACCGCGCCTGCGGGTCTGCGGACGCCCGGCGCAACATTCCCGCAGCCCTACGCCCGGCCAGCAACACGTTTCAACACGAATTCTGACCGCTCAACGAAAACAGCGCAACGGCCTTGCATCGTCCCGAAGATTGGCGTATGAGAAAAAATAGTAACTGAGAACCGTCTAGCCTAGGGTCGTTCGACACGCAGTAAAGTGACCAATTCGATTTGCGCGAATTGATCGCCTTTGCTGAGCGCTACGGGAGACGCCCGACACTGCGACACCACTTACGTCAACGTTGAAGATTGGGGAACATAAAATGACTCCGTTTCTGACTAGGTTATTCCGTAGCGACAAAAAAGCGAGCGTGGCCGTATGGGTCGCGGTAGCGCTGCCGTTCTTGATCATCGCGATGCTCACTGGCGTGGAAGTGAGCGGCTGGTGGGTCAATCTGGCCCGCTATCAGCAGATCGCCGATACCGCCTCGGCGGCTGGCGCACTAACCTATAAGTCGACCCTTAACGCGCGAACCGCCGCGACACAGGCCGCGTATATCGCGGAACTTAATGGCGTCACCGGTTCGGCGTCGCCGACGTGGAACAGCACCACGAATACGTTGACCGATGGCAGCATCACCGTCGTCGTCACACTTGGCGTCAACACGGCGGCGGGCGGCACGGTCCAGGTCAACATAGCGCAAACGACGGCCGGCGGGGTGGCGGCAGCCGTCAACCCCGCCGGCTTCACCATCGGAACCACCAGCACATCCATGGTCGCCCCGCCCCCTGGCACCACCACCGCCAGGAGCAGCGACGGAAGTGGGATTGGCGGTCAGCCTTGCATGCTGGCGCTCAACGGCGACGACACCGGCGTGACCTCCGGTACCGACATTTCATTCAGCGGCAATGTGACGATTTCCACGCCGGGCTGCACGATACGGTCTAATGCTGGCATCAATTTCCAGGGACATGTCACGGTCAACGCGGCGGCCTATTATGCCGGCGGTACGATTACCACGAATGGCGGCGCGGCGTCGATCTCCGGGACGTCCAATCCCATGAGCGGGCAGATCGCCGACCCCTACGCCCTTAGTTCCGCCCCCGACTGCGGCAGCAATGGACCGACCTGCGTCTTCAATACCGTCCTGCAAAACGCCCTGACCGCCGCCGACGCAGCGACCGCCACCACCGATCTGAGCTGCAACAACGCCGGCTGCACGGGACCAACTGGACAGGTGACTTGCGGCACCGGCAGTAAAAAAAATGTGTGCACAGTGCTGCCTGGTACCTATCGTAACTGGAGTTCTACCAACGGCCCGACCGTCACGCTCACAGCCGGTAAATACATTGTGACCGGTAGCATCTCGCTGAACGGCGGAACTTTCAACGGCTCGGGCGTGACCATTCTGATGGCCGCCGGGCCCAGCGGTTCACCCAACTCAGCCTCGACGCTCGGCAGCACCACCGAAGCGTTGACCGCGGCGACAACCGCCAATGTCGGCCTGACTAATGCGATTGTAGGCGTTTTGTTCGCCAGCACGACCACCGGCACCATGTCGTTCGGCGGCAATGCCTCCGTGCCGTTCTCGGGCCTCATCTACCTTCCAAACGGCAATCTTAAATTGGCAGGTACCCCCGTCGAAGGTGGCTCGGGCTGCGCGCTCGTGGTCGCGGAAACCATCGTCATCACCGGCAACGTCCAGCTTGCGTCATCATGCACCGCCTTTGCTTTGCCGGCGTTCGGCAGCGTTGCGCAATCGGTCCAACTCGCCCTCTCGCACATTCAATAGAGGGAGGAACCGGCTTATGCTGGCACGCGATTGGTTTCGCGATATCAGGGGCGTGGCGGCGGTGGAATTCGCCCTCATCAGCCCGGTTCTATTCATGTTGCTGGCGGCAGCAGTGGATTTCGGCCTGTTCAACAAGGGAAGTACCCAATTGAATCAGGCCATCTCCGCCGGCGCTGAATACGCCCAACTCAAGGGTACCGCGGCGACCGCGGCAAACGTACAGTCGTTCATCGTCGCGGCGTCCCAATTGTCCGGTGTCACGAGCACGGCGACGGCGCCGGCCTGCTTTTGTATCATTGGCGATGTCTCGTCGCGACAACTGAGCGCTCAGACGACATGCGCAACGCTATGCCCCGACAATGTATCGATCAGCACCTATTTTATGACGATCAGCGCCACTTACTCCTATCGGTCGCTTATGCCGTTCTGGGACAGTTTCGTCGGCGGGACGGCCACGGCGTCCACCACCGTTCAGCTACAGTGAGCCCGGTGCGCCTCCTCCGCGGTACACCGTCCCGGCGCATGGCGGCGCGCCGGGGCGCTACGACCCTGGA
>JANXTL010000227.1 GCA_025352375.1 Acetobacteraceae bacterium | reverse complement strand
CTGACGGCGATCCCAGTTCGGTTATTGCGATCCGAACGTCTCGGGCCAGGTCGGCATGAAGCCGACCTGGCCCTGATCGCCGTGTCACTGGTGCAGGATGTTGCTGCTCGTCAGCGACACCGATCCCAGCAGTTCGATCTTCATGTTGGTCCCAGATAGGCTCTCGCTGGAGCCGCTGGTATTCACATAGACGAAAGTATTGCCGCCACTGGCCTGCCAGCCCGCCGAGTGGGCCGCTAGGATGTTCGCGCCTTTGCCGGCGGCTTTGATCGACCCGACGAAGCTCAGTGCCGAACCGAGGCCGGTCAGATCGATCGTGTCCGTGCCTGCATGGAAATTGGTAATGATGTCCATCGCCGAAGCGGTCGAGTCGCTGGTCGCGGCATACAAGTAGTCGTTCACGCCGCTGCCGCCGGTCATTCGGTCGGCACCGCCGCTGCCGACGAACCACAGCTTGCCCGACATGCCCGAACCATCCAGCGTGTCGTTCGCACCCCGCCCATAGATAAAGCTCGGCGTGGAAGGCGCCTGCCCCGCCAACACCGCCGAGACGGAAATCGTGTCGCTCCCGTCGGTACCGACGATCACGTCGACCGCGGTGGCGGGCGACGAAACCCCCAGGGTCAGGTCGTTCGTGGTCACGGTCAGGGCATAAAGCGTTCCGGTCGTCGAGCCAGCCAGGCCGGTCACGCCGGACGACAATTGCGCGATATTGTTCGCGGTCGAGAGCGTGAACGCGCCCGCACCCGCGCCGCCAAGCGTGTAGCTGTAGCTATCGCCGCTCGTACCGCCGGTCTGTACGATAGTGGCAAGCGGTGCGGCGGTGGCGAGCGCGTTGGCGATCGTCTTGGCCAGGGCGGAGACGGCGACGCCGGTTGGCGGCGAAGGCGGCGGCGGCGGGGCAACCGACCCGGTGGGATCCCAGCCAAGCGCGTCCAATAACGTCAGGTCGAAGCTGGACAGACTACAGACAACGCCAGGGGAAGCAAACGCATTGAATGAGTCGTTCCCCATGCTCGACGCCCAGTCGCCGGTGTCGCCCCCGGACACCGTGTTGAGGGCGCCGTCGTTCGTGACACCGCCGTCGGGCGAAAAATAGCCGGGCGTGGAGCCTGAGAAATCCCGCACGCCCGGAGCAGAATAATGCAACAGGTCGTAGAACATGTTGTTGCCGTTATAGCCGTTGAGCATGGTGCGACCGAGGATTTCGCCGAATTCGTGCTGCACGGCCGCGGTGAAATCGTAGGTGCCGGCGGCGACGCCACCGGTGTCGTTGTAGGTAAATGTCAGGCTGCTCGAGAACGCCGCGTAGCCGTCGATGGACGTGCCGCCCGCCGCGATAAGCCCCAGCGCCTTGGCTTCGGCGGTGGACACATAGACCGTGCCGCTCACCGGACTTGTCGCCGGTAACGACGCGAGAACGCTGGCGTCGGTCGTGGTCTTGGCATCGGCCCTCAAAGCCGCGACCAGGGACGAGTACGAGACGGCGACATTGCTCGCACCGCTCCCGCCAACGGCGCCGCCGGGCAGGACCGAACCCGCCACCGCGCCGTACCCGACCTGGATATTGATGGTCACGGGATCGGCGAACAGGCTTTCCAGGTGCTGTACTTCGGCCAGCACCGCGGACATAAAGCCGGCGGGCGCGAACGCCACTGTCGAATCCCACGCGATGTTGATCACGAACGGAGAGACGGTCGAATGGCTGGTCAGGACACTGGGAGTGCTGCTCGTGGTGGTCGTTGTGGTGGTTGTCGCACCACCTTTCCCGCTGACTCGGGCCAGGCCGGAGATGACATACGTGTCCCCGGAGGCCACCGCGCGGGCGCCCGAGGCCGAGGATGTGTCACCGAAGGCGTAGAAGGCCGAAGGATCGGGAATAGGAGCGAAAGCACTGTCAAAAACGAAACCATTATCTAGCAATGACGAAACGGTGTCTTTACCGCTATTTACCATTTAGACCCCTACCCGCATTTGTACACGGAACATGTCATTTTCTGACTGTGTGTTGTCGATCCACTGACTTACCCCAAGCAGTGGTCTCTTGCGGCCCAAGTGCCTGACGCAAATCGTCCTGTAAAGCCCCTCGGGAGTGCCGGCTTGTACAAATACGCGTGATCGGGTGTCTCCGTGAGAAAAATCCGCAGTTCCAACGACGCACCCAGACACGTCACTCTCAGGAGTTGTTATATCGGATAGCTCTGGCATGAAGTCGTATTATAAATAATATAAAATTTTATTATAATAAATAATATAAATAATGGCATATGTCTCCCAAAGGATTTGAAAGCGAGGCCGCCAAGCTGGCGGGAGCCAGCTTGACGCCAAAAAAATATCCGCTTCGCACACGATAGTATAATTATTAAATTATATCATATCATTATATAATTCGTTTCAAACAGTATGTTATTTAAGGACAATATAATGGTGTATATGTTCGATATCGTATTGTAGGTATTCCAACCTAATTTGCATAAAAATAACCTATTTTTATGAATTTTGATGCAAATCTGCGACCAGATCGGCACAATGCGGCCGCCCCCCCTCCACCGAAAATCGCCCCGGACAAAGCCGCGACGGTTAGATTTTCCTCTTTTCAACAGCTTGTATGGACCAGCGTGGTTTATGGATTAAAAGGCGTATCCGCCTAAAAATCGCCGACGTTGTCGTGGACGAGAGCGATCCGGGGAAGCGAGCGCCGCCCCAAACGGAACCCGGCATGCAGCCTCCGCGATGCCTGCCCCTTGCAAGACCGCCCACCCGGCTGGTAGCCGCATCCACCATGATCGAGTTCTCCCCCGCCCCAGCCTCCATCCCCGCCGGCCGCCGGGTCTATGCCATCGGCGACATCCATGGCTGCGCCGAACAGCTGGACGCGCTGCACGCCCAGATCGCCGAAGACCTCGCCGCACGACCGGTCGAAACCGCCGTGCTGGTGCATGTCGGCGACTATGTGGATCGCGGGCCGGACACCGCCGGAGTGATTGCCCGCCTCGCCGCCGGCTCCCCCGTTCCCGGCGCCGAGATGGTCAATTTGCTGGGCAACCATGAGAGCACGATGCTGGATGCGCTGTCGGGCGAGCGCGCCTCGGCCACCGACTGGCTGTTCGCCGGGGGACGGCCGGCGCTGGAAAGTTATGGAATCGATCCGAACTCGCCGCGCGAGACCTGGCCCGCCGCCGTGCCGGCCGAGCATGTGGCGTTCCTTCGCAGTTTGAAGCTGATGCACCGGGAGGGCGGGTACGCCTTCGTCCATGCCGGCATCCGCCCCAACGTGCCCCTGCACCAGCAAGCGCGCGACGACATGCTGCGGATGCGGCAACCGTTTCTTTACTCCGAGATCGACTTCGGCGCCGTCATCGTGCACGGCCACACCCCGGTGAAGCACCCGGTGATCCGCCACAACCGCATCGCCATCGACACCGGCGCGGTGTTCGGTGGCCCGCTGACGTGTCTGGTACTGGAGGGTTCCGTGCTCGGTTTTCTGACCTCGGACCCGGTGCACGAGCCGGTTTCGATCGCGCATCGCTAACGCCGTGCAAGCCGTCGCCGCCGGGCTGCTGGCTGCCTTCGTCGGGTTCGCCTCGACCTTCGCGGTGGTGCTACAGGGGCTGATGGCAGTGGGCGCGACGCGCGCCGAGGCTGCATCGGGGTTGATGGCACTGGCCATCGCGATGGGCCTCAGCGGGGCGTTGCTCAGCCTGTGGCGGCGGCAGCCGATCAGCGTCGCCTGGTCCACGCCGGGGGCGGCACTGCTAGCAACCTCCGGCGCGCCCGAGGGCGGCTTTCCGGAAGCGGTCGGGGCGTTCCTGGTCTGCGGCATTCTGATCGTGGTTGCCGGGTTGTGGAAGCCGCTCGGGCGCACGGTGGAGCGCATTCCGCCAGCGTTGGCCAACGCCATGCTGGCAGGGGTGCTGCTGGGACTGTGTCTGGCGCCGGTGCGGGCGATGGGCAGCGTGCCGCTGCTGGCAGCGCCGGTGGTGCTGGTCTGGGCGTTGGTTTTTTACTGTAAGCGGTTGTTCGCGATGCCGGCGGCGGTGTTGGTGGTCGTGGGGCTGATCGTGTTTCAGGGCGTGCCTGCGGGGATGGGTTCATTGTGGCCCTCGCCCGTGCTGGTGAGGCCGGTGTTCACCGTAGCGGCGGCGCTGGGGCTGGGGGTGCCGCTATTTCTGGTGACGATGGCCTCTCAGAACATTCCTGGGATGGCGGTGCTGCATCTGAACGGCTACCGGCCGCCGGCCAGTCCGCTGTTCTTTACGACGGGGGTGTTCAGCGCGGTGGGCGCTTTTTTCGGGGGACATGCGGTGAACCTCGCGGCCATTACGGCGGCGTTGTGCGCGGGTCCGGATGCACATCCGGACCCGGCGCGGCGTTACTGGGCGGCGGTCGTTGCGGGCCTGACATATGTGGTGTTCGGCCTGCTGGCCGGCGTAGCGACGGCGTTCATCGCGGCGTCTCCGCCGGTGTTGATCGAGGCTGTGGCTGGGCTGGCCCTGCTCGGGGCGTTCGGGTCGGCGCTGCTCGGCGCTGTTTCGGCAGTAGAAGGGCGGGAGGCGGCGTTGGTCACGTTCCTGGTCACGGCTTCCGGGCAGGCCTTTCTGGGGGTGAGCGGGGCGTTCTGGGGCCTGCTCGCGGGCGGCGTTTTGCTGGCGTTGGCGCGTGTTAAAAGTTTGGGCGAGTAGATGAACACGGATTAAAACGGATTTTTCGTTGGCATGGCTGGGCACTTATTCTTACCATCATGGTCGGCCCTGAGCCGCCCCCCGGAAACCGATGACGCTCGCCGAATTCCTCATCTGAGAGGAACGGCAGGAACTGCAGTGGGAATTCGACGCGATTGCACCGGTAGCGATGCATGAAGTAACAATTCGCCATGCGTCGACCCGAGGCAATCACCCCGCCCGCAACCCCATCCGCCGCAACCGAGGCAAAACCTCCCCGCAAAAGAACGGTAATTCATCAATATAATTCACCATCGACAGCGCAATCCCCCGCGCCCCAGCCGCCGCGATCTCCGCCAACTCCCGAGCGACCGTATCCGGGTCGCCTGTCACCGCTACCCCGCCCATGCCAAGCGCCTGGTGTTGCCGCCGCTCCTCGAAATCGTCGGGCCAGCGTTCGCGCGTATCGCCGCGCATCGCCATGATCCGGTCCACCGCCGCCCAGTCCGCGTTATCGATGGCGCAATGACGGAAATACGCCTCCGCCTCCGCAACCGAAGGCCGGCACGTCACCACCGCAACGGTATAAACATCCACCGACGGGGACAAAGCCTTCACCCCCGCCACATGCGCCGCGAACTCGTCCAGCTTGCCCTTGGGGGTCATGGAAAACAGCGCATCGCAATTGCGGATCGCAAAGGCCTGTCCGGTCCGTGACGCCCCAGCGTTCATCACGATCGGCCGGCTGCCACCCACCGGCTTTGGTTTCGCCCGAACGCGACGTAACTCCAAAAAGCGGCCGGAGAAATCCCAATCCTCCTCCGGCCCCCAGGCGCGTTTGATCGCGTCCAGCCATTCCTGGGCGTGCTCATACCGAGAATCATGGTCCCGCAAATCCGCCCCGAACATGGTGAACTCGTCGGCGTTCCAGCCGCACACCACGTTCAGCCCGAAGCGCCCGCCCCCGATATGGTCGGCAGTCACGAACTGTTTGGCCGCCACCAGAGGATGAAACATCGGTGCGTGCACGGTGCCGAACACGGTAATCCTCCGCGTTGCCGCCAGCAGGCCGGTGGCCCAGGTAATGGTCTCCAGCGTCTCCCCCTGGTAGTCGGTGTCGCCGCCGTAGCCTTTCCAGCGTCCGACCGGCAGCATGAACTCGAATCCCGCCTCATCGGCCATGCGGGCCAGCTTTAGATTATCCTCCCACGACCCGCTCCACCGCTCCGGCACCAGCGTCACTGCCCGCCCGGACGAGCAGTTGGCGCCGAACAGCCCCAGCTTCAGGGCATTGTCCGAATACAGCGCGCGGCGGTTTTCCTGGGTGGGGAGCATGGATCGGCCTCAAAAAAATGTGCGGCGTTAACGGAATATTAACCTTTGGGCCCGTATAACCAACCCCATGGCCATAGACCGCTTCCTGCTCGCCGCCGTGACCGACCGCCTGATCTACGGCAGCGAAACCATGTTCGGCTCGCATGACGCGCGCATCCTGCTCGACGCCCTGCCGCACCGCAAAAAATCGTCCTGGCGGTTCGGTATCGCCGGCAAGCTGCCCGGCGGCACGACTCGTGGCTATGCGGCCGGTGTCGGCTCCACCAAGATTGAGGACGAGCAAGGCCGCACCTTCGAATACGCCACCGACCAGGACCACTGGACCCGAGCGGGGCAGTGGAAGCTGCTGTGGTTCCGCAAGCGAGGGATGCAGGTCGTGGAGATCGAGCAGGCGATGTCCCACTTCGACGAAGAAGGTCGCGGCGCTCGGATTCATTACGCGACGGACAGCACCCCCACGGGAATGGATATCAGGGTGGAGCGGAACTTCGTGCTGCTGAACGTGACGCTTGCGGTCCCCGGATGGCGCAAGTGGAAGGTGCCGGGATAAGGCGATGCTTACGTCCGACATCGAAAGGCGGACCCTCCCAAGCTGGGTCTGATGCTCCTGAGCGGCAACATCCGCGACACCGACCTCCTACTGCAGATCGGCGGGCCGGCCGACGTTCTGTTGTATGCCTTGGATTGACCCCACCCCGGTTCCCCACCCTCCTAAAATCCGCTACGTCCGGCCACGAACACGACGGGAAGGCCACCGCCATGCGATTCACCATCGACCGCATCGACCACATCGTGCTGAACGTCAAAGACGTGGAGATATCCTGCGCCTGGTATCAGCGCGTGCTCGGCATGGACCGGGAGGATTTCGGGCCGAAGAACCGCACCGCCCTGAAATTCGGCGGCCAAAAGATCAACGTCCGCCCATCCGGCACCCCGATTTCGGAATGGCCAACCGGCGCCAACGACGACCCCGGCACCGGCGATTTCTGTTTCATCACCGCCGTCCCCCCGGATGAGGTCGTGGGCCATCTGCACGATTGCGGCGTGATGATCGTGGCCGGCCCCAGCGAGCGGGCCGGGGCCCTCGGACCGATCATGTCGGTCTATTGCCGCGATCCCGACGGCAACCTGGTCGAAATCGCGTCGTACCAGCCCCGATAATGGAAAACCGTACGCGCCTGGGATGGATCGCCTTCGTTGGGTTCCTCACCTGCATTCCGCTCGCCAATTGGATGATCGGGCATGTCGGCACCGTCTGCGTGCCCAACGGCCCATGCCTGGTGCCGGTGGCGCCAGGTCTGATGGCGCCGTCGGGCGTGCTGACCGTCGGTGTCGCACTGGTGCTGCGCGATGTGGTGCAGCGGTGTCTTGGGCTGAAAGCCGGACTTGCGGCGATTGCGCTAGGTACCGCCGCCTCGATCGTCGTGGCACCGGGCGCGCTCGTGTTGGCCTCCGGCGTGGCTTTCGCACTCAGTGAACTGGCCGACTGCGCGGTCTACACCCCGTTGCAACAACGCCGGCTGCTGCTGGCCGTGGTCGCGTCGTCCATGGTCGGGTTGGTGGTGGACTCCGTTGTGTTCCTGACGCTGGCATTCGGCAGCCTGGACTTCCTGGCCGGTCAGATCGTCGGCAAGCTGTGGGCCGTGGCGATCGCCGTGCCGCTGGTGCGCCTGCTGCGCCGCGTGGCCCCCACGCCCGCATGAGCATCGAAGCGTTCGACTTCGACCTTCCCCCCGACCGCATCGCCCACCAACCCGCGCGGCCCCGCGAATCGGCTCGGTTGCTGCATGTGGCGGGCGACGGGCTGCATGACCGAGGGATCGCCGGCCTCCCCAATCTGCTACGCCCCGGCGACATTCTGGTTGCCAACGACACGCGGGTGATCCCGGCGCAGCTCTCGGCGCGGCGAGGCGGTGCCCGCATCGGCATTACCCTGGACCAGCCCCGCCCCGACGGCACCTGGCACGCGCTCGCACGCAACGCCCGCCGCCTGAAACCGGGGGACACGCTGACGTTCGAGGGCTCCGACACCCTGACCGCCGAGGTCCGCACCCGTGACCCCGACGGCGGGGTCGCGCTTGCGTTCAACCAGGCCGGCGAGGCCTTCTCTGCCGCATTGCGAGCGGCGGGCGCGCTGGCCCTGCCCCCGTACATCGACCGCCCTACTGGCCCGACACAAGACGACCAGCGCGACTACCAGACCGTTTTCGCCGACCGGGAGGGCGCCGTCGCCGCCCCCACCGCCGGGCTGCATTTCACCCCGGCGCTCCTGGATCGGCTCGCCGAACGGGGCGTGCAACGCACCACAGTCACCCTACATGTCGGCGCCGGCACATTCTTGCCAGTCCGGGAGGACGACGTGACACGCCACACCATGCATAGCGAGCGCGGCATCGTCTCGCCTGAATCCGCCGCCGCCATCAACGCCGTTCGGAAAGCCGGCGGGCGCGTCGTCGCTGTTGGTACCACCAGCCTGCGCCTGCTGGAAAGCGCGGTCGGCGAGGACGGGATCGTGCGCCCGTTCGACGCCGACACGTCCCTGTTCATTCTGCCGGGCTTCAAGTTCAGGGCGGTGGACGTGCTGATGACCAACTTCCATCTGCCTCGCTCAACCCTGTTCATGCTGGTCTGCGCCTTCGCCCGGACGGATCGCATGCAGGCGGCCTACAAACATGCGATCGGCGCGGGATATCGGTTCTACTCCTATGGGGATGCCTGCCTGCTGGAACCGTCACACCCCCACGATTGACACCGCCCCATCCCGAGCGGGATACGCAATCGTATGGCAACGCTCGACCTGATCGGCCTGCGCAAGAGCTTCGGCGACACCCAGGTGTTGCGACAGATCGATCTGTCGCTGGCGGACGGGGAGATGCTGGTGATCGTTGGCGCCTCCGGATGCGGGAAATCGACCCTGCTGCGCCTGGTGGCGGGGCTGGAGACACCGTCCGCGGGCTCCATCTTTCTGGACGGCAAGGACATCGCGATGGCGGATCCATCGGCGCGCGACATCGCGATGGTGTTCCAGAATTACGCGCTCTATCCGCATTTTTCGGTGTTCGACAACATGGCCTACGGGCTGCGCATTCGCGGCCTGTCGAAGGACGACATCAAGCGCCGTGTCGATGAGACCGCCGGGCTGTTGGGCCTTGGCGAACTGCTGGCCCGCAAGCCCCGCCAGCTTTCGGGCGGCCAACGTCAGCGCGTCGCCATGGGGCGCGCCATCGTCCGGGAGCCCAAACTCTTCCTGTTCGATGAGCCGCTGTCGAACCTCGACGCCAAGCTGCGGGTGCAGATGCGCGCTGAAATCCGCCGGTTGCAGCGGCGGCTTGGGGTCACCAGCCTGTATGTGACGCATGATCAGGTGGAGGCGATGACCCTCGGCGACCGCCTGTTGGTCCTGCACCAAGGCCGGCCGGCACAGTTCGCCACCCCGATGGAGGTGTTCGAGCGTCCAGCCGACACCTATGTCGCCGGCTTCATCGGCGCGCCCGCGATGAATTTTCTCCCCGCGGAACTGACCGATCGAGGCACCGCCGCGCGCCTCGACGCGGGGCCGGTCATTCGCTTCGCTGAGGGTCGCCGCCCCGGCGCGGACGGCCGCAAGCTCACGATCGGCATCCGGCCGGAACATTTAATAACCGGCGAAAACCAGCTCTTGGTTCATGTCGATCTGATCGAACCCTTGGGGTCGGAGACGCTTGTTCACGGGCACCTCCCAACGCCGGACGAGACGCCGATCGTGGTCAAGGTGAGTGGCCGGGCGCCCGCCGGGGAGACGATCCCGTTTGGCATCCAGAACGCGTTTCTGCATGTCTTCGATCGGGACACCGGCCTGCGGATCGACGCATTGGGATGAACGCCCGAACGAAACGGGGGGGTTAATCCAGCGAGAAGCTCGTCCCGCAGCCGCACGCCGACTTGGCGTTGGGGTTGCGCACCGCGAAATGGGCACCCATCAGCGCTTCGGTGTAATCCAACTCCGATCCCGCCAGCAGGTCCAGGCTGGCCGGGTCGACAAATACCTTGGCGGCGCCTTGCTGAATGATGAGGTCGTCGTCAGCCGGGGTCTCGTCCAATTCGAATTTGTATTGGAAGCCGCTGCACCCGCCGGCCAGGACCGCCACGCGCAATGCGGCATCCTTACCCTCGGAAGCGACAATCTCAGCGATGCGGCTAGCGGCTCGGTCGGTCACTGCGAACTGTTCCATGCCTGTGAAGATAGGACGAAACCGTCGTATTGCAAACCTCCAATTGATGCAGGTCATGGACGCGTGTAAGCCCACCGCATGACCGGCCGGATTCCCCTCGCACCCTATGCCGTGCAACAGGCCTCCGCGCGCGGCCGGTTGCACCACGAGCCCGAATCCGAAGGCCGCTCCCCCTGGCAGCGCGACCGCGACCGCATCATCCACAGCTCGGCGTTTCGAAAACTGCAATACAAGACACAGGTTTTCGTCAATCATGAGGGCGACTTCTTCCGCACCCGCCTGACCCACAGTATCGAGGTCGCGCAGGTCGCCCGCTCCATCGCCCGCTCCCTCGGCCTCGACGAAGACCTAACGGAAGCGCTGGCGCTGGCGCACGACCTCGGTCACCCGCCCTTCGGTCATGCGGGGGAGGAAGCGCTGAACCTGGCCCTGAAACCCTTCGGCGGTTTCGACCACAACGCCCAAAGCCTGCGCGTGGTGACCATGCTGGAAAGCCGCTATGCCGGTTGGGACGGGCTGAACCTGACCTGGGAAACGTTGGAGGGGCTGGTTAAGCACAACGGCCCGCTGCGGGATCCCCCGGCCTACATCGCCGACTACAACCAGCGCCATAAACTCGACCTGCACACCCATGCCAGCGCCGAGGCCCAGGTGGCGGCGATGGCCGACGACATCGCCTACCACAGCCACGACCTCGACGATGGGCTGCGCGCCGGGCTGTTCGCGCCGGAGGACCTCCGTCATCTGCCGATCGTCGGCCCCGCTTTGGCCGAGGCGCGCATGGCCAGCCTCGACATGCCCCCCCCGCGGCTGCGGCATGAGACCATCAGGCGGGTGATCAATGCCCTGATCTCCGACCTGATCGGGGAAACGCGCAAGCGCCTGACGAAATTGGACCCGGCCGACGCCGACGCGATCCGGCGATCCAAGCAGCGGGTCGTGGCGTTCAGCCCGCCGATCGGCGAGGCCAACCAGGCGATCAAGGATTTCCTTTTTGCTCGTATGTACCGCCACTGGCGGGTCAACCGGATGACCGCCAAGGCGCGCCG
>JANXTL010000215.1 GCA_025352375.1 Acetobacteraceae bacterium | reverse complement strand
CGAGGAAGTGCGACTTCGACGCCGCCGCTTCGTTGCGCGTGTTATTGTGCCATGTCGTAATGAACACTTCGGGTGTCACTGCCGGTACCGCGACAGGCTGCCGCCGTGCATGATTTTGCCGGGGAGTGGGTGGCCGACGATGCTTTCGGCCAAGCGCGCGCACTCGATCAGCGCGTCAAGGTCGATGCCGGTTTCGATGCCCATTTCGTGCGCCATGAACACCAGGTCCTCGGTGCAGATATTGCCCGCCGCGCCCTTATGCCCGGCGAAGGGGCAGCCGCCGAGGCCGGCGCAGGAGCTGTCGAAATCGTCGATACCCATCTGCAACGCCATCAGCGCGTTGGCCAGCCCGGTACCTCTTGTGTCGTGCAAATGCAACGATAAATGCAGGTCCGGCCATTTATCGCGGACGGTGCCGACGACGCGTTGCACTTGCAGCGGGGAGCCCCAACCGACGGTATCCGCCAGGCGCACCCGTTCGAGGGTGACGCCGAATTCGTCGGCGATTTCCAGCAACGACCCGACGCACTCCCGTACCGTTTCAGGGGCAATGGCGCCCTCGTAATTGCAGCCGAACGCCGTCATGACGATGGCGGAATCCACCGGAATATTCTTCTCCCGGAAGAACGCCATTTGGCGGCGCTGCTCGTGCAGGGTCTGTTCGTTGTTCTTGTTGGTGTTGTGCATGGAGAACGTGTTGGACGCACTCATTTGCAGGCCGCCGGTGATGTGCAGCTTGGTTTCCACCGCACGCTCGTAGCCGCGCAGGTTCAGCGCGATGCCGGTGTAATGCACGTCGGGGCGCTGTTTGATGGCGGCGGCGACCTCCATCGCGTCGGCCATGCCTGGGACGCGTCTGGCGTCGACGAAGGACACGCACTGGACCTCGTGCAGGCCGGTGTCGGCCAGGGCCTCGCAGAAGCGTACCTTGTCGGCGGTGGAGATGGGGCCGGCCTCGATTTGGAAGCCCTCGCGGGGACCTTCCTCATGGACAGAAATGCGTTTGGGGAGATCGGTCATGGTTTCCTCCTTGGGCTTGTGCCGGCATGATGCCTTGGACGGCGACGGGAGGGAACAGATGCTGGCGGGAATACGCGTTCTGGAGCTGGGCCAAGTGCTGTCGGCGCCGTTCGCCGGGGCCATCCTGGGCGACCTCGGCGCCGAGGTGTTGAAGATCGAGCGCGTCGAGGGCGGCGACGACGCCCGTCGCATGGGACCGGATTTCCGGCATGGGGACGCACTGACGTTCCACATGGTGAATCGCAACAAGCAGTCGGTAGCGCTGGATTTGAAGTCCCCCGCGGGGATGGCGGCGTTCGAGTCACTGGCCGCGACGGCGGATATTTTTATCCATAACCTCCGCCCCGGCGCGGCGGAGGCTTTGGGCATCGACGGCATGTCGATGACGGCCTGGCACCCGCGTTTGATCTACTGCGCCATTTCGGCGTTCGGCCATATCGGGCCCATGGCGAGCAAACCCGGCTACGAGCCACTGATCCAGGCGTACAGCGGCTTATCCAGTTGCAACGGCGGCCCCGACGACCCGCCCATGCGGCTGGGAGTCGCGGTGTGCGATCAGGGCACCGGCATGTGGATCGTGATCGGCGCCCTGGCCGCGCTGCAACGCCGCGCCGCGACCGGAAAGGGTTGCATCGTGACGGCGTCGTTGCTGGAAACCGCTTTGGTCTGGGCGGCGCAGCGCGGCGATATGTGGGTGAATGAGGGGCGGATGCCGGAAAAGCACCGCTCCGGCCACCCGGCGCTGGTGCCGTACGAGGCGTTCGATGCCTCCGACGGCCCCTTCATCATCTGCTGTGGCAACGACCGATTATTCGCGAAATTGGCCAGCGCCCTAGCCAAACCCGAATGGGCCGAGGACCCGCGTTTCGCCACCAACCGTGCTCGGCTTGCTCATAAGGGGATACTGGTCGTTCTGATGGGGGAAATCCTGCGCCTGGTGCCTCGGGCGGATTGGATCGCGCGGTTGGAGGCGGTGGGTGTCCCCGCCGCGCCGATCAATACGCTGCCGGAGGCTTTGGCGGAGCCTCAGGCGAAGGCGCTGGGGATTTTGCAGGACGTGCCCGGGGAGGATTACCGGTTGACCGGGTCTCCGCTGTCGTTCGATGGGGTGCGGCCGGCGATACGGAACGCGGCACCGCGGTTGGGGGATTGGGGGAGCGCTAACAGATCTATCCTGGAATCGAAATGAGGCCAGCAGCGGCAGCGATCACGCTCTAACGACCTGTCCAAATGCGGATTTTATGCGTTCTACCGCAACAACGCCAACGCCGCGTCGCTGATCCCCCCGCCCGAAAACGCCCCAACGATCTCCCCGCCGCCATATCCTCGGTGATAACCGCACCGCAGCCGCCATCCCGAGCCGTCGCCACCAGCAGCGCGTCGAAGAACTGAAACCGCCCAGATTCTGCTTCGGCCAACGCCGTTCGTAGTGCCGGTGCCGCCGGGCCGGGGGTCAGCGGGAACACCGTCATCCACGCCAACACCTCCCGCGCCGCATCCGCAATTGTCCAGCTTTACCGCTCCTCCGGCGAAATATCCCGCACCAAGGCCGAGAACGCCCGCACATCCACCTGGCTGTACTGCAGATGCACCCGCTTCTCCGACGCCGGCTGGCGCCCCAACGACACACCCGCCCGCCGCTCGGTTTTCGGCCGGATGGGCCTGGGCGCGAACCCGCCGCCGCAGTTCGGGCAGACGTTCCGTAATTCCGTGTCCACGCACTCGGCGCAGAAGGTGCATTCGTAGGAGCAGATGCGCGCGATCGTGGAGTCCGGCGGTAAATCGCGGTCGCACCATTCGCAGTTCGGACGAAGTTGTAGGGCCATGGCGATCCTCCAATAAAACTCAGTCGCCCCGGCGGGCCACCACGATCAAGAATGGTGCCCCGATCAGCGCGGTCAGGACTCCCAACGGGGGCGCCTGCGGCAGGACCAATGGTGCCAGCCGGGTGACCATGTCGGCAACCAGCAACAGCGCCGCACCGCCCAGCAGCGACGCCAGCAGCAGCGGGCCCGGCCGCTCCCCGATCCAGGGGCGCAGCAAATGCGGCACGGCCAGGCCCACGAAGCCGATGCCGCCCGCCACCGCCGCCGCCGCACCGGCCACCAGCGCGGTGCCGATGGCCGCGAACAGCAGCGTCCGCCCCGGCGGCTGGCCGAGGCTGGTCGCTGTGTCTTCGCCCAGCGACAGCGCGTCCAGGCCCGAGCTAAGACGTAGCAACAAAACGACCCCCAACAGGATCGGCGGCGCTGCCAGGGCCACATGAGACAGCGTTCGGTCCTGCAAGCCGCCGAGCAGCCAGAAGGTGATCTCGGCCAGCGCGAAGGGATTGGGGGCTAGGCTCAGAGCCAACGCCAGCAGTGCCGAGGATAAAGCCGATACCGCCACCCCCGCCAAAATCAGGGATGGGCCGGACGGCGCGCGCCCCGCGAACCCCAGCAGCAACGCCGCACCCACCCCGGCTCCAAACAGCCCGCCGAGCGGCAAGGCGGGCGCAAACCCCGCGGCCAGACCCCAATAGAACACGATAGCGGTGCCCAGCCCGGCGGTGCCGGTAATGCCCAGCAACCCGGGATCGGCCAGCCGGTTGCGCAACGCCCCTTGCAGCACCGCGCCGCTGAGGCCGAGCCCACCCCCGATCAGCAGGGCCAGCAGGGTCCGAGGCAGCCGGATTTCCAGAAGGATCGCCGTGTCGGGTAGCGCCAGCGTGCCGTCGCCGATCAGTAGCGAAACCCCGGCCAGCAGAACCAGAAACAGCCCCAACGGGACGGTCATCGGCTGAGCAACGTCACAGCCTGGCCGGTGAATGGCCCGGCGCACAAGGTTAGCGCGGGCGGCAGCCGCCGCCGCGGAGTGGCGCGCAGCGATGGTGAATCCAGCATGTCCGTGGCCAGCGAGGGAAACGCTGGCGTATCGGGCACGATCAACACGTCGGGCGGGTGGCGCAGCAGTGCCTCCAAACCCAGGCGCTGACCGGTGGCGGCGTTGGTCAGGCCGGCGGCGCGCATAACCGAACCCATCAGGCTGGCGGGGCCGGCGGTGTAGCCGCGCGGCTCCCACGCGATGGCCGAGGTCGCATGGCTGGGGGAGGGTACCGATGCCAGCATCGCCCGCATTTCCGCCAGCAGCGGTTCGGCGCGTTCGGGGACACCGATCGCGTCGGCAGCGTCCCGCGTCAGGCGCGCGATGCCCGGGAAATCCTCCGGCAGGTCGAGCCGCACGACGCGAACGCCATGCCGCTCTAACAGCGCTACGGTGGTCTGGGCCCCGTAGCGGGCGGCCAGCACGAGGTCGGGGTGCAGTGCCAGCACCGCCTCGGCTGAGGCGCGCACACGAGGAAACCGGCGGGCTTCGACGGCGACGAACGATAACGCGGGGTCCCGCGACAGGTCCGACAGCGCCGCGATTTTCTCGGGCGCCAACAGAACCAGCAACTGGTCGGTGCACAGGTTGAGGGAAACCACCCGCTCGGCGGCGTGGGCAGGCAGCATGGCCAGCCACAAAACCAGGGTCGCCAATCGGATCACAGCACCAAAACGCCGTGCTGCAGAGCTTTCTCCTCCGGCTCGACGTGGATGGTCACGACCAAATGTTCCATCTCGGCGCGCAACTTGTCCTCGATCCGGTCGCAGATCTCGTGCGACGCGGCGACCGTCATCGTGCCCGGCACCACCAGATCGAATTGTAGGAACGTCAGGCGGCCGGCGCTTCGGGTGCGCAGATCGTGGGCTTCGATCGCGCCGGCGGCGGCTTCGGCCACGATCGCCCGGATGCGCGCCAGCACGGCCGGTTCCGGGGCGGCGTCCATCAGCCCGCCGACGGAGCCGGAGATCATGTGCATGCCGGACCACAGCACATAGAGGCCCGTCAGCCCGGCGATGATGGGGTCCAGGATCAGCATCCCCGAGACAATCGCCACGCCCACGCCAACGGCAATCCCCATCGACGTCACGACATCGGCCATCAGATGGTTGCCATCGGCAACCAGCGCGGGGGAGCGAAGCTTGCGCCCGACCCTGGCAAGGACCAGCGACCAGCCGCCATTGATCAGCGTCGCGGCAGCATTCAGCCCCAGGCCGATCAGCGGCCAGGCCAGCGGATGCGGATCGAGCCAGACGTGCCACGCATGCACGAAAATCGAAAGGGCGGCGACGACGATCAGCACGCCCTCAATGACCGCGGCAAAGAACTCGGCCTTGTCGTGGCCGTAGGGGTGATTGGCGTCGGCGGGCATGGCGGCGAAGTGCAGCGCCACCAAGGCGACCACGCTGGCCGCGACATTGACGATGCTTTCCAACGCGTCCGAGTACAGTGCCGCGCTGCCGGTTATCCACCAGGCCGCGCCTTTTAGTCCGAGCACCAGGCAGCCAAGGACAATGCTGCCAAGCGCGAAGCGTTCGCCGCGACTCATGGCCTTTTGTCTAGCAGACCATGGGTTGCGGCGTCACGGCTCCATGCGCAGCTGCCGAATCCGCATCGGCCGAAGCACGAACAGCGCCAGGATCGCCACCAGCACGGCGGCACCGCCGGCCACCATGAAGACCGACTCCCATTGCCCGGTCGCTCCTTGCAATTGGTTGGCGAAGGGCACGAGCAGGGCGGCGGTGCCCTTGGCGGTATAAAGCATGCTGGCGTTGGTCGTAGCGTTCTTCGGACCGAACGTGTCGGTGCACAACGAGGGGAACAAGCTGAATATCTCGCCCCAGGTGAAGAAAATCAGTCCGGCGCAAATGACGAACATCCAGGGCGAGTGTCCGGCGACCGTCAGCAGCCCATAGCAGAGCGCGCTCAGGGTGAAGGCGAGGCCCATCGTCCGCTCCCGCCCCAAATGATCCGATACCCAGCCGAAGAAAGGCCGAGCCATGCCGTTCATCACGTTATCGACCACCAATGCCACGCTTAACACGGTCGCGCCGAACAGGATCGGCGTGTTCGCGAGGCCGTAATCCTTGGCGATCGGCGCGATTTGCGCGGTCGCCATCAAGCCGGTCGCGGCATCCAGCACGAACATGAAATACATGAGGTAAAACACCGGGGAACGCAGTACCTCCCAACTCGTGTAGCTTTTCTGGCTCTGGTTCAGTTTTTGCTGCACAGCTTGCGACGCGGCGATCGGCTGGTCGGGCGCGCGCAGCACCTGTGCCACAACGAGCAGAATGATGGCTTGTCCGACTCCGAACCACAGGAAGGCCGAGCTATAGCCGTAGGTGGCGATGACCCAGCGGATGGGGATAACGGTGAGTGCCGCGCCCGCGCCGAATCCGGCAGCGGTCATGCCGACGGCAAGACCGCGGCGGTCGGGGAACCACTTGACTGCGTTACCGACGCAGGTGGCGTAGATACCGCCGGCACCGATGCCCGAGATCGCCGCACCCCAGTAGAGCGCCATCTGGGACTCGGCATAGGCATTCAAGGCCCAGCCGATACCGACCATGACGCCGCCGATGGCGATCATCAGTCGCGCGCCGTGGCGCGCCTTCATTTTATCCACGGCATAGCCGGCGAAGGGGGTGATCCAGGTTTCGGTGGCGATGAAAATCGTGAAGCCCCACTGGATATCGCCGATTTTCCAGCCATGCGCCTGACGCATCGGTTCAACGAACAGCGTCCATGCGTATTGCATGTTGGCGATCAGCACCATGCAAAGCACGCCAAGCCAAAGCTGTACCCAACGCCCCGGAGGTGGGGTCGAGGTTTCGTTGCTCACTGTTAAATATCCTCCTGGAGGTCGTTTCTCGCCGGCCGCAAGCCCTAGCGGATATGATGATCGGCCCCAAGCGGGAAAATAAATATGGAGGCTTGTGACGGCGCGGCCACGCGCGCTATCCCACCGCCGCCATCAACCTTGGAGAAACCCATGCGCCGCTACCTGCCCGCCCTCGCCATTCTTGGCGCGTTCGCCGCGCAACCCGCGCTGGCTCAAAAACACTGCCCCCTGGCCGCCGATCAGGCGACGTTCGAGGTGCAAGCGCTGCGCAGCCATCTGGTGGTCCTGGCCACCGGCTGCCCGCAAACCGAGATGTACAAAGCGTTCGTCCAAAAATATCAGCCCACGCTTCAGGCAAACGCTTCGGCGCTCACCGCCTGGTTCAAGAAGCGCTACGGCGCGCGCGGGCAGTTCGAGCACGATAAGTTCGTGACCGATCTCACTAACGCCATGTCCAGCGACGCCACCGTGCTCGGCGGCGATTTCTGCCCGCGTGACGGGGCGTTGTTCGATGAGGTGATGGCGCTGCGCTCGGGCACCGAACTGGCGTCCTACGCCGCGGCGAAGGACCTTATCCCCGCGTCTGTGGAGATCTGCCCGGGCCCGGCGACGAAGCCAGCGCCGAAGCCCCCCGTCAAGCGGTAAAGATTGCCTGAAGTGCCATCCCCGCGATGAGCGCGGGGATGGAACACATGATTAATGCGCGACGGCGGTCACACCGACATGCACGGTTGCGTCGGTCGGCAGAAGCTGCACCGTGAAGCTGTCCGGGCCGGTGAACCCAGCCACGGGTGTGTAATCGATCCGCGTGTCGTTCCCCACCTTGTGCACGTAAACCTTTCCATGCGCCGGGGCTGCCGTCAGCACTTCGGCGTCGAACGGGCGACCGCCGTTGTTCACCGACAGGCCGCACCAGCCGCCGTCGCTGCCCACTTGCATGGACGCGTCTATCGTCTTGCCCGGAATCGTCGCCGGCTTGGGCGTCTGGCAGGTCTTGGCGGCGCCTTTGAAATCGGCCTCGTACAGCCGCGCCTGCGGTCCAGACGGCCTCGGCGCGCAGGCTTGCAACAGCGCAGCAATGGCCGCGAGGGCGAGGATCGGGGTCAAGTGCCCGGGAATCGTCATGGTGTGGAGCCTCATTGTAAACAGGGCGGGAGACATAGCGCGTCGGCGGGCAATGGGAATACTTCTTTCGGCTACACCGAGAAGTACTTCGCTTTGGGGTTCAAAACCACGATCGCGCTGGTGGATTGTTCGGGGTGGAGCTGGAATTCGTCCGACAGTTCGACGCCGATTCGCTCCGCGCCTAACAACTTCAGGATAGGTTCCTGATCTTCCAGACGCGGGCAAGCTGGGTAACCGAAAGAATAGCGACTGCCACGGTAGGATTGACCTAACATTTTCTCCATGTCGCGGTCGTCCTCGGCGGCGAATCCGAGTTCGGCGCGGATTCGCTTATGGGTGTACTCCGCCATGGCTTCCGCCATCTCGACCGATAGGCCGTGAAGGTAAAGGTAATCCTGGTAGCGATTCTCCTCGAACCACACGCGGGCGGTGTCGGAGGCTTTCTGGCCGACTGTGACGACTTGCAACCCGATGACATCGCGTTCGGCGTCGTCCACGTCGCGGAAGAAGTCGGCGATGCACTCGCCGTCCTCCTTCGGCTGGCGCGGCAGGGCGAACCGGGTCAGTTCGGTCTGGCCATCCTCGGCGAAAATGAGCAAATCGTTGCCCTGGCCGGCGGCTTTCCAGTAGCCGTAGGCGGCTTGGGGTTTGAGGATGTCGTCCGCCTCGCAGATGCCCAGCATCCGGCGCATGACCGGGCGCAGCTCCTGCTTCGCCCATCCCAGGAATTCTTCCAATGTGCGGCCCTGCTTCCGAAATCCCCACTGGAATTGGTACAGGCTGCGCTCGTTCACGAACGGCACGATCGCTTTCGGCGTGGATTCGAGGATGCGCGCACCCCAGAACGGCGGCGTCATCGGCGGCACGTCGCGGGTCAGGCGGTGGCGGCGCGCCTGCACAACGGCAACATCGACCGGCTGGAAGGCGCGCGCATCCGCTTGACCCAGGGTGCGGGTGGTGTTGCGCGCTTTGCCGGATCGCTTTGCCTGGATCGCCGCCAGATAGTCGTCGAAGCCGTTGCCGGTGATGCGGTCCATCAGGTGCAGCCCGTCGAAGGCATCGCGGGCGTAGGCGACCCGGCCGCTGCCATAGGCCTCGACGCAGGCATCCTCCACATAGTTCCGGGTCAGCGCCGCTCCACCCAGCATGACGGGGATTTGAAGGCCCTGTCGGGTCATTTCCTCGAGGTTTTCGCGCATCACCACGGTGGATTTCACCAGCAGGCCGGACATGCCGATGGCATGGGCGCGGTTTTCCACGGCGGCGTGCAGCATCTCGGTCAGCGGCACCTTGATGCCGAGGTTGACGACCCGGTAGCCGTTGTTGGTGAGAATAATATCGACCAGGTTTTTGCCGATGTCATGCACGTCGCCTCTGACGGTGGCGAGCACGATGGTACCTTTTTCCTGGCCCTCGATCCGCTCCATCTTGGGTTCGAGGTAGGCGACGGCGGCCTTCATGGTCTCGGCGCTTTGCAGCACGAAGGGCAGCTGCATCTTGCCGGAGCCGAACAATTCCCCGACCACCTTCATGCCATCGAGCAGCACGTTATTGATGATGTCGAGGGGTTCCAGGGTTTCCAGCGCCTCATCCAGATCGTCGCTCAGGCCCTTGCGGTCGCCGTCGACGATGCGGTCTTTCAGCCGCCCTGCAGGCGTTTCCGCGCGGGTTTTCTTAACGGCATCGGCGAGTTTCCGGTCGGCGAAGATTTCCAGCAGTTTTTTCAGGGGATCGTAGTCCTCGGTGCGGCGATCGAAGATCAGGTCTTCGGCAACTTTCACTTCCTCCGGCGCGATCAGATGCAGCGGCCGGATCTTTGAGACATGCACGATCGCGCCGGTCATGCCGGCGCGTTGGGCGTGATCGAGGAACACCGAGTTCAGCACCGCCCGGGCCGCCGGGTTCAGCCCGAAGCTGACGTTGGACAGTCCCAGAATAATCTGAATATCGGGGAATTTTTCGTGGATGGCGGCGATACCCTCCAACGTCCATTGCGCCAGCTTGCGGTCGTCTTCGTTGCCGGTGGCGATGGTGAAGGTCAGCGGGTCGATCATCAGGTCGGCTTGCTGGAGGCCGTGTTTGTCGCAGGCGAATTCGACCAGCCGGGTGGCGATGCGGACTTTGTCCTCCGCCGTCTTGGCCATGCCGACCTCGTCGATGGTCAACGCGATCACGGCGGCGCCGAACTGTTTGGCCAGTTTCAGGCGGTCGGCGGCGGCCTTTTCGCCATCTTCGAAATTGATCGAGTTGATGATCGCTTTGCCGCCATGCAGCTTCAGCGCGGCCTCAAGCACCGGGGTTTCGGTTGAGTCGATCACCAGCGGGGTGTTCACGGACGCGGTGAACCGGCGAATGACCTCGGTCATTTCGTAGTTTTCATCGCGCCCAACGAAGGCGGTGCATATATCCAGCGCGTGGGAGCCTTCATGGCTTTGCTCGCGGCCCATGGACACGCAGCCGTCCCAGTCGTGTTTTTCTTGCAGTTCGCGCCACTTCTTCGACCCATTGGCGTTGCAGCGCTCGCCGATGGCGAAGATGGCGTTCTCCTGCCTGAACGGCACCGCTTGATAGAGACTGGCCACACCGGGAACCCACACCGGCTTGCGCACGACAGGAACCGGCCGAAAACCGCCACGCTTTCGTAGCATCGCGTCCAGCGCCTGGATGTGTTCGATGGAGGTGCCACAGCAGCCGCCGATCAGGTTGACTCCGTCCTGGTCGATGAAGCGTTCGAGCCAGCTCGCGAGGTCGGCGGCGTTCAGCGGATAGTGGGTCTGACCATCGACCAATTCCGGCAACCCGGCATTGGGCTGGACCGAGATCAAACCCGGCCAGTTGGCGGCGAGCCAGCCGACATGCTCCGCCATTTCCTGCGGGCCGGTGGCGCAGTTCAGACCCATCAGTGGCACGTCCAGCGCATCGATCACCGTCGCGGCGGCGGCGATGTCGGGGCCAACGAGCAAAGTACCCGTGGTTTCCACTGTGACCTGCACGAAGATGGGGGTGTCGGTGCCGGCGGCCAGACGGGCGATCTTGGCACCGTTCACGGCCGCCTTGATCTGCAACGTGTCCTGGCAAGTTTCGATCAATATCGCGTCCACGCCGCCGGCGATCAGGCCGCGGCATTGTTCTGCCAAACCGGCCTCCAACGGGTCGTACGCGATATTGCCGAGGCTTGGCAGCTTCGTGCCGGGCCCGATGCTGCCCACGACCCAGCGATGCCGGCCGTCCGAAAAACTATCCGCGGCCTCGCGAGCGAGCTCACCGGCGATCTTGTTAATCTCGAACGCGCGCTCCGACAGGTCGAACTCCGCCAGTGTCACGGGGGAGGCGCCGAAGGTGTTGGTCTCCACCATGTCGGCGCCGGCCTCGAAGTAGCCGCGATGGATTTCCCGCACGAGGTCGGGGCGCGAAAGGCACAGGACATCCGTACAATTCTCCCGGCCCCAGTAGTCCTTCTCGGTATCGAGCGTTAGCGCCTGCACGCGGCTTCCCATGCCGCCGTCGCACAGCAAAACGGAATCGCGCAGGGCTTCGAGAAGATGGGGTCGGGACATGCTCAGGCTTTCAGATCAGACGGAGGGACGGTCGGCCGGCCACAGCCGCACATCAAGCGGGCCGGGCACGGTCACGGGTTCGGCGGAGCGCAAGCCGGCGGCTGCCAGCAGGTCCCGCATCGCCGTGTCGGAGAATCCCGGCCAGCGATGCGCCAATTTGGCGCCGAGGTCGGTGCGGTTATGCGCGGCCAGATCGATCACGATCAGCCGCCCGCCAGGGCGCAGCACGCGGACAACTTCCGCGACCACGCCCGCCGGGGCCTCGGCGTAGTGCAGCACCATTTGCAGCACGGCGGTGTCGAACGACGCATTGGCCAGCGGCAGTCGGTACATATCGGCCTGCCGCACCGCGCAATGGGCAAATTGCTCGCCCGACAAGCGGGTACGAGCCAGCGCCAGCATCGCCTTCGACGCATCGACACCCAGCGCCTGTTTGGCGCGCGGCGCGAGCAGTTCCAGGACGCGGCCGGTCCCCGTGCCAACGTCCAGCAACTGACCGGTGTTCGGGATCAACGTCAGCAGCGCCTGTTCGACATCGTGCGCCGGCAGTTCCAGCGCCCGCATCTCATCCCAATCGGCGCCGGTGCGGCGGAAGCTGTCGGACGCCTCACGGGCCCGTTCCGCCAGCACACGGGCGGCCTGGCGCCGGTCGGATTCGAGCGTCGGGTCGTCGCCTGGCAACCGAGCGATTAGTTCGCGCGCAAGGTCGCCGTCGGGCCCGGTGGGAAGCGCGAACCACACATTCGTCCCCTCCCTCACCCGGTCCAGCAGGTCGCACTCGCACAGCAGCTTCAAATGGCGGGACAAGCGCGGCTGCGATTGGCCGAGGATTTCAGTGAATTCCATGACGCAGAACGCGCCGCGCGCCGCCAGCGCCAGCAAGCGCAAGCGCGTGGGTTCGGCGGCGGCGCGCAGGTTGGCCAGGAGCTGATCCATGGCGATCTTGTGACATAAAGATATATTTATGTCTACTGGGATTGATGGCCATGAGTGTCTTGTCCTCGCCGCACCAGGCCGGTCGTCGCTGTCAGCAGTACTGTCTTGTAATAGGAGCCAAGCGAGCCTCTTGCAGAATCGTCGGTCCGGCCGGTTTTGCCATCACCCGGGTGCGGTGATCACCCAGGCACAGGCTGGGGTCTGCTGATCCTGAAGATCTAATCGACGGTCAGCGCCAGCATACCGAACATCAGGTGGGATTTAACCTTGATCGCGCCTCTGACGCGCACGAAGCGTCCGCCGTATTCGTGCTTCAGCCTTCCATTGATACGCTCGACCATGGTGCGAAAATTATACCAGAGTTTGGTTGGGTCGGGCAGATGGATCAGCGCCCGGCGTCTGACCTCCGCATCCCGTTCGGTTTTCGCCGCGGTATCGGCGCGGAAATTGGGATCGGTCAGCGGGACATGCCCGCAGGCGCGGCTGTGCGTGGCAATTGCGGCGGCATCGTAGGCGGCATCCATGATGTCGTACAAATATGCGATCCGCTGTCCGGTCATGGTCATCAACGGAATCGCCACCTGACTGTCGTGCACCGACGCCGAGGTCAGCAGGCAACAAACTGGTATCTGCCCGTCCGCTACGTCGATGTGGAGTTTGTATCCGGTCCAACTCGTCTTGTAGCCCTTGCTGTTCTTCTTGGTTCCGACATCGCACACGGTGGAAAGCTCTGCCAGCATGGCGTTGAGGTTTTGGGTGACCTGCCGCTCCAGGCGGGTGGGTTCCTTCGGCCGCTCTTCGCCCTTTTTCGGGCGTCCCCTCGGCCGCGGCGGATCGGTCGGCGGTGGCGGATCGGCCTTCTTGGCGGGCTTTTCGCGGGCATCGATCTCGATGGCATCGCGCGCGACGCAGCCGACGATACGCGCGCCGATGCTGCGCGCGATCAGCGCCGCATGCATGCGCTCCGCCAGTTCGGTCACCGCGAATTCCTCGAAGCTTGCCCCTGCGAAGGCGGGGGGCACGCGAGAACGTGGCCTCGCTCGGGACCTCCCGGCGCTTTTCCCAGCCACATATACGACGAAGCACGCGATCCGTGGCGAGGCGGTCGATCAGTGCGACGGTGGTCGGCAGGCCGAGCATGGCTTTTGCCACGAACGACCGCGCCAGGGCACGCCGATCTTCCGGCTTGCGGCCACGCCCGCCGCTTGGCGGCGGCGGCACGAAGGCCTCCAAGCGGATCGTATCGAGCACATGGATCAACCGTTCCAGCGCTTCGGTAAGCGGGTCGAGTTCCTCCCGCATCCAGGGGAACAGAGCCGTCTGGATACGGTTCCACCGGGTGATCGTGCTGTCATGCGGTTCCGCCATCATGCTTCCAATGCGTCGCCGCAGGATCCATCAACCGCGCCTATTCGCGCAATGTAGAATCGAAACCGGTCGCGGCAAATAAATATATCTTTTAGTTATTCTCTTGAATTATACACTGTTATTACCAAAGCACTTTCTAAAATCATAGCCGGCTTCGATCCTATTTTTGCACGAGGCTCGTTCAATAGACCATTGGCGTAGCGTCGCCGCAATCAAAACGGAGGCAACGGACATGGTGGCCCGTACTCAAACACGCTGGTACACAGGAAAGGGCCGATCCTCGCCGGATCGACCCTCCCTGTCGTATGCAGTCTCAGTCGGGCAGCCAGGGCCCCGGTTGGCCGGAGGATCGCCTTTTTGGCCCGATCAGGGCGCCCG
>JANXTL010000214.1 GCA_025352375.1 Acetobacteraceae bacterium | reverse complement strand
TCCGCCGATCACTTTCTCTGCAAGCAATTTCTGGTTCACTGCTTCCGGATCACCCACGCGCACCACAAATTCATTGAAGAACGGCGAACTGAAACGAAGCGGTAAACCGTTGGCTAAATAATGCGCCTTCGCCAGATTCTGTTCAGCCAGTTCACGCAAGCCCCGCTTGCCGTAGGTGCTCATAAACACTGTTGCCATCAGCGCAATAAGTGCCTGGTTGGTGCAGATGTTGGAGGTCGCTTTTTCGCGGCGGATATGTTGCTCCCGTGTTTGCAGCGCCAGTCGCATGGCGGGTGCACCGTCGGCATCCAGGGACACGCCGACCAGCCGCCCGGGCATGTGGCGCTTGAATGCGTCGCGCGTGCCGAAGAACCCGGCATGCGGGCCGCCGAAGCCCATTGGGACGCCGAACCGCTGTGCCGAACCGACAACCGCGTCCGCGCCCATCTCTCCCGGTGGTTTCAGCAGCGCGAGCGACAACAGGTCCGCCGCGACGATGGCCAGCGCGGCATGCGCATGGGCCGCGGCGATCTCCGCGGACAAATCGCGCACTTCTCCGGTCGAACCGGGGTACTGTAGCAGCACCGCGAACGGCTTCGCGGCGTCGATCGCGGCGATGTCGCCCGGGCTAAAATCGACAATCGTCACCCCTATCGGTTTCGCCCGCGTTGCCAGCACAGCGCGCGTCTGCGGGTGGACGTCGGACGCAACCGCAATTGTATCGGATTTGCCGATGCCGTGCGCCATGGCCATCGCCTCGGCCGCCGCCGTCGCCTCATCCAGCAACGAGGCGTTGGCGATTTCCATACCGGTGAGTTCGCAGATCATGGTCTGGAAATTCAGCAGCGCCTCCAGGCGGCCCTGCGCGATTTCCGCCTGGTACGGGGTATAGGCTGTATACCAGCCGGGGTTTTCCAGGACATTGCGCAGGATCACCGGCGGGGTGACGGTGCCATGGTAGCCCATCCCGATCAGCGACTTCTTCACCACGTTGCGGTCCGCCAGCCCGCGCAATTCCGCCAAGACCCCGGCCTCATCGACCGGCGGCGGTAGTTGCAGCGATTGGTTCGAACGAATGGATTCCGGAACGGTCTTCGCCGCCACGTCGTCCAGGCTCGCGGCGCCGACAATCCGCAGCATCGCGGCTATGTCGGCGTCCGACGGCCCGATATGGCGGCCGATAAACGCATCGGCGGCTTCCAGCACGGCGAGTTCCGTGAGCGCATCCATCGTTACAATGTCTCCAGATATTCTTCGTAGGCCTCTTCGTCCATCAACTCTTCGAACGATTCGGTGTCCTCGAGTTCCAGCTTGAAGAACCAGCCCTCGCCTTCCGCGTCGCTATTCACGATGGCGGGGTCTTCGACGATGGTTTCGTTGATTTCCACCACCGTTCCCGCCAGCGGGGCGTAAACGTCGGACGCGGCCTTGACGCTTTCCACGACGGCACACGCCTCGTTGGCGGCGACCATGCGGTCGGCATCGGGCAGTTCGACATGCACGACGTCGCCAAGCTGTTCCTGGGCGTGGTCGGTGATCCCGACGGTGGCGATATCGCCGTCCAGCTCCACCCATTCGTGGTCTTTGGTGTACCGTCTATCGGCGTTTTTCTTGGCCATGGGAGTGTCTCCTAGCGGGCATATTTATGGGGAACGAAAGGCATGGGGACGACGGTCGCGGGCAAGGCTTTGCCGCGCACCATCAGCGTAAGAACAGTGCCGTCTTCGGCCAACGCGCGACGGACGTATCCCATCGCGATCGGCGCGTTCAATGTCGGCGAGAACCCGCCGGAGGTCACGATGCCGGCATCCACGATTTCGGTGCCGCCGCGCGCCGGGGTGCGCGTATCGGGACGTATGCCCACACGCAGGCGCGGGGCACCGTTGTCGAGCTGGTCGCGGATGATCGCACCGCCTGGAAAGTCCCAGGACATTTTGCGGCGTTTGCCGATGACCCAGGTCAGGCCGGCCTCGATGGGGGTGGTGGTTTCGTCGATGTCGTTGCCATAGAGGCACAGGCCGGCCTCCAGCCTCAGTGAATCGCGGGCGCCGAGGCCGGCGGGCACCACGGCGGCGTGCGCCAGCAACCGGTCGGCCAAAGCTTCCGCGTGGGCGGCGGGGAACGAGATTTCGAACCCGTCCTCCCCGGTATAGCCCGACCGCGAGATAAAGCACCCGATGCCTTCGACCTCGGTTTCGGCCACGCCCATGAACGGCAATGCGCTGCCGACGATGCTCGCGGCGGCCGGACCTTGCAGCGCCAGCAGTGCCCGATCGGGCAGCACCGTCAGCGTGACGCCTGACGGCAGCCCCGCCTGGATATGCGGGAAATCGATGTCCTTGCGGCTGGCGTTGACCACCAGCAACAGCCGATCCCCACCAAAATTGGCGACCATCAGGTCGTCGATGATCCCGCCAGCCTCGTTGGTCAGCAGGGTGTAGCGCTGGCGACCGGGCTTCAGGCCCATTATGTCGCCGGGCACCAGGCGTTCCAAAGCCTCGGCCGCGCCCGGGCCTTCCAGCATCGCCTGCCCCATGTGCGACACGTCGAACAGCGCCGCTTTCTCGCGGCAATGCAAATGCTCGGCCAGCACACCGCTACGGCAACGATCCGCAAGCACACCGGCAAAATCGTATCGCACCGGCATCGCGTAGCCGGCGAACGGCACCATACGCGCGCCGAGGCGGCGGTGCCACGCGTCCAGCGGGGTTGTGAGAAGGGGGGCGTCCAACAGAATTCTCCGCGCACGAGGTCACCCAACGGCGATATGCCGATGGAAGGTGACCCCCCTCTGTCGCGGAACCTGAGAGATTCGGCGGTCTAACGCCTTACTCCGTCGGTGCAATGGCCGGAGCCATCGGCTCTCCAGAGATCCCTGTTCCCCGCGCGGTCCCTGTTGCCTGAGCGTTTCCGGGGGCCGGTTGCGCCTTCGGCGGCGGGGTGTGGCCCGCTCTCTCCCGCGCCGGGTGGCTGGGACGCGAGCATCATGCCGGAAGCGACGGCGGGTAGCAACCGGTTAGTCGATGGTCCATCCATCGGCGTTCGGCGCGCACCACATGGGCACGCCGTTTAACGTGCGGCGGTTCGGTTCGATGCCCATGCCGGCGCGAATGGCGCGGAATAATGCGCCGTGCGCCACGATCAGCACCGCGGAGGGATGCACCAACGACCGGTTCAGCCCGACGATCGCGCGTTGGTGGAGTTCGGCGAACGTCTCCCCGCCCTTCGGCGCGGCGCCGCCGCCGACCCAATCGGCGAACCATTCGGCCATCGGCTGACCCTCCTGCACGCCCCAGTTGACCTCTTGCAGATCGGGATCGATCAGCACGGGCAAGCCGAGGACTTCCGCAACGATCTCCGCCGTCAAGCGGGCGCGAGACAGCGGCGAAGCGACGATCGTTTTAATGCCTTTGTTACGCAGTTGCTCGGCGGCATCCCGAGCCTGGGCGATGCCGGCGGAGTTGAGCGGGATGTCGATGCTGCCTTGCGATACGCCTCGCGCGTTCCAGTCGGTTTCGCCGTGACGCAGGTACCAGAATGGCACCTGCGCCAGAGGTTCGGGGCTCAAACGCCTTCCTGTTGCATGGTGCGCTGGATGGCCGGCCGGGCTTTCATCCGCTCGAAATGCGCGGCGCAGTTTGCCGGCAAAGGGATGCCGACGCGCCCGGCCCAGAACTCAACGTAGAACACCGCGGAATCGGCGATGGAGAACGGGCCGATGGCGTAATCCTTGCCCTCCAGCGTGGCGTTCAGGGTGTCGAAGCCCTTGATCGCGATTTCCTTGCCGCGGGCTTTCACCGCTTCCTCCTGCGCCGGGTCGGGCGAGAAGTCGGCCGGGCGGAACAGGCGGGCGAAACCCTGCATGTGCATGGTGGCGACGCAGTAATCCATGATCTCCAGCGCGCGGGCCTGCTGGTCGATGTTGTCCGGCAGCAGATTGCTGGACGGGTTGGCGCGGGCGAGCCAATAGGCGATGGCTGGATACTCGGTCTGGAGCGAGCCGTCGTCGCGCAGCAAAGCCGGGACCTTGGATTTGGGGTTCATGGCGGCGTATTCGGGCTTGTGCTGCGCGCCCTCACGGAGGTTGACCGCTTCCAGTTCATAGGGCTGGCCGATTTCCTCAAGCAGCACATGGATGCCGATCGAACAGGCGCCGGGGGCGTAGTAGAGTTTCATTGTTTCGGACTCCTCGTTGGGGGGCGATGATGGAGCAGAGGATAGCTGCGAGGGGCGGCGGTGCGAAGGTAGGGTTACCGCCAGGCGCCTACCGCCGGCCGGTCCAGGCCGAGGTTCTCCCGCAACGTCGGCCCGGCATAATCCGTGTGGAAGATCCCACGCCGTTGCAGCTCCGGCACCACCAGCGTGCTGAATTCCTCATACGATCCTGGAACATGCGCCGCCGCGATCACGAAACCGTCGCAGGCCCTTGTAGAAAACCATTCCTCCAGCCCATCCGCCACATCCTTCGGCGTTCCCACAAACCGAGGATGATCGTGGAACGTTCCGCGCCGCGTGATGTCGATGAAGTCGCGCGGGGTCGGCAAACGGTTGCCCAGTTCCCGCTTGATGCGGTCGCGCATGCCTTGGACGCCGGTCCAACTGTCCAGTTCCTCCTGCGTAAAGGGCTTATCGATCGGTTGTTTGGCGAAGTCGAAGTTCAGCACCTCCGACAGCAGCGCCAGGCTATCGATTTCCTTCGGCAGGCTGTCGATCAGCGCGACTTTGTCTTCGGCCTCGGCACGGGTTTCCGCGACGATGGGGTAGACGCCGGCGCAGACGAAGACTTTCTCCGGATCGCGGCCGGCCTCGGTCACCTTTCCTTTGAACGCGGCGTAGTCTCGGCGTGCTTGCTCCAAGCTGTGGTAATTGACGAACACGCACTCGGCCCAGCGTGCGGCGAAGGTGGTGCCGCGGCCGCTCTGTCCCGCTTGAATAATAACCGGATGTCCCTGCGCCGAACGAGGCACCGTGAACGGCCCGCGAGACTGGAAGAACTTGCCTTTGTAGTCCAGACGGTGCACTTTTTCGGGGTGTGCGAACAACCCTGAGGCCTTATCGGCAACGATCGCGCCGTCCTCCCACGCGTCCCAGTGGCCCATCACCACCTCCATGAACTCGTCGGCGCGGTCGTAGCGACGATCGTGATGCCGATGCGAATCCTGGCCCATATTCCGGGCCTCGCCGTCGTTCATGGAGGTCACGACATTCCAGGCGGCGCGGCCGTCGGTCATCAGGTCCAGCGTCTGGAAAACACGGGCCGCGTGGAACGGCTCGAAATAGGTGGTGGACAGGGTAGAGCCGAGGCCCAGCCGCGTCGTCGCCATGCCCATCACCGTCAGGACGGTCAACGGGTCCATCTTTACGACACGGATGCCGTTGGCAACGACCTGGGCGTGGTCGCCGCCGAACAGATCGGGCATCGCCAGCCGGTCGTCGAAGAAGCCGAGGTGGAATTTCCCAGCCTCCAGTGCTCGGCCGATCCGGCGGTAATATTCCGCCGACATAAAATCCTGCGCGGCCTGCGGGTGCCGCCAGGAGCCCACGAAATTGGTGCAATTCTGGGCTTGCAGGAAGCCCACCAGTGCCATCTGCCGCATGCGCGTATCCCCCCGGGCCTTGTCGCCGGCAAGACTACCGGACGCCGCCGTGCGCGAAAAGGGCCGCTAGGTTTTGGGCGCTTTGGCGATGGCGGCTTGCAGATCCTCCAGTTCCTCGCATCCACGGGGGCACAGGATCTTCAGCTGCGCCAGGTTTTGCCGTGCCTTATCGAGTTGCCCGGTCTCGACAAAGAGCTCGCCCTGGTATTCGAGCGTGCCGAGATGGTTGGGGTCAAGATCGAGGGCCTTTTTGTAATAGACCCAGGCTTGCTGCTGGTCGCCGGTTTTGCGGAAGCAGAAGCCGGCCAGATTGAACAAGTCGGGGTTGATGTTGCTGTTCAGCATGGGCCGCAGCAGCGCCAAAGCGCCAGCATAGTCCTTCGCTTTGATCTTCGCGCGGGCGGGCGCCAGGTTCGGGGCGGCGAAGGGCGATACGGTGTCGGCCGCATGCGCAAAAGGGACCGGGTTTAGCAGAAGGCCGATGGTCAGACAGAGCGCGAGCCGGCGCATGGTAACCTCCCAGATGGTTATGACTTATGCGCACATTGGCATTTCGTGCTCCATACGGACAAGCTTTTTGACCTGCCGGCGTGCGCCCCGCATGCTGGGGGAAGAACCACCGGATACCAGCATGAAGATCGCCACCTGGAACGTGAACTCCATCCGCCAGCGGGAAAGCCACGTCGCGCGCTGGCTCGAACGCCGCCAACCCGATTTGCTATTCCTGCAGGAGATCAAGTGCGAGGCCGCGGCCTTTCCCGCGCTGACCTTCCAGGGCTTGGGCTACCAGGCCGAGATCGTGGGGCAGAAGTCGTATAACGGCGTCGCCGTGCTGTCGCGCATCCCCTTCACGGTCACCCACCGCGCACTGCCCGGCCTGCCGGAGGACGACGCCCAGTCGCGTTACATTGAGGTCGAGGCGGGGTGCATTACCGCCATCGGTATCTACCTGCCGAACGGCAATTCCCGCGGCGAGGAAGGGTTCGCCTATAAGCTGAACTGGATGGACCGCCTCGCGGACCGGATCGAGGCCCTGCTCGCCACCGATACGCCCCTGATCGTGCTCGGCGACTTCAACGTGGCGCCCACGGATGAGGACTACGCGAAGGGTGCATTGTCCCCCACCGACGCGCTGGTGAGGCCGGAAAGCCGAGCACAGTTGCGGCGGATGGTTTGGGCGGGCATGACGGACGCGATTCGAGCCATCGAGCCCGACGGCCCGGTTTACACATTCTGGGACTATCAAGCCGCCGCTTGGGAACGGAATTCCGGCCTGCGCATCGACCACGCGCTGCTATCGCCCGATCTGGCCGAGCGGCTGGTATCCGCCGAACCCGACCGGATGGAGCGGGAGCAACAGCAACCATCCGATCATGTGCCAGTGATGATCGAGATCGCTTAATCCCAGTGCCCGCGCACCCAGACGTAGCGGCCCCAGCGCGGCGTCCAAGCCCAGTGCCCTTCGACCCAATGATGGTAGTAGGGCTGGCGAGCGACATAGACGCCGGGGAACCAGACATAGCGGTACCCGTTCCAGTGCCAGTGGCCGGGTTGCCACAGGAAGCGTTCTCCGCGCGGCGGGGGCACAGCCTCATACCGGGGGGCCGGAATGGGCGCATAGTTCGGTGGCGGCTGTGCGGCCGCGGTGCCGATGCCAACTGCCAGAAGCAATGTCGCCATAGTCAGTCGCCGCATGGAATCGACCCTCCATTTCGATAGGGCAAAACATAGCACTGGCTACGGTATAAGGGGATTGCTAAGGCCCTGTCCAAAGATAATCGAATCGATCATGCGGATCGGACAGGGCCTAAGCTCTTGTTTTGAACGGCAACTTTGCCGGCGTGCTGACGCACTTATTTGCCGGCGTTGCCTAAGCGTCGCAATCCCCCGAATCAGACATCACAAATCCGCGTAGCAGTGGGTTTCCGCCGCCGCGCCGGGGTGCGTCAGCGCGCCCAGATACGCCGGGCCCACCAGCTGCGCATACTTCCAGATCGCACCAGAGTTGTAGTTCGTCGGACGCGGCTTCCACGCGGCGCGGCGGGCGGCGATTTCGTCCTCGGGGACCATCATGTCGATGGTCCCGGCGGCGGCGTCGATGACGATCTTGTCGCCGTTCTTCAGCAGCGCGATGGGGCCGCCGACCGCCGCTTCCGGGCCGACGTGCCCGACGCAGAAGCCGCGCGTCGCGCCGGAGAATCGGCCGTCGGTGATCAGTGCCACTTCCTTGCCGCCGCTCTGGCTCTGGCCGTAGATCGCAGCGGTGGTGGACAGCATTTCGCGCATGCCGGGGCCGCCCTTCGGGCCTTCGTAGCGGACGACGATCACGTCGCCCGCCTTGTAGGCGCGCAGGTTCACGGCCTCAAACGCTTCTTCCTCGGAGTCGAAGCAGAGCGCGGTGCCCTCGAACCGCAGGCTGTGCTCATCCATGCCAGCAATTTTCACGATCGCACCATCCGGGGCCAGGTTGCCTTTCAGGCCCACGACGCCGCCGGTGGGGGAGATCGCCTGCGACACCGGAAACACCACGTCCTGGCCGACCGGAAAAACAACGTCCTTGTGGTTCTCCGCCAGGGTTTTGCCGGTCACGGTCATGCAGTCGCCGTGCAGTAACCCGGCATCGAGCAGTGCTTTGATTACCACCGGCACGCCGCCGATCTTATGCACGTCGTAGGCGACATAGCGCCCGCCCGGCTTGAGGTCGGCGATGTATGGGGTTTTGCGCATGATCTCCAGCACGTCGTCCATGGTGAAGACGATGCCGGCCTCATGCGCGATGGCCGGCAGATGCAGGCCGGCGTTGGTGGAACCACCCGTCGCCCCAACGATTACCGCCGCGTTTTCCAGCGCCTTGCGCGTCACGATGTCGCGCGGCCGCAGGTTCATTTCTATCAATTTCATCACCGCGCGGCCGGATTCAATGGCGAACCGATCGCGGGCCTCATCGATGGCTGGGGCGCCCGCCGAACCGGGCAGCGCCAAGCCGATCACCTCGGAAATCATCGCCATCGTATTGGCGGTGAACTGCCCGCCGCACGCCCCGGCGGACGGACAGGCCACGAATTCCAGCGCGTGCAGTTCTTCCTCGGTGATCTTGCCGGCCGAATACTGGCCCACGGCCTCGAACACATCCACCACGGTGACATCCTTGCCGTCGTGATGCCCCGGCATGATGGAGCCGCCATACATGAACACGCTGGGCACGTTCAGGCGCAGCATCGCCATCATCATGCCCGGCAGCGACTTGTCGCACCCGGCCAGACCCACCAGCCCGTCGTAGCAATGGCCGCGCATGGTCAGTTCCACACTGTCGGCGATCAGGTCGCGCGACACCAGCGAGGACTTCATCCCCTGATGCCCCATCGCGATGCCATCGGTGACGGTGATGGTGGTGAATTCCCGGGGGGCGCCGAATTCTTCCTTCACGCCGATTTTCACCGACTGGGCCTGACGGGACAGCGCGATGTTGCACGGTGCGGCCTCGTTCCAGCAGGTGGCGACGCCGACCAGCGGTTCGGCGATTTCCTCGGCGGTCATGCCCATCGCGTAGTAGTAACTGCGGTGCGGCGCGCGGGTCGGGCCCACCGTCACATGGCGCGACGGCATTTTCGACTTGTCCCAGATCTTCGGCATCGGCGGGGTTCCTTCGGTATTCGCTAGCGCGGTTATAGCGCGGCCCGCCAACACGCCAAGTGTTAGCCCACATTCCGCGAGGACGGCATCGGTCGAAGGTTCGGCCAGTTGGTATTACGTCGCTTTCGGTTCGGCGGGCCGGCGGCGCGGCTTGGGGATCGGTTCGATGGCCGGCGGGGCGTCGGTGTCCGCCGGGCGCTGCTGGCGGGTTTGCAGCAGGCGCATCATGTCGCGCATGCTGCGGATCAGCGTGGCGTGGGAGCGACTCAGCTTATCTGCCTGGGTTTGGTCCTCGGTCTCCGCCGCCTGGGCGAGGCAATCGAGGGCGCTGTGGTGTGCGGCGACGATCTGCGCGGAGAGCATTTGCTCGACGGTGTCGCGCGGGCAGAAGGCGGCGCAGGCGGTGGTGGCGGCGGCGAAGCGTTCTTCGTACTCGGCGGCCGTTTCGTCGGGCTGGGCGCGGATGGTGGCGACGAGGGTGCGGAGGAGGTTTTGGGTGAACGGGCTGTTGGGTTCGATTTCTGTCATGGTAATGGTTCTGGGTTGGGTGACGAAGGGATTATTAGCCGTATAGGAAATATGTCAACACCCCCTTTTATCCGACCCCGCCCGCATGCGTTCGGACGCAAAAAAACCGAGAAATTTTCGCCGCTTTAAACCTTTCGTTAACCTTTCCGCGTCATGCTGCGCCCGATCCGTAGAAGGCTCAACGCGCATGACCGATACCGACATACCGGGGCAATCCGCCCGGTTCCTCCCAGCCGCCGCCGAACGGCTGCGCGGGGCGTTGCTCGACAGCCGCCAGCGATGGCGGGATCTGGTGAACCTGAGTGCGGAACTGGCGTTCGAGGCCGATCATCTCGGCCGCCTCACATTTCTCCACCCGGACCCCGTGCTGGGCTGGCCGAGCGGGGTGCTGGTGGGCGGGGACGCCTCGGCTTTGCTGGCCGATGGGCGGGACAGTGCGGGCTTCGACCCGTTCCGTGTCACCGTCCGAGTGCGGCACCGCCGGGCCTGGCTGCGCCGCGGGGATGGCGGGATCGCGTGCCTGGCTTTCTCCGCCGAACCGATGCTGGACTCGCTGGGCCGTATCGCGGGGGTGCGCGGTGTCGGCATGGACGTCACCGCGCTCGACGCCCCCGGCGCTCGGCTGGCCGGTGCCCAGCGTCTGGGGGACGCACTGGACCATATACTCTCGCGCATGGGGCGGGAGGTACTGGCGCCGAAAATGCTGCTGTCCGCGCTGGAGGCCATGGCCAAAGCACTGGGCGCCGAGGGCGCGGCGGCGATCCTGCTGCCTGGAACGGAACAGGCGGCCTCGGTCGCCCATCGGGCGGGAACCGGGGCCGATACCATCCTGCCGGACGTCGCGGCGCTGCTGTCGTGCCACGACAACGCCCCCCGACTAGGCATTGCCCCCCGCCTGGGCATTGCCCCCCGCCTGGGCATTGCCCCCCGCCTGGGCATTGCCCAGGACGGGCGGCACATCCTGGCCGATATCTGCCAGACCCGCTTCGGCGAGCAGACCGGCCTCGCCGCCTGGCGTGCCGCCACCGCCCGCGCATGGGACTCCGACGACATCCGCCTGATCGCCGCGGCCGGCAAGATCGTGCGCATTGCGTTGGAGCACGAAGCCATTCAGCGGGAGATGATGCGCCAGGCCCGCACCGACCCCCTGACCGGCTTGCTGAACCGCCGCGCGTTTCGGGAAGAAGTGCTCCGCCACACCGATCGCGCCGATCGAGAAGGGGTGCCGAGCACGCTGATGTTCGTGGATTTGGATCACTTTAAGGCAGTGAACGACCGGCTGGGGCACGAGGCCGGGGATCAGGTGTTGCTGCGCACCGCCACCGTGCTGCGCGACACCGTGCGCCCCGCCGACCTCGTTGCCCGCCTCGGCGGCGACGAATTCGCCCTCTGGCTCGGCGGCGCCGATCACATGACGGCCGCCGAACGGGCGGAGGCGCTGCGGACCGCCGTGCCCCACGCGCTCGATGAAATCACCGGCGGTGCCACACCCCGCATCACACTGTCGATCGGCATCGCAACCCGCGCGGTGCGGGCCGACGAGGACATCGACGGCCTGATCCGACGGGCGGACGAAGCCATGTATGAGGCCAAACGCAACGGCCGCGGTCACTGGCGGGTGTCCCTGCTGGAGGGCGGCTGATGGATTTACACCCCGATGCGGATGAGCGGGTACGGGACCTGCTGGCGCACAAGTTGGCCGCCATGACGCACGGCCTGCCGGATGAGGCGCAATCGCGGGTGCGGCAACAGGCCTACGAGGCGCTCACCCGCTTGGTCAGCGAGGAAGTCGAACGGGTGCGCGCCGCCATTGCCCATGTGGTGAAGGACCTGCCCGACGTGCCGAAGGCCCTGATCCTGGCGCTCGCTCGTGACAACTCAGTCACGGTCGCGGAACCGGTGATCCTGTTTTCGCCCTTGCTGACCAGCGAGGATTTGCTCGCCCTGGTGTCCGCCGCACCGTCCCCCGGCACCGTAGCCGCCGTGGCGCGCCGGCCGGGGATCGGCGAGGCGGTATCGGATGCGGTTGTCGCGTCGGCCGACCCGGATGCCATCGTCGCCCTGCTGGACAACCCGTCCGCCCAAATACGGGAGGCTGCTTTGGACGCGCTGGCGGCGGCCGCGCACGAGCATGTCGATTGGCAGGCCCCGTTGATTCGCCGGCCCGTGCTGCCGCCCCGCGCGGCGCAGGCGCTGTCGGAGATTGTTTCCTCCCATCTGCTGGCCACCCTCGCCGCTCGGCCCGATCTGGACCCGACATTGGCTTCTCGGTTGGCGCAGCGCCTGACGCTCGGCCCCGCGCAGGTCGATGGGTCCGGCGCCGAATCGATGGCCGAAGCACACCGGCTGTCGCGCGCCGGGCTGCTGACCGAGCAGACACTGCTGAGCGCGGTGCGGCGCGGCGATGCGGCGATGGCCGCCGCCCTGCTGGCCGTTGCGTCCGAGGTCCCGATCGAGGTCGTGGAGCGCGCTGGCACCTTACGCAACGCTAAGGGCCTGGTTAGCCTGGTGTGGCAGGCAGGATTTTCCATGCGGGCGGGCGTTGCGGTGCAAGGGTTGCTGGGGCTGGTGCCGCCGGCGGAGACACTGGCGGCGAACGCCGGTGGAGGCTTTCCCCTGTCGGTTGAAGAGCTGCGATGGCAAATATCATTTTTGAGCAGCACGTTACAGCCGTGATTTAAGGTTGTTGTCGGAGCATTTACACGCCCAGGCATGTGCGCGGAAAATATCGTGTCATGTCCGCATGTTGTGGGGTGGCATGGGTATTGCGAATGTCAGGTCAGGCTCGGGGAAAGGAGCAGCGGTCAAAACGCAGTTGCTTGGCGATACGGCTTGAGATGGGGATTTTTGGATGCGGCATATGTTGAAGGTTGCGATTGGGGCGATTCTGACCGTCACGGTAGCCGGTCAGGTGCAGGCGCAGAATGTCAACACGGCGCCCCCAGGCGCTGGTTACAAGACCTTTGCCCAGACCTTCACGACGACGATCGGCGACAGTTACTCCATCACCTTCTGGCTGGCCGACAGCCTGATCGCGCCATACCATATGGTCGACAGCAGCGGCTACACGTTGCCGGCGTTCTCCCATGAAGCCACTGGCCATAATGTTGTTCTATATGGTCCGGGCCCGGATCCGATCCCCGAGCCGGCGTCCATTGCGCTCGTTGGCCTCGACCTAGCTGGCCTGGGCTTCATACGGCGCCGCCGGGCGTAATCCCGCCGGCGTTCTGTCGAGAAACTTTGCACCCCAGTTTTCCGGGGCGCGGGACACGAAAAAGGGCGGCACCGACTGGTGCCGCCCTTCGTTTATCACGGCTTTTTGACCAACTGCGCCAGAATGGCGTCCAGGTGGTCGTCGGCCATCTGCCGCAGCTCCGCGTCCGTGCGGTCCTGCACGGGGTGGGGCACGAAGACATAGGCCGGGTCGGTGCCGAGCGCCTTGGATTGCGCGGCGGCGGCGTCGATGAACTCGGTGGTGGCGACACCGACCGAAGGGATGCCACGGGACTCGAGATCCGCCAGATCATGCGTACAGCACGATGTGCAGGAGCCTCAGTCCGCCAGCCCTTCGATCACCAGGTTCGCCTCGAGTGCGATCTGCTGATACACCGCCAGCGGCGCCGGTTTGGCCACCGTTGGTTTCATGTAACGCTTCACCGTGATTCCCATACCGGACAGACGCTCGTCCAGCCGGTCGAGGAACACGTCCCCGCGCGGTTTCGAGATATCCAGTAGTCCCACCGTCAGGCCGTCCAACTTGTCTGGTCTGGCCAGTCGTTGCCGCGACGCCGGTGTGGATTCCGACGTCGGGTCTAGCAGGATCGTCATGCTTTCACCTCCCTGGTTAAAAGTCCTGGGGGAAGCGGTATCGCTCTCTCCCCATGTCATCCCGGTGCTTGTCACCGGGATCAATCGCGGCAGGGTGCTGGTACTGATCCCGGTGACAAGCACCGGGATGACACAACAAGAGAAATTCGCGATCCCGCCAACTGCCAACCTAACACAGGTGGAGCGAAGATCGGCCATGACAGGGTCACGGCTTATCCCCCTATGACCCTGGTTACCGGTAGACTTCCGGTTGGCCCAGGCATGGCCCAACCGCCGATAATGCCGGAGAACATGCCGGCACCGCCGCCCGCGCGGACGATCATCAGACCGTTGGGGCGGAATTTGTGAACCGTGCGGCCGGCCATCGCTGGGGGCAGGCCCTCGGCGATGCCGTCGACACCGCGCAGCAGCGGATCGGCCGGCACCGCGGTCAGGGCCTGTAGTTCTTCCAGGACGCGCTGCTTGGTCCAACCCGCGAGGCGGAACGTGCGCTCATGCTCCGGGCAGACGACCAGCATCGCGTCACAGGCCGGGTAGAGTTTGGGGTTGTGGATCGCGCGCAAGGAGCCGGCCATCGATCGCGTCAGGCTTTCCGGTGTGCGCGACTTCTGGTCCACCACGCCTTGCAGCCCGAAGCCGGCGAAGACGGTGACGGCAGAAACCCCGCGCGGAATGCCGAAATCGGTGGACAGAGGCTCCCAGCACGAACCTTCCTCGTCTTCCGCGAAGCAATACGTATATTTCCCCGGGTTGCCGAGGGTGGCGCGATCAACCTCCTGCGGCCGGCCGCCGCCGATATTGCGGATCACCAGCTGCACCGCCCGCCCGATCGTCGCGTTCGCTCGGTTGCCCTGGCCGAGGGCGTTGCCGCGCCCGTTCATCCCGATCTGCCGCCGGATCGGGCCATTCACCACCAGCACCGGCCCGACGAACATGGTGGTCGCCAGCACGCCGTGCATGGCGAAGGCCGGGTCCAGCACTGCCTCGATGGCGGCCAGCACGACAGGGAGATATTCCGGCTTGCAGCCCGCCATCACCGCGTTGATGGCGATCTTCTCGACCGTTGCCGGGATCAGGTTCGGTGGGCAAAGGCCAATTATTTCCCCAGGATCGCGGGCCGTTCCACTCAGCATCCGCAGCACCCGTTCCTGCGTCGGGGGCACGACCGGCAATCCGTCGGACCAACCGCGTTCGAACATCGCCTCGAACTCGTCTTCGCCGTCGCCGAGCTCGATGTGGCGGGCGGTGAGGCCGGTTTCGTTGAAGCGGATTTTGAGTTTTTCCAACACGCCGGGTTCGACGTTCTTCGCGCCGCAACCCGGGCGGAAGGCCGGCAGGTCGGCGCCGATCCCCTGGAAGCCGCTGATACGTTCCCACTCCGCGCGATCCCAGCCGTAGGTGCGGCCGACGTCCTGGCCATCCTGGAAGCGGATCAGCGTCGGCACGATCTCAATCCCGAGGCGGTGGGAGATTTCCAGCGCGGTATCGTCGATGCGCCCGGCGACTTCCTCGGGGAACGACGGGTCGTCCTGGGTGTAGACGACGATGCCGCCTTGCGCAGCCAGTTCGGCCAGCACCGGGGCCGCCAGTACGCAGGTCGGGCAATCGCGCTTGACGACGGCGACGAGGCCGTCGCGGGGGAGTGTGTCTGACATGCGGTGAGTATGCG
>JANXTL010000198.1 GCA_025352375.1 Acetobacteraceae bacterium | reverse complement strand
CTTGCCCGATTCGGGCCGAATCGATTCTACCTCAGGGGATTCGCCATCCCCAGGAGGCCACATTGGAACGCTTCGTCGCCTGTTTCGCCGACCTGTCCGGTTCCCGAGCCAGCAATGCCCGCCGGCACGACTTTCATGAGTTGCTGATTATCGCCTTGTGCGCGGTCCTGTGTGGCGGGCAAACTTCGGTCGACATGGCGCTGTATGCCGAGACCAAGGCGCCGTTCTTGCGCGGCTTCCTGCGCCTCAAGGGCGGGTTGCCCAGCCACGCTACGTTCAGCCGGCTGTTCTGTCGCCTCGATCCTGAGCAGTTCCGTGCCACATTCCAGCGCTTCATGGCGGCATTTTCCGAGGTAAGCCAAGGGGTTATCGCCATTGATGGCAAAGTCCTCCGCCGCTCCTTCGATCGTGCCAGCGGGAAATCGCCCTTGCACATGGTCAGCGCCTGGGGCTGCGAGCAACGTATGGCAATCAAGGCACGATGCACGACGACGTGACCATGTTTCTGAACGACCCAGCGCGCGAGGCCGGCGAAACCCATGAAACCGTGGACGCCGATCACGGCCGCATCGAAACCCGCGTGGCCGAGGTGTCTACCGACATCGCATGGCTTCAGGAAAGCCATAAATGGCCAGGGCTGGCCGCGATCGGCACAGTCGTCCGCACCAGAGAGATCAACGGCGAAGCCAAGTCGGAGACTGCCTATTATCTCCTCAGCACGCCACTCACCGCCGAGCGCTTCAACGAGGTTGTCCGCTCGCACTGGGGCGTCGAAAACCGCCTGCATTGGCGTCTCGATGTCGTTATGAATGAGGACCGGATGCGCAACCGCCTCGATCATGGCCCATACAATCTCGCAATACTGCGACACATGGCGATCAACGTCATGCAAAAAGAGGGCTCCAAGGGGTCGCTGAGAGGGAAGTTCAAGCGGGCCGGATGGCAGGACGCCTATCTCACACGGTTACTGAGCATCTTTCGATGTGCGATTACCCTGCCGCCATGGGGAGGGCAATCGGGTGAAGGAGTACGTGACAAACCGCTGAGGTGCTGAATCTATGACGTCCCTCTGGATTCTCTTGAGGCGTATCGGCGTTGGGCAGCGCGACGGCGTTCGACGAAACGGTGGTGTTTCCGCGATATTTCGAGGGGCTTCCCGATCCGCGGCAACCGGGCAAGGCACCTACCCTCTCGATGAGATCTTGCTCCTGTGCCTTGTCGCGGTGATGCCGGCGGCGGCGAGCGCCCGAGCGGTGGAGTTGCCGATGCCGATGGGCTTGCCGCAGCCGGTGATGAGGGCGACGCGGTTGGGGTGGGTCATTGTTTCCTCCTGTTATGGCCCGCTTTGTAGATTACATCGGAGGACCGATATTACTCCCTCCCATTTTGGATGGTGATCGTCCCGAAATTGTTTGCAATTGGCGGACTTAGGGGGCCACTCGAGGACTGATGGATATGTGTTCCTGGCGGCCCTCGATCAGCGACGAGGTCAGGAGTGTAGACGAAGGTCAGAACGAACAGCGCGAGTGCGCCACCGGCCCGGATCACCATGCCGCTGCCTGACCAACGGATGTCAAGAAACCCCGGTATCGTCGCACCGAGTGTGGCGGCGCTGAAGCTCACCACCACACGCAGAACAAAAAACAGTTTCGGATCGGCGATCTGCTCATTGCGAACGAGCAGGAAGACCGCAAGCCCAACGACAACAAGCGCGGCCAACGTCGCAGCAGCGCGGTCAAACTGTAGACCAGTAGGATGGCTGGGATCAGCGGGCATGATCGATCACCTTTGCTTTTCGGACGTAATTGGTTTGAAATCGGCTGGCGGGTCAACATTAGCGGGGAAATGGTCTGGTGCGAGCGTGGGTTGCCGTCGCCGTAGCGCTTGGACTGGAGGCAAGCGGCCTGTCTACGCCAGCGAAAGCCGCTGGCACGGTGGACAGCATCGCACAACAATCCAGCGGACCATGCAGCCCACCGATAGTGGGCAACTCAGGACAGGTAACCATCAACTGCCCAGGGATCGACGAGAAGGCGCTGCAATACCTACGTCAGCAGCTACAAAGCCAAAACGACGCTAGCCGGACCATTCGTAATCTCAATGACCTTAATGACAGTCTACGCCAACAGGCGGACGACTGGGCAGGGCGATATCGCGACCTATCGGCACGACTGGCATCCGATGGCAGTGAAGAGGATAGGCAGGCGCGCGCGCTGATCCAGCAAGGTGAGTTCGCGAAGGCCGAAGCCATTCTGGAGGCGCTTGCCGTCAAACAAGAAGCCCAAGTAGCGCGCGCCGCGGCCACGCAATACAGCCTGGGCGACGTTGCCATGTTGAGGTTCGATGCGCCGCGCGCGCTCTCATACTACACCAAGGCCTTTCGCTACCAGCCAGATAATCCGCTCTACGCTTATGGCTATGCTCGTGCGGCCTATCACGAGCGACGCTATGCCGAGGCAGAGGAGGGGTGGACAAACGCGCTGCGGCACTACCGCGACCTCGCAACCCGCGATCCCGGCGCATACCGGCCCGATGTCGCCACGACGCTGAACAATCTCGCGGTCCTTTATAGCGCCACGGGACGGCTGGCCGAGGCCGAGAAGGCCTTTGACGAGGCCCTCACGATCCGGAGCGACCTCGCAACCCGCGATCCCGGCGCATACCGGCCCGATGTCGCCCAGACGCTGAACAATCTCGCGGTCCTTTATCGCGCCACGGGACGGCTGGCCGAGGCCGAGAAGGCCTATGACGAGGCCCTCACCACCCGGCGCGAC
>JANXTL010000171.1 GCA_025352375.1 Acetobacteraceae bacterium | reverse complement strand
CGGCAAAGCAGCAGCAGCGGCCGAGGTAAAAATGCGGGTCTCGCCTTTCGTCAGGCGCTGCCCGCCGGCATGCCAGCGCGCGCAACCTGCCTCGATCAAGGCGTCCAGCACATCGGTCACCAGATCGGGCGCGATACCAATGCGGGACTCCCCGCCCTCCCCCAACAAAAACACCAGGTCGCGAACCGCGCTGTCGGTGGTCTCGTCGGCTGCGAGGTCACGTGGGTTGGTGGGGGCGATGATGCCGCTGCGTTCCCCGACCCGCATCGCAATGACGACGCAGGCGTGTTTGCCCTCGGCCGGCGCCAGTTCGAACACCAGCTTCTGCCGTTCCTTGTACTGAATCGGTGCGGCGAGGGTATCGAGGAAGGTCTGCTGCTCCGGCCGGCGCAGCGCCGGAAACCGGTCGAGGGCGGCGAACGCCGCGGCGGCCAAATGCGCGCACGCCCGGGTCCGGCAGCTACAGTCGTGGTCGAACACCACGCGGCGGCCCATCGTGGACGGCACGATCCGCACTGCTCGGGTGAAATCGCGGTCCTGTACGGTGCCCAGGATGGCATCGCCCTCCAGCCGCACATCCACCGCGCCGGCCAGTCCGAGGCTCCGGCCGCGCGTCAGCGCTCGGGCGTCGAAAACGCGGCTCAGGTCCTGCGAGGAATACGGCGTCGGCATCGGCTTGCGTCACCAGCGGGAATGGGAGATGCCGAGTCGCGCTGGACCGGCCGGGAGGCAAGACACGCCCGAAACCCGGTCGGCATGCAAGGCCGAAAGAGGAACGTCACGCCCGCCGGCGCACGTTCCAGAATTTCGGCACGCCCCCCAGCACGCCTTCCAGGTCGGCCCGCCATGCGGCTGGTTGCAGCGTGACGCCACCGGGCACCAGCGGCACGGTATCCAGGCACTCCCGTTGCAGCGCCTCGGCCAGGCGGCGGCGTTCGTCCGGTTGTTCGGCCAGCAGCCATTGGCCGCGCAATTCCTCGTATTTGGCGCTGGTGTACCAGCCGGATTCCTCCGACCCGGTCCCACGCAGACGGGAGTTCACCAGCGGCGAGGCCACCGACAGGCATGGCACGTTCAACATGTGGATATGCCAACCGCCGGCCTCCGGCGGGTCTTTCTTGATGACCCGCTGGGTCATCGACGACCAGTCGATGCTGACGTAATCCAGATTGATCCCGATCCGTTTCAGCAAGTCCGCCAGAACCTCGTTCGCCATACGAACGTTTGGATAATCGGCGGGCGAAATCTGCACGATTTTTTCCCCGTTGTACCCAGCATCCTTCAACGCCTGCCGGGCTTGCGTGTCGGTCAGCGGCTTGCGGATCGCTTCCAGCCCCGCGTCGGATGCGTCCGGCATGCCTTGCGGGTAAAACCCCGCGCCCGGCCGCTGCAAGGCCGCATCGGTGCCGCCGACGGCAGCGCAGAAATCCGCCTGATCCAAAGCGCGGAGGATCGCCTTGCGCATCTCCGGCCGGTTGAACGGCGGCTGCAAATGGTTGAACCGCACCATGATGTAATTGCCCTCGGTCTCCAACACCTCCCCGCGCAATGTCGGATCCTTGCGGATCAGCGGCAGCAGGTCCTGGGAGGCATATTCCCACCAATCCTGCTCGCCCTTCTGGAGGGCAGCCAAAGCGACGCCCTGATCGGGCATGGTGGTCCAGATCACCCGCTCGAAATTGACGATTTTCGGACCGGCGGCGCGGTCGGGAGTACCGTTGGGGCGAGGCACGTATCCATCGAATTTGGCGTAAACGTTGCGTACCCCCTGCAGGCGTTCGGAGGAAACGTAGCGGAACGGTCCGCTGCCAATGATTTCCGGGATATGCTTGAATGGGTCCGTGTTCGCCAGCCGCTCCGGCATCATGGCGGGCATGAAGGCGCCCGGCTTGCCCAGAGCCTCCGGCAGCTTGGGAAACGCCTGTTTGAAGCGGAATTCGATGGTGCGGTCATCGACCGCCGAAATCTCGTCCGCGATGCGCAGCAGTTCGCTCCCCAATACGTCGCGCCTGCCCCAGCGCTTGACGCTGGCGGCGCAATCGCGCGCCAATACGGGCTCCCCATCGTGAAATTTCAATCCGTCGCGCAGGCGGATGCGCCAGCGCTTGCCACCGTCCTCGGCGGTATGCCCCTCCGCCATCTGCGGCTGCGCACGGGACGCGGAGTCGGTCCCATACAGCTGGTCGAACACCAGCCCGCCGTGATTCCGGGTGACGTTGGTCATACTGTAATGCGGGTCGAGCGTCACCAGATCGACCTGCGGCATGAAGCGCAGCACGCGCTCGCGTTCCGATGCGGCCAAAGCCGGCATTGCGAGCGCCGCGCCGGCCAGTTGTAGCAAGGGGCGGCGTCCGATGGTCTTCACGGTGATGTTTCTCCCGATTTGTTTCGCGTTCCGATGGGCCTGCGCCGGACACCGGTTAGTGAAACACCCGCCCGGCGTCGATAACGACGGTCTGGCCGGTCATGGTTTCGGTGCGGCACATCGTGACCACCTGATCGGCACAATCGTCCTTGTCGGCGGCTTTCTTCAGCACCGCCCCAGCCGCCGACCGGGCAATCATTTCGGGTAACAGATTGGCGGTCGCTCGGGTGCCCTCGATCAATCCGGGGGCGACGCAGTTCACCAGCGTTTCCGGCGCCAGACCGACCGCCATGCAGCGCGTCAAATGGATCAGGCCGGCCTTCGACACCGCGTAGGCGATGGACGAGCCCGTGGGATGCAGCCCGGCAACCGAAGCGATATTGACGATCCGCCCCTGCCCCTGCGCTTTCATGACCGGTGCCACGGCCTTGATCATACGCATCGGGCCGGTCAGGTTGACCGCCAAAATTTTATCCCACTCGAATTCCGTGAGATTGTCGAGGTCGGAGAACGGGATCGCCTTGTTGTAGGCGGCGTCATTGATGAGAATATCCAGCCGGCCGAAGCGCTTGGTGACAGCGGACACCAGCCTGGCCACGGCCGCTGTATCGGTAATATCGCATTGGAACGCGGCGGCGGCGATCTGGTATTTGGATTTCAGTTCGATCGCGACATCCTCCGCCTGGTCGCGGCTTTGCGCGTACATGACGGCGATGTGGACGCCTTCCTTCGCCAGAGCGTGGCAAATGCGCTGCCCGAGACCGCCGTTTCCGCCGGTTACCAGTGCGACGGTGCCTTTAAGATCCATGGTCGTTCCCCTCCGTGTTCCCCGCCAGAATGCCCGTTGCCCCGGGGGCGAACAAGCGGCCTTATACCACCCGGCTTGCCGCGAGAGCCGACAGGTCCCCGCGCGACAGGGTCAGTTCCTCGCAGAAAATTTCCGCGTTGTGCTCCCCAACGAGCGGCGCTCGGCGCGAAATCTCCCATGGCGTGCCGTTGTAGATCGCGGCTTCCCCCGGGTAGACGAAGCTGCGGCCTAGTTCGGGGTGTCCCACCGTTTTCCAGAAGGCGCGGTCGTGCAGATGCTGGTCGTCCAGCAGGTCCTCCGGCGCGCGCACCGCGCCCCAGGTGAAGCCGCGCTGCTGGCCGGCGTGGTAGACCTCCTCGGCCGGTAGGCTGGCGATGAACGACGCGAGCAGGCCATCGATAATATGGGACGCGCTGTCGGCGATGACGGAGGGGTCCTGGTATTTCGGGTCCTTGAGGTCGCCGGCCATACCAGTGACGTCCATCAGGTCGGCCAGGGCTTTGACGTTGCGCGGGTTCAGCCCACCGGAAATCAGGGCTGTGACGTAAACCCCATCCTTGGCGCGGAATTGCGTGCGGGACGTGGGCGCCGGCGCATGATGACGGCCGGTTTGGCGACGCAGTGTTTCGCCGCGGTAAATGTAGTTGGCGATGGCCGATTCCGTCGTCAGCGCACAGGCCTCGTGGATCGAGGTATCGATATATTGCCCCTGGCCGGACACCGAACGGTAAACCAGGGCGGCCATGATGCCGATGTAGGCGTAATGACAGCCCATGTGCCACGCGTTGCCGCCGCCGGGGGCGATGGGCAGATCGGACCCGTCGTAACCGCACGACGCCATTTCGCCGCCCGCCGCCATGTGCAGCAAGTCGGACGAGGCGTAGTCGCGCCACGGCCCGGTCTGACCGAACGGCGTTAGCGAACACAGGACCAAGCCTGGATTTTCCGCGCGCAGGCTTTCATAATCCAGGCCCAACGATTCCCTATAGCCGGGTGGGAACGTTTCCACAATGACATCCGCGTCCGCTGCCAGACGACGGAATAGCGCGCGCCCATTCTCGGTTTCCAGGTTCAGGGTGATCCCGCGCTTCGAAGTATTATAATACCAGAACGACAGGCTGCGGTCCGGGTGCGGAATATCGTCCAAAAACGGCCCGACAAGGCGGCACGGCTCGCCGCCCGGTGGCTCGATCTTCACGACATCCGCACCAAGATCGGCCAGCAGCTTGCCGCAAAACTGGCCTTTTTCGTCCGCGAGTTCCAGTACCCGCAGCCCCACCAAGGGTCCCCCGCTCATGACAGCATCGCCTCCTGGTAGGGAAATCGGGGGCGCTTGGTTGGCCAGAACGTGCCGTCCTCGAATCCGGCGCGCAAATCGTCGTGGCTGTAACCCAACAAGTCCTCGACGATCTCCTTGGTGTGCTGACCGATCAACGGCGACGGACGGGTATTAACCGCCGGGGTTTCGGACAGCACGAACGGTGCATTCTGCACTTTGTGGACGCCAAGCACGGGGTGCTCCAAGGGTTGGTACATGGTGCGGTGACGGAGCTGGGGGTCGTTCTCCACCCGATCCTCGGCGCTTTGCACCGGTAGCGCTCGGACGCCGGCGGCTTGGCACAGTTCCGTCACTTCGTATTTGCCAAGGGTCGAGGTCCAGGCTTCGATCCATGCGTCCAATTCATCCTGGTGTTCCAGGCGGCCGGCCATCGTACTGAATTTGGCCGGGACGGCGCGACCCATGACCTGCGTCAGCCGCTGGAATTCCTCGTCCGTATGGCAAACAATCGTGCACCAGTCGTTGTAGCCGCCGGGATGGGTGCGATAGGCATTGTGCGGCGCGACCGTCGGACCGCGGGCGTTGCTCACCAGCGGCGTACCCGGCCAGTGCGCCCGGTTGCCTGGTGGGAAGCCGGGCCGCTTGGTGCCTCGGCCATTCACCGTGAAATCCAGCAGCGTGGGCCCATTCAAAGGCACGCTGGCCACCATCTGGGACAGGTCGATGTGCTGCCCCTGCCCGGTCTTGTTACGGTGGTACAGCCCGGTCAGCACGCACATCGCGCCGTACATGCCGCCGGTGTCGTCCATATACGACCAGCCCCACCCGGCCGGCGCTTCCCCCGGCAAGCCCGATTGATAGGTCAGACCGGCCACCGCCTGCGCCACCGGGCCGAACGTCGTGTAAGTATGGTTGCGCCCCGTGTGCCCGTAACCGGACATGGAGACATAAACGATATCCGGTTTGATCTTGCGCAGTTCCTCGTAGCCCAGACCCCAGTTCTGCAGCACGCGGGAGCTGAAATTCTCGATCACCACGTCGGACATGCCGATCAGCCGCTTGACGATCTCCAGCCCTTTGGCGCTGCGCACATTCAGCGACAGACTCTTTTTGTTCAGGTTTGTATCGTTGAAATTGCCGGACGTATTAAGGTTCACCGGAACGCCCTGAGGCGTGGTGGAACTCGGCAACCGGCCACGCTCGCTTTCCGGCCATTCGATCTTGACGATCTCCGCCCCGAACGCCCCCAGCCAGCGTGTGGCCCAGGGGCCGGCGCGCACCCAACTGAAGTCGACGACGCGTATGTTTTTCAGGGCCTTGGGCTGGGGCATCGGCCGTTCCTCCTGCGTAGGGGGGACAGTGTGCGGACCCCGCGGCGGGCTGACAAGGAGCTACGCTGGCACCCGGCCTTCGATCGCGTTGGCCCAGGCCGGATAGGAAGTGCGTTCGATCACGATCTCGGTCGTCTCCACCGATTCCAGCCCCGCCGCCAGCCAGTCCAGGAAGCGGTACCCGCGAGGCCGCTCCATACACCCATCGTGTGTTCGTAGGCATCGCCATCTTCGAACACAATTTTGTCCGTTGCCACGGCCGCATGCTCTGCTTGCGGGAGGCAATCGATCCGCACCGAGCGGATTTGCACGCTGCTACCATCCGGGGCACCTTCCTCCCGTAAGCGTCGGGAGAACACCATGGACTACGACTATATCATTGTCGGCGGCGGTTCCGCCGGATCGGTTCTGGGCAGTCGGCTGTCGGCGCGGAGTTCCAACAAGGTGCTGATCTGCGAGGCCGGGCAGGACACACCCCCCGGCGCGGTGCCGAAAGAGATTCTCGATAGCTATTCCGGGACCGCCTACCTGGACAAGCGCTTCCATTGGAACGAGTTGAAGGTCACGACCGAGGTCGTGTCGCACAACAACCCCGATGCGCCGAAGCCCCGGCTGCGTAAATACGAGCAGGCCCGCGTGCTGGGCGGGGGGTCTTCCATCAACGGACAGATGGCCAATCGCGGCGCGCCGACCGATTACGACGAGTGGGAGGCACGAGGCGCCACCGGCTGGAAGTGGAACGATGTCCTTCCCTACTTCAAGAAGCTGGAACGCGACCTGGATTTCGACAATGAATGGCACGGCAAGGAAGGGATGATCCCGATCCGCCGCGTGCCGGAAGCGCAATGGCCCGGCCACGCCAAGGCGCTGGCGAAAGCGTTCGGCGATAATGGTTACAAATACCTGCCAGACCAGAACGGGCATTTCGAGGACGGGTATTTTCCCGTCACTATTTCCAACGCCGAAGAACAACGTGTGTCCGCCGCGATCGGGTATTTGAACGCCGAGGTGCGGAAGCGGGAAAATCTGACCATTTCCACCAACACGCAGGTGACGGAACTGCTCTTCGAGGACCTCCGCTGCGTCGGGGTCAAGGCGCTGGTGGACGGCCGCCCGACTGAATTCCGCGGCAACGAAGTCATTATGTCCTCGGGCGCCATCCACTCCCCCGCGCATCTGCTGCGGGCGGGCATCGGGCCGGTCGGGCATCTACGCGACATGGGCATCCCCGTGCGCCAGGCGCTGGCCGGCGTGGGGCAGCGGCTGATGGATCACCCGTCGATCGCGTTGGCGTCGTTCCTGAAACCCGGCGCGCGCGTCACCAACAAGGAAACCCGGCGACATCTGTTCCTGGCAATGCGGTACTCGTCGCAAATGGGCGGCGCCCCGCCCGGGGATATGTTCGTCGTCGGCGCCACCAAGACATCCTGGCACGCGGTCGGCGAGCAGATCGGCACCTTCATCCTGTTCGTGAATAAGACGTTCTCCGAAACCGGGCAGGTGCGCCTGTCCAGCCGCAACTGGTCGGACGAGCCGGAGGTCGAGTTCAACCTGCTGTCCGACAAGCGCGACCTCGACCGCATCGCCGACGGCATCCGCCGTTTGACGCCGTTATACGCCCACCCGGCGATGCGCGAGGCCACAAGCGACCCCTTCCCGGCCAGCTATTCCGACAAGGTGCGGCAGGTTGGCGAGATCAACACCAAGAACAAGATCCTGACCGGCATCATGGCCAAGCTGCTGGACGGTCCCGGATTCCTGCGCCGCATGCTGATCAAAAACCTGATCATGGAAGGCTTCACCCAGGAAGGTGTCTGCAACGACGAGGAACAGGCCGAGGCCTTCATCCGCAAAGCCGCGGTCGGCGTCTGGCACGCGTCCTGCACGTGCCGCATGGGCGCCGACGACGATCCCATGGCGGTGACGAACAACGCGGGGCGGGTCAAGGGGATCGCGGGGCTGCGGGTCGTCGATGCGTCCATCTTCCCGGTGGTGCCGTGCGCCAACACCAACATTCCGACGATCATGACGGCGGAGAAGATCGCCGACGCCATTCTGGCCGGTGCCTGAAGGACCGATGTCGGACAGCTCGCTCGATTCACCGCTCGTCGCCAAATACTCGTTTACCCGGCGGGTGTTCATCATGGTGGCGGTGGTCCTGGGGTCGACTCTGTATTCGACAACCTTGTTGATCGCGTCGGCTATGTTGCCGCAGATGCAGGGGTCGATGGCGGCCACGGCGGACGAAATCGCCTGGAGCACGACCTTCAATATTTTGGCGACCGCCATCGTCACACCGATGGCGGGGTTTTTCGTCGCCAATTTCGGGCGGCGCCGAACCTTGCTGTGCGCGGTTGGGGGCTTTACGGTCGTTACCTACATGTGCGGCCAAAGCGAGTCGCTGGAAACGCTCATTCTCTGGCGCGTGATGCAAGGCGGCCTCGGCGCACCGGTGACCCCGATTTCCAACGCCTTGGTGATCGAGTGTTTTCCGCGCCGGTACACTGGGATGGTCAGTTCCATCTTCGGCATGACGGCCGTCGTTCTCGGCCCTGTCGTCGGTCCCACGCTGGGCGGATTTCTGGCCGAAGCCTATAGCTGGCGTTACGCCTTCTACATGATCGTACCGGCGGGGATCGTCGGCTTCCTCGCTTTGTTTTTCGTCATGCCGAAGGAGGAGGCCGCGGCCGGCACGCGCCTGGACTGGATCGGGTTCGTGAGCCTGTCGCTGGGATTGGGATGCCTGCAACTGGTGATGTCGCGTGGGCAACGGCTGGACTGGTACGATTCCCGCGAAATCCTTATCGAAACCGTCCTGGCGGCAACAGCCTTCTATTTGTTCATCATGCACAGCGCGACGGCCGACCGGCCGTTCCTCAGCCCCCGCCTGCTGCGCGATCGCAACTACGCGCTGGGGCTCGTGCTGGTGCTGATCTACGGGATGCTGAATTTCACACCCTTGGTGCTGCTGCCGTCCTTGTTGCAGACCCATGCCGGCTATCCGGACTCCATGATCGGCATGATTATCGCCGCCCGCGGCCTGGGCGGCACGGTGGGGTTTTTCGCGGCGATGTTTATCGGCCGGCTGGATCCCCGCATCGGCATGACCATGGGGTTCGGGCTGCTCGCGCTGTCGGGCATCTGGTTGACCGAGACCGATCTGAACATCGGCGCCAACGATCTGATCTTGAACTCCCTGGTCCAGGGCGTCGCGACCGGCGTCGTTTGGGTGCCGCTCAGCGTCATGGCATTTGCCTCGCTCGAGCCGCGTTTGATGAGCGAGGGCATGGCGGTTTTTCACTTATTGCGCAACATCGGATCTAGCCTGTTCATCACGCTGGCCTTCGCGCTGGTGGTGCAATCGACGGGCGCCAACTACAGCCGGATGACCGAGTTCGTTTCGCCCTATAATCGCGCCATGAGCCTGCCGTGGGCGATGGGCGCATGGACCGTGGATACCCTGCCCGGCCTCGCGAGCCTGTCGAAGGAGATCAACCGCCAGTCGGCGATGATCGGTTATTTGAACGCATTTTCGCTCTACACCGCCACATCGGTAGCCGCCATCGGCATCGTCTGGCTCGCTCGGCGCAAGCGGCGGGCGGCGGCTTGATTATCGGCACCATACGCGCTCGCGGCGGAGGTGGGCGGTGACGGGTTTTCGGCCGCCCAATTCCGCCATCGCATTGGTTCGGGCCGGCAATTGGGAATCCAGGTGCTGGACTATTTCGACCGGCGCCGCGTTACCGAGCGGCGGGGAGATTTGCGGCGGGGCGGGAGAATAAGAACCGGGTGATACCGCCTTCCAATCCGCCGCCAGGGGAAGGCCGGCCCGTTACGGAACCGGCCCCTCCCCTGCTACTTCCTGAAATCGATCTTGACACGGATGCCAAGGGCGATTAACAAAATAAGCAGAAGAAGGAGATGGTATGACATCTTCGACCGCCTGGTGAACAGGCTGGCGGGGCCATTCCGCCGGCCATTTCTTTGTACCCAGGATAAGGTTAAGAAAACGTTAACGCCACAGACGCATGTATGCGGATTTCGGCAAAATCTACCCGAAAAAGCGCAAAAACCAGTCCAACACCTGCGCCGGCGCTTCCTCGTTCACATAATGGCCGCTGGGCAGAGCCTCCCCGCGCACATCCTCGGCGCGCAGCTTCCATAATCCGATGGGATCGTCGAACCGCTTTCCGACGCTGCTGGTGTCGCCCCACAGCACGAGGATTGGCATTTGTAATTTCCGGCCGAGATCGGCCGTATCCAGTGCGCAATCGATCGTCGCCGCCGCGCGGTAATCGCCGCAGGAGCCTCGGATGGTTTTTTCATTAAAGCAGCGGACGTATTCGATCCAGATTTCCGGCGGGATGTGGCTCAGGTCCTTGGTCAGTTTCAGCAGCTTCTTGCGCATGAACCAGTCGGGGTCTACGGCGTTGAAGAACATCTCGGGGAAACCTTGCGGCTGCGCCATGAACGGCCAGTGCCAGCCGCCGATTGCACCTTCCTTGTCCATCGCCGCCCACATATCCAGGGTAGGAACGATATCGATGACCGCTGCTTTCATCACCTTGTCCGGATGATCCAGGCACATGCGGTGCACCGTACGCCCGCCGCGATCGTGGCCGGCGACGTAAAAGCGGTCGTATCCGAGGGCCTTCATCACCTCCACCTGATCCTGCGCCATCGCTCTGAACGAATAATTGGCGCTGTCGGGTTCCTCCGGCGGGGCGGAGCTGTCGCCGTAGCCGCGCAGATCGGCGGCGACGACGTGAAATCGTTCGGCCAGACGCGGTGCCACTTTGTGCCAGGCAACATGGGTCAACGGGTTGCCATGCAGCAGCAGCAATGGCGGCCCGCTGCCCCCGTGGCGCAATCGGATGCGCGCGCCGCTGGTTTCGATATCCGTTAGCGTAAAGCCCGGCATGATTTCCATGGCGCGTCCCTCTTTCGTTTGGCGGGGTAGTATGTCAGCCGGCTGAGCGATGCGCCAAGGGGGGTGCTGCGTTAAGGATCGTCGAATACTGCGCGCGCCGCTTGCGTGCCAGTTGGGCTGCAAAAGGTGGATACATACGAGCCGTCATTGGGTTCATCGCCGCACCGTTATCAGGAAAATGCGGCCGTAGACGATCAGAAAGATCGCGAATGCGGCGATCCAAAATACCGCCGCCACGATCACGAACGTCATGGTCCGGTCGCCCGCGAATGCCGCCCCGGTTCGGGTCATCGCAGCCAGAATCCCCAGCGCGTAGATCGCCACAGTGGACCGCCCGGCCGTCAATGCCCGGCCTGAATGGCCCAGGGAAACGCGGGTCATCATCGCGAGGATCATGGTGGCGATGGCACCGGCTGTCAGCGCATGAATGGCTGCGGTCACCGGCACAACGGAGTCCAGCCGCGACACCCCCAGCAGCACAACCCCCACGACCAGCCATGCATAGGCAATGTGAAGGATTGCCACCAGCGGCTCCGCCCCGGTCGCAAGGCCGCGCCAGCGCACGAGCCGCCAACCATGCAGAGCCCCGCCAGCGATCAACAGGAAGCCGGGCGGACGCGCATCGGGCCAGATTGCCCAGGCGACAAGCCCTGTGTGCAGCACCCCAAGCGCGACACGATCCAGCCAGCCATGCTGGAGCGGCGGTATTTGCGGCCCACGTTTGACCAACCAATTCCGCGTGAACGCCGGGACGATCCGGCCTGCGATGATGGAAATCAGGATCAAGGCAGCGACCAGCCCTATCCGCCATCCCAGCCCGGTGGCCACATTGGCGTCCATCGCCTCGATATGCATCAGCAGGTTGGCCAAACCGAACAGGCAAACCGCCGCCATCGGCGCCAGGTTACGCCAGTTGCGCGCGGCAACGATCTCCCGCGTCGCGACGAGCGTCAGGGCCACTGGAAATGCCATATCGCCGGCGACAGACACCCATGCCGGCATCCAGGCCGAGACCAGACACACCACGCGGCCCAAAGCCCAAAGCCCCAGCAGCCCCCCGAGCCGCCAGCCCGCCACCGGTGGCCGACTTGTCCAATTGGGAATTGCGGTGAGCAAGAATCCCGCCACGGCAGCCATCGCGAACCCAAACAGCATCTCATGCACATGCCACGCGACCGGCGCGAACCGTGTTGGCAAAACAATGTTTCCCTGGAGCACGCACACCCATAACACGATCGCCACGAGTGCCCAGGTCCCGGCCGCGAGGAAAAATGGCCGGAAACCCAAACTCAGGAAGGCCGGTCCGGGCATGAATCGCATGGACAGTGTTCCCTTTATTCGTTCAGGTATCAGTATCCAGCTTCGGTGCCATCGTCGCAGGTTTGGCCTTTGGCGGCTCCACCGGCACGGTATAATCGGGTACCACCCGTGCCTGCGGGCCAGAGATGACCAGCACCTTTTCCCCGATTGCCAGCGGGGTGGTGTCCTTTTGCGTGACGCTCAGCAGGTCGCCGTTCGGCTTGCGGACGATATATTCGTAGCCCTCGGTGTCGCCCTGCGTGTGCTCCACGGTCGTGCCGACCAAGCCGCCGAGCAGGGTGCCGCCCAGAGCGGTGAAGGCGGAGAGCGCGCCGCCCCCAATCTGAGATCCGGCGATCCCGCCCGCCGCGCCGCCGATCGCCGCCCCAGCGGCGCCATTGGCGCTGATGTCGATCTTCCGCACGCCGACTACCATTCCCTGATCGACCTTGTTGGCCTGCTGCACCGCGCGGGCATCGTAGCTATTCGGCGAGTAGCTCGGCGCGCAGGCGGTCACGCCAGCTGCGAGGCAGATTGTCACGAACGTCGCGAGATATTGCATGCGCTTTGCTAGCGGAATCCGGGCGGGTTGTCATCCGGGGTGCCATCTGTGGCTCTGTGTTAACGCTTTCCGGGCCTGCCAGCGGAACCGGCGGCGGTGGTTATACCGCCAAGCGTTAACACAGAGCCACGGAGCCACGGAGATTCCGGTTCTGCCCATTCGGGCACCCCCGTTCGCCGCGCGGGCTCGCGGCGCTTTCGCGCACACGCGTTGAACCGTATCCGCGCTTTGGTGATAGAACACCGCCTGACATTCAAGGAGGTCTGGGATGGGCACTTTGGCACTGAAACTGGATAGCGACGCGGTCGGCGTGGAGACCACCGATCTGATGCTGCGGATCGTGCTGGCCGACGGACGCGAACTGGCCGTGCCTTTGGAGTGGTTCCCGAGGTTGCGGGATGCCACGCCGGAGCAACGGTCGCATTGGCGGTCGATCGGCGGTAGGCAGGGCATTCACTGGCCGGATGTCGATGAGGATACCGCGGTGGCGACGTTGCTGCGGGCGGGTTGAACGGCAAGCGCACCCGAAACATAACTTGTTGGTGATAATTCATGGCGATTCTGGCCGCTTGGCTAGCTATGGTCCCAGGCACATTCTGGGGGGTAATAATCGGCGCGTTCTTTTCGCTCGGGGGTGTGGTTCTCACCAATCGCTCCAGTGAAAAGCGATTACGTGACCAATTTTCTAACGATCGCACACTTCGGATGGATGAGCGCGAGCATGGGCTTCGCAGAGACGTATACCTCGTGGCCACCGAGGCACTTGCCACCGGTGTCGCATCGATCGCAAAGTTTGTGGACCTTGATACGCCCACGGCCGACTTGTCGAAAATCATCACTGAGCAGTTACCGGTTCTGTCTAAAGTCCAGATTATCGGCGGCCCGGATGTGTTGAAGACGACCAACGATGTAACCAACGAACTGTCGGCGGTATTTCAACGATTGATGGCCCACCGAATACCACTTAGTTTAATGAGAGAAGGAATACGAAATTTGGAACAGCAGATCGTTGCCTTCACCAAGCAACAAGAACATTCGCTGGAGTCAATGAAGAGTTTCAATCTAAGTGGAGAGGTCGATAAGCGGCGCTGGGATGTCATCCAAGCCAACCACAAATTTGAGACCGACCGCATTGCCGAGGCGGAGAGTTCTAAAGCACGTTTGTACGCCCAAATGACCGCCGGTCAATTAACATACAGCAAGGAGTGTATTCAGGAATCACATGCTCTGGACCTACTTAGGGTCCCTGCCCTCGCTGCCATGCGAGGGGAACTTGGTTTTCCGTTAGATAAAGTTGCATATACAAAGACAGTTCACGCCGCTCATGCAAAGCAGATGTCTGATTTGGAGCATTTTCTGGAGCAGATGCGGACATTCATCGTTCAACCGCCAGGCAAGCCAAGCGGTTAGCCATCCCCCGCTACGACCTGTCGTTAATGGAGCCAATGGAGCATGGCGGCCATCTGAAACGCGGCCGCCTCCTCCAGACCGAAACGCAGGAACGCCAAGGGACATCGCATCCCCGCAGCTACAGAAACCGCCCCACCTTCTCATCCCCGCGTACCGACGGTACCATACCCCCCATGACAAACACGCCCCCCAAAACCGGCCTCGCCCGCAACACCGCCAACTACGGTGACCGCGATTTCGCCCTCTACCTCCGGCGCTCCTTCGCCAA
>JANXTL010000158.1 GCA_025352375.1 Acetobacteraceae bacterium | reverse complement strand
GACCGGGTCGCGCGAAACGCCGCGATACAATCCGGCGATGTATCCCCGCCACGCCGCCAGCCCGGCACGCTTTTCCTCGAGCGTGCCTTCCTCATCCGCGATGTCGTCGACGATGCGGCAGAACGCATAAATCGCATACATCGCGTTGCGCCGGTCTGGCGGGAGGACAGCCATCCCGCGATAGAACGAGGTCCCGGCCGCGCGCACGATCGCTTCCACCGCCGCCAGATCGGCCGGATCGGCATTCAAGGCTGTCACCACAGATACCTGACCGAACCGAGGACGCTGAATACCCCGTCCAGTTTCGACAGTTTCACCCGTTTCGCCAGCGGGTCGTTATTGCCCAGGCGGTGCCGCAACCGCTTGGCCAGGCCGTAAATCACCCCGGTTTCCATACGCAGGCGCCGGTCTTTCGCTTTTTGCGGCAGTTCGGCGGCGGCCAGCAGCAGCCGGTCGATGCGATCAAGCAGCGTCACGAACACCCGCCGCAGGTTCGGCGTTTCCTTGGTGCCGCGTATGTCGTCGACCGATGACTGGAAATGGTCCAGCAGCGCCTGTGGCATGTAGCAACGGTCCAGATCGACAAGATCCTTACCGCAATCCTGCATATGGTTCAGCACCTGCAACGCGGTGCACAACGCGTCGGACGGCGAGTAACAATCGTGGCGTTCCTTGTGAAGGTCGATGACGTAGCGCCCGACCGGCACGGCGGAATATCGGCAGTAATTGTACAGCTCGTCGATGGTCGCATAACGGTGTTTCACCGCATCGCGGCGAAAAGCAATCAGCAAATCGGTCGCATGCACCGACGAAACCCGCGTCGCCGCCAGGCTTTCCCGCAGTTTCACCGCACTCGGCGCACCGTCATGCCGTTTGCCCAGCAGCACGGCTTCCATGATATCGAGGCGCTCGATCTTTTCTTCCGGCGACAGGGTTTTGGAGTCCGCGATATCGTCCGCGTTGCGGGCGAAGGCGTAATAGGCATGGATATGCGGGCGATATTTAGCGGAGATCAGCAGGGAACCGACGGGGAAATTCTCATCGCCCCGGTCCTTGCCCGACCAATGTTCGACATTCACGGTGCCGCTCATGCCCCGGCCCCCTGGTATGCTCTGCCTTTCCAGGCAACGCCCCGGCCACGGTAGTGATTCACGGCCGAACCGATCGTCGCGGCCATGTAGAATGCGGCCACCAATGGCAGGAACGGCGCCCAGAAATAGGAACGCCCGAACCGCCGCAAGGTCGGCAGATAGGACCCGGCGAGCATCGCCCAGGTTGCGAGTCCCAGCCCCCGCACCAACCCCGAACCGAACAGCGCGGCCGCGGGCGGTAATAGCCAGGTCAGCGCCATGCCAAGCGTGGTTCCCAACAAAATGAAGGGCGAAAATCGCAGTTGCACATAAGCGGTGCGGGCCACCATCCGCCAGATATCGGCGACCCCCGGGTAAGGCCGCACGGAACGGGCCAGCGCCGAATGCCCCAACCAGATTCGACCACCCCGTTTCACGGCGGTCGCCAATGCGACATCGTCGATCAAAGCGCCTCTCACAGCCTCGACTCCACCAATCCTGTCCAGCGCGCGCGTCCGGATCAGGATCGTGCCGCCCGCCGCCGCGGCGGTCGGCCGCAGCGAATCGTTTACCCAGTCGAAGGGGTACAACAACTGGAAGAAAAACACGAATGCCGGCACCAACGCTCGTTCGGCCCATGACTCGCAGGCAAGTTCGACCATCTCCGACACCATATCGAGGTCGCCGCGTTCTGCTCGGGCAACCAACGTCGCCAAATGCTGGGGCCGATGCACGATGTCGGCGTCCGTCAACAGGATCATCGTCGCGTCGCCAGCCCGAGCAACGCCTTGGGAGACGGCCCAAAGCTTGCCGCTCCATCCCGCCGGGCGCGGGGCGCCTGGCACCACGGTCAGACGCGGGTCGGCGATGGAGCGGGCGATGTCGCCGGTCCCGTCGGTGCTGTTGTCGTCCACCAGGATGACGCGGAAGGCCTGTGGAAAATCCTGCGCCAACAAGGATCGCAGCACGGCATCGATCGTCTCCGCCTCATCGCGCGCGGGTACGACTATGGCGACCACCGGCCGCGAGGAGGGCACGCGCGCGGTCAGCACCGGGCCAGTTTGCCAAAACCGGCCATGGAACAGGAGCAAATAGACCCAGATCAGAGCCGAAATCGCGGTCAGCGTCAGCATCTCAGGCCTTCAGCATCCCGTGGGCCTTGAACCAAGCCACAGCGTCCTCGACCGCCTGGCGGACCGGGCGAGGATGGTAACCGAGTTCGGCGGTGGCCTTGGCCGAGGAATAAAACATCTTCTTCCGCGCCATCTTCAAATGATCGCGAGTCATCATCGGCGGAATGCCGGTCAGCTGCGCGAACCACTCCATCACGGCTGCGGCGGGCCAGACCACAGCCTCCGGCAATTGGATGGTGGGCGGGCGGCGGCCGGCGACGCTGGCGACCAGGGCCAGCACATCCTTCAGCAGCATGTTCTCACCGCCGAGGATGTAGCGCTCCCCGATGCGGCCGCGTTCCAGGGCCAATACGTGGCCCTCGGCGACGTCGTCCACGTGCACGATGTTCAGGCCGGTATCGATGAAGGCGGGCACTTTGCCGGCGGCGGCGTCGCGGATCATTTTGCCGGTGGGGGTGGGTTTGATGTCCCTCGGTCCCACGGGGGCGGCGGGATTGACGATGACCACCGGCAGGTTTTCCCGAACCATCGCGTCGCGCAACGCCAGTTCGGCGAGGTATTTCGATCGCTTGTAGATGCCGACGAAATCCGACTCCTTGGCGGGCGTGTTTTCGTCCGATAGCGACCCATCCCCGACCAGGCCCAAAGCCGCGACCGAACTGCAATGGACGATGCGTTCGGCCCCGGCCTCGGCGGCGGCGCGCACCATCGCCAACGCGCCCTCGACATTGGCGCGCAGCATTGCATTGGGATTGGGGACCCAGATGCGGTAGTCCGCCGCGACATGCACGACGTAGCGGCAGCCAGCCGCCGCGCGCTGGAGGGAGGCAGCATCGGTCAGATCGCCAATCACCACCTCGGCATCCAAATCGGCGATGTTGCTGCGGTCGCTGCTCGCTCGGCTGAGTAGCCGCAGTTCATGGCCGCGCGCCAGCAACGTGCGTGCGACCGCGGAACCGACGAAACCCGTCGCGCCGGTCACCAGCGTGGTCATTGAGGATTGCCTGAGATCATGGCGCCTCAATAGACGAAGCTTCGTGCGGGTGGAATGCGGGGCAGGCCTAATGGGAATTGGCCTAATGGGAATTGGCCTAATGGGAATTGGCCTATGGCTTGCCGGGGGGGCGATGTTCCCGGTACACTCGGCGCCGAACCTCCTAACGGGAATGTCCAAAATGTCCGATATCGTGAAATCCCAACTCGCGCCGCATGGCGTGCTGCGTGCTGCCATCAATATGGGCAATTTCCTGCTGGTGACCGGCAAGACCGCGTCGGGCGATCCGGACGGCGTGTCTCCCGACATGGCGCACGCCATCGCCGAACGCCTGGGCGTGCCAGTGAAGTTCGTGCCCTATGCCAAGCCGAGCGAGCTGGCCGATGCGGCTGGGACTGACACGTGGGACATCGGCAACATCGGCGCCGAACCCCAGCGCGCGATGAAGATCGCCTTCACCGCCGCCTATGCCGAGATCGAGGCGACCTATCTGGTGCCTGCGGGCTCGACGATCCGGTCCATCGCCGACGTGGATAAGAAGGGCAATCGAATCTCCGTGTCCAAGGGCAGCGCTTACGAACTGTGGCTGGAACGGAACATCCACAACGCCGAACTGATCCGCGCCAGCGGTATCCCGCAGGCGTTCGAGGCCTTCGTGAACGAGAAGATGGACGCGTTGGCGAGCCTCCGCCCGGCGCTGCTGAACGACGTGCAAAAGCTGCCGGGTTCGCGCATCCTGGACGGGCAGTTTGCCTCCGTGCAGCAGGCGGTCGGCTGCAACAAGTCGGCGACCGAAGCGGCGGCGTTTCTTGCGGCCTTCGTGGAGGAAGCCAAAGCGTCCGGCTTGGTCGGGGGCTTCATCAAGAAGCATGGCGTCGAAGGCCGGTTGACGGTCGCACCTCCGAGCTGATGTCGGCGGAGCGCGAACTTGGGCCAATCGGCGGTATAAGCCCACTTGGGTAGAAATTCGCCGAAAGGGCTGGAACGAACATGGCGCCACATCCTCAACGACTAACAGTCACCCACCGAGCGTGGCCGCTGAAGACCCCGCGAGGGGTCGAGACCGCGGTCCCCATCGTTGTCGTCGAAATCGCCGACGGCGACTCACGCGGCCGCGCCGAATGCGTGCCGATGCGGCGCTTCGGTGAGAGTATCGAAAGCGTCCTCGCCGCGCTCGATGCGATGAAAGGCGCGGTCTCCGCGGGGCTCGCCCGCGACACGCTGCAAAAGGCGATGCCGCCGGGTGCGGCGCGCAACGCACTCGACTGCGCATTCTGGGCCATCGAGGCCAACCGCTCTTATGTCACCGTCGCGGAACTGGCCGGGCTCGGCGCGATAAAGCCGGTCGAGACCGCCTTCACGCTCGCGTTCGATACGCCGGACGCGATGGCCGAGCAGGCGGCCGCCCATCGCACCCGGCCGCTGTTCAAATTGGAACTGGGGGGTGAGGGCGATATGGAACGCGTGCGGGCGGTGCGGCAAGCGGTGCCAGCGGCGCGCCTGATTGTCGACGCCAACGAAAGCTGGAACGAGCGTCAGCTTGGCGAATACATGCCGATGCTGCTCGATGCGCGGGTCGAACTGATCGAGCAGCCGCTGCCGGCCGGCGCCGACGACGCGCTGGCAGGGATGGCGAGTCCGATCCCGCTCTGCGCCGACGAATCCTGCCGGACTGTCGCCGATCTCGACCGTATCAGTGGGAAATACGCGGCCATCGCGATCAAGCTCGACAAAGTGGGCGGCCTGACCGAGGCGCTCGCGCTGGCGGCGGAAGCGAAGCGGCGCGGCTTGCGGATCATGGTCGCCGGAGGGATCGGCACGTCGCTCGGCGTCGCGCCCGCGCTGCTGGTCGCCCAGGGGGCCGAGATCGCCGATCTCGATGGGCCGTTGCGCTTAGCGTCCGATCGCGCGGCGGGGCTGCGGTATGACGGCAGCACGATCCATCCGGCGGATCCTAAATTGTGGGGCGGGCCTGGTTGATGTTGGGGGGGCGAGTGGTGGATTGGTCGGGCGGCCCGTCCCGCGTCAGCTTCACGCCCATGCAAGACATAC
>JANXTL010000152.1 GCA_025352375.1 Acetobacteraceae bacterium | reverse complement strand
ACGCTATCATGGCAACCGTCATTCCCCGGGGATGTCCCGCTCTCTGTTGAAATTCAGCGCCCCGGCGCTGCTTGACCTGAACGTTATGCGGCGGCGGCTTCCCGTTCAAGAGGGGATCTGACGGTGTGTCTGGCGGCATGAGCGGCCAGAGCCGCCTTGAGTATCGGCAACTGACGATGGGCTTTGAGACGGCGGAAGCCCGTGGCGGCTTCCAGCATGGCGGCCCCGGCCCAACGCAAGGCCATCACCGCGTCGCGCCAGTGCTTCACATTGGCGCACACTCGGCGGATGGTCCCGTTCATGTTCTCGATGATGTTGGTGCACGCCTTGGTGACGACCTGCATCCGGGGCAGGGTGCCTGTCCTCGGGCGTCATGACCCCCAGATCGGCCGAGGACCGAGCGCCGCGCGACGAGCCGGATCGGCATTCCATGATTTCGTAGCGCGGAAAGTCGCGTTCAGGCTGTGCCCCCCGCCGCGAACGCCGGCAGCGCTTTGGCGGCCTGCGCGATCGCACTGCTCCAATTCCCAGCCGTCTCCTGACGAAATTGGCGCAAGGCCGGGTACCAGACGCTATCCGTCCGACCGAGGCCCCAGCGCCAGCAGGTGTCGGCACGATTGAGCAGCCATATCGGCTTGCCCATCGCGCCGGCCAAATGCGCCACCGCGGTGTCGGCGGCGATGACGAGATCGAGTTCCGCGATCAGCGCGGCGGTATCGGCGAAGTCGTCCAACACCTCGCTCGCGTCATAAATCTTTCCACCAAATGGCACCAAGGCGAGATCCGCCGCGGCTGCGCCTTTCTGGAGCGAGATGAACGACACGCCCGGCACGTCCAGAAGCGGGCCGAGCAGCGCCAGCGGCACGGAACGCCGCCGGTCCATGCGCGCTCGCTCCGGATTGCCGGCCCACACCAGACCGACGCGCAAGGCCTGCCGGTCGGGTAACAGCGCCCGCCATTTGGCCGTTTGGGTCCCGTCGGCGGTGATGTAGGGCGCCGTCATCGCGGCGTCGGCCGGGCCGGTCGCGCCCAATGCCAGCGGCAGACTCATGATAGGAACCCGCAGGTCATAGTGCGGCACTGCATCGTCCAGTGCGATTGTCTGGGCAACGTTCGGGTGGTTCGACAGCAGCCGCACCAAGGGGCGATGCACCTGCAGTACGACCTCGGTCCCCGCCGGGATCCGGTCGAGGTAGCGGCAGAACTGGATCGCGTCGCCCATGCCTTGTTCCGCATGCACCAGCAATATGCGGCCGTCGGGCGGTTCGCCGCCCCATTCTCGATCGGCGAACGGCATTGCGATCAGCGGGTCGGCACGGAAGCGCCATGCCCACTCGGGCCACGCATCGTCGAACCGTTCGGCCAGAAACAACGTCAAAGCGAGGTTAAAATGGGTGACCGCATCGTCGGGGCGGCGGCGCAGGATATCGCGGGCGAGTGCCTCGGCCTCGGTCAGCAACCCCGAGTCCTTGAGCATGCCCACGAGGTTCTGCTTCGTCGCCGTGTCGGTGGGGTCGTGCCGAGCGGCTTCCCGCAGTGTCGCGATCGCCTCCGTGGGACGGTTCGCCTCCCACAAGGCCAGCGCCAGGGCGTTGCGAAGGTCGGGAAGTCTGGGATCGCGGCGGAGTGCGTCCCGATAGGCGGCGACCGCCTCTGCCGCGCGGTTGAGGTCGGAAAGCGCATGACCCAGCACGAAAGACCCCTCCGCCATTTGCGGCTTCAGGCGCAGCGCCTGGCGCGCCGCGTCCAGCGCGTCCGCCGAGCGACGGAGGGCCAGCAGGGCGTGCGCCCGGTGCACATGGAAGATCGCGTTCAGCCGCTTGCGGCGAATGGCCTGGTCGAACGATGCCAGGGCCGAGTCCATTTTCCCGGTCTGCATCGCGATGACGCCCAGCCGGTGCATGCTCTCGGCATGTTCCGGGTCCACAGCGAGCGTTTCGCGGAAGACCCGCTCGGCTTCGGCCAACTGTCCGTTGTCGTGCAAGCGGCGCCCTTGCTGAAAATGCAGCTCGGTCTCATGCCGGCTATGGCCGATCCCGCCCCAGTGAAACCCCAAGACAGCGACCGATGCGGCCGCGTCTTCACCGATGACGCTGAAATCGAAATCGGGCAGCACATAGGCAAGCACTGTTAAGGCCAACCAAATGAGCCATCTTGGGTTCGTGTACGGCATACACGTCCTCCCTGTCATGGCGGGCGCAGGCCGCAAACTCGCATGATGCCTGCGCCCGCCACGACGAATAAACAGCGCACCTCAATCCTCGAACGGATCCCGCACCATGATCGTATCGTCCCGTTCCGGGCTGGTGGAAACCAGCGTCACCGGCGCCTCCACCAGTTCCTCGATCCGCCGCACGTATTTGATCGCCTGCGCCGGCAGATCGGCCCAGGACCGGGCGCCGCGCGAGGAGCCGGACCAGCCTTCCATGATTTCGTAGTTCGGTTCGGCGGCGGCCTGAGCGCCCGGCGCAGCCGGCAAATGATGCACGACCGTCCCGTTGATCCGATATCCCGTGCAAATCCGAAGCTCCGGCAGCCCGTCCAGAATATCCAGCTTGGTCAGCACCAGCCCTTGGATGCCACCAACCTTTACCGCCTGGCGCACCATGCAGGCGTCGAACCAGCCGCACCGCCGGGGGCGCCCGGTGTTGGTGCCGAATTCCTGCCCGCGCTCGCCCAGTAATTTGCCGATATCGTCGTGCAATTCGGACGGGAAGGGGCCGGACCCGACACGGGTCGTGTAAGCCTTGGCGATCCCTAGCACGAATCCCACCGCATGCGGCCCGACGCCGGCGCCCGACGCCGCCGTCGCCGCCACCGTGTTGGACGAGGTCACATAGGGGTAGGTGCCGTGATCGACGTCCAGCATTACTGCCTGCGCGCCCTCGAACAGGATGCGTTTTCCCTCCTTGCGCAGCGTATCCAACCGCTCCCAAACGGGTTCGGCGTATTGCAGCACCAGCGGTGCCAGTTCGAGCAAGCGCGCCAGCACGGTCTGCTTATCGAAAATCGGAGACCCGAGGCTGGCCAGCAACGTGTTGTGATGCCGCAGCAGCTCATCCAGCTTGGTGTCGAGCGTCTCCGGCTCCGCCAGATCGCAGACGCGGATGGCGCGGCGGGCGACTTTATCTTCGTACGCCGGGCCGATACCGCGGCCGGTGGTACCGATCTTGCGGTCGCCGCGGGCTTCTTCCCGTGCGCGGTCCAAAGCGCCGTGCATCGGGAGAATAAGAACGGCGTTGTCGGCGATCCGCAGCGTTTCCGGCGTCACGATCAGCCCCTGCGCCCGCACCCGGGCGATTTCCGCCAGCAGGGCCTCGGGGTCGATCACCACGCCGTTGCCGATGACGCCCAGCTTGCCGCGCACGAGGCCGGAGGGCAGCAGGGCCAGCTTATAGGTCTCAGTCCCGACCACGAGCGTATGCCCGGCGTTATGCCCGCCCTGGTACCGCACCACCACGTCGGCGCGGCTCGCGAGCCAATCGACGACCTTCCCCTTGCCCTCGTCGCCCCATTGGGCGCCGATCACGGCGACATTGGCCATTGGATTCAGACCTCGGTGGTAAGCGGAGCGGCGGAAGCGCCGTCCAGGATATGGGTGCAGCCGAGGCGGCGGGCCTCGGCTTTATCATCGGCCGTGGCGGCCAAGGCGGCAACGGTCGCAAAACCTTTTTCCCGAAGTGCGGCGGCGGCGGAGGCTTGCGCCATCCAGGGGATGAAAACGCGCGGCCGAGCCTCCCGCTTTGGGGCAACGCGCAGGATGGCGTCGGGGAAGAGGGTCAGGCCGGTGCCGGGTTCGGTTTCCCCGCCGCCATAGCGCCCGCCGCGCCCGAGTTCTTCGTGCTTGCCGAGTGCGTAGATGGTGACCGACACGCCGGTTTCGTAATGGAAGCCGCGGAATTCCACGGGATCGATGGTCAGGCGGAGGGCAGGGGCCACCGACCGGATGGCGGCGACAACGGCGGCCAAACGGGTGGCCAAGGCGCCGGCCCCGTTGGGCAACCGCGCGGCCGTCAAGGCCGCAAGTGCTCGGTCGGCTGGACCGGCGGCGAGCAGGAGTTCCGTCAGCACCGGCGCAAGCGGCCCTCCATGATCGGCGACGGCGGCGGCGTCCTTGCGGTCCAGCGCGCGTGCCAGCGCGGCGCGTTCGGCGCCCTTGATGCCGGCTTCGTCCATCAGGGTGGGGGTCAGCATGGGCAAAGTCAGGTCGAAGCTGACCCGGGTGAGGCCGACGGCGGCCAAGGCCTCGGCCGCGACCAGCACTATTTCGGCGTCGGCCTCGGGGCTGTCCTGGCCGATCAGTTCGATCCCGGCCTGGGCGATCTGCCGGTCGGGTGCGAGCTGGCTGCCGCGTACCCGCAGACACTGCCCGGCATAGGATAGGCGTAGCGGTCTGGGCGCTTTAACCAGGCGAGAGGCGGCGATGCGTGCCACCTGCGGCGTGGTGTCGGCTCGCAGCCCCATCATCCGCTGGCTCTCGGGGTCCATGATGCGGAAGGTCTGATCCGCAACGGCTACGCCGAAGCCGGCCAGGAGGGAATCCTCGAACTCCAACAGCGGCGGCTTGACCCGCTGGTAGCCGTGGCTAGCGAACACGTCCATGAGCGCCTCCACCGCCGACGCCTCGGTTTCGGCGTCGGGCGGCAACAGGTCGCGCAGGCCGGCCGGCAGGAGGGCCAGGTTGGTTGGGATATCGTCGGTCATGGCGTGGCGTCAGCTACCAGCTATTGGCGGCGATAGGAACACCCGATGGTGGGTGCTTTTTTTAGGAGAATCCTCCCCTTGCGGGAGGGGGAGTATTTTCTTCTCCGGCTACACCCCGGCCGGTGCCACCGATCCGGTGACTTGCCGGTACAGAACCTTGGTCTCGTCCGTCACCGCCACGGTGTCTTCCTTCAAATTCCGCGGCGTGATCGCGATGAACGCGATCTCCCAATCCGCTGGGACCGGTTTCCCCACCTTCGGCAGAAACGCGTGCGGCGCACCCGGCGCATTGTGGAAATGTGCGCCACCGGTCACCGGGGTCAGCTCCGGTTTTCCGTTATCGTCGACCGAAAATGCATCGGCCTCCCCCACCACGTACATCGTGAATTGATCGGTGCGGCTGTAGGGATGGCGGTGTAGTTCCACCCGCGGCAGGAACACGCCCGCGACGTTGCGGCCGTGTTTGTTGCGGCCGCCGCGCCAGACGCCGTTACCGGTCAGATCGATCGGCGTTTCCAGTTGGAATTCCGGGCGGCTCAGAACGTCCCGCAGTGCCTCTCTTGGGTCCTTCTGAGACGCACGCGCCGCATCGAACGCGGCATGGACGTCGCGCATCCAGTCGAGTTCGTCCTCGGCCAGATCGTGGTCCAGCAACGGGATGGTCATCGATCGGTCCTTCAGCGGATGTTGTAGAGCTTGGCGGCGTTGTCGTGCACGATCTTAGCCCGGACCGACGGCGAAATCGCCGCCAGATTGCGGCCGATCA
>JANXTL010000122.1 GCA_025352375.1 Acetobacteraceae bacterium | reverse complement strand
ATGTAGACGCCGGCCATGGCGCACCCTCGACCGCCCGCCTAAGATCGTAACACTGCGGGACCCCAGGACGTGGGGACGGGAGAGAGACAAACCCTATGCCGGATCGCTGCCAAAGCCGTTTCCCGAACGCCAGGTTTCTGCCTTGGCTGCTTCTGCTCGCGGCGATGATCGCCTACTCCAGCACCGTCGTCGGACCGATGGGCATGCACTACGTACCGCTCGATCCCGATGCCGCCTGGCGGGAGTTTCAGTTTCGTGCGCTTACCTGGATAGATAATGGATCCGACCAGCGCGCCGACTGGATGGGCAATCTCTGCATGCTCGTGCCCTTCGGTTTCCTACTAACGGCCACCCTGGCGCTTCGCAAAGGCGCGGGCGTTTTCACGTTTCTGGTTGCCCTCCTGCTTAGCGCGGTTTTCGTGTTGGGCGTGAAATACGCGCAGGTCTATTTCCCGCCACGGACCGTTACCTTGAACTATGTGATCGCCCAGCTGAGCGGCGCCACATTGGGTATTGCCCTTTTCGTGGGAAGCCAAGCCAGGCTGGTGCGTCTGGCCTGGCGCCGGGCGGGTAGCGCACGGGAATCATTGCGGACTATATTGATCGTCTACACGGCTGGAGTGTTCGTATTCATGCTCATGCCGCTCGATTTCGTACTCAGTCTGGACGATCTGGTAAGCCGTTTCGATCAGGTTCCTGGGCTGCTGTTCGCCATGCCCGGGGCGGGCCGGCCGCGCCTTATTCAGGCCATCGTCTCGATCGCCGCCGGCTTGGCGATTGTACCGTTCGGGGCATTGATGGTGTTGGCGCCACGTGGACGCAACCGGTTGTTTTCGCCGGCCATGATGCATGGGTTGGCGTGGCTGGCAGCGGTCTTCGTGTTGACCGCATTACTGCTGACTGGGACACCGACGCTGGTGACGTTGGGCATTCGTATCGCTGGCCTCGCGATTGGGGTTCGTTTCATCCGGTGGGCGATGCGGCGGGACGCCGAGCGATTACGACGATTTATGTTTCGGTGGTCGTTGTTGGCAGTACTGCCATATGTTGTTTTATTAGTAATCGTTAATGGCCTGGCATCCCGTCAGTGGCTGACTCTCGGCGACGCGATCGAGGCGATTCATCCGCGCGGATTGCTGCCCTTGTACAACTTTTACATCGTCTCCAAAGCCGATGCCGCGAAGAGTATCGCGGCCCACATCGTGATGTATTTGCCGATCGGGCTGGTGGTTTGGGCCCGCGGTTATCGCGCCGGTTGGGCGTTTTGTTGGGGTATTCTGCTTGCATCAGCGATCGAAACCGGCCGCTTTTTTCGTCCGGGTGTGCAAGGAGACCTCAATACCGTGGCAGTCGCGGCGTTGACGGCGTTGTTGGCAGCCCAGCTCATGCCCCATGTCTGGCGTCTGCTGGAGGGCATAACTTTACCGAAATCGGTCCGCGCAACGGCACAAGGGCCGGGATGGCGGGAACGCGCGGCGGCAGCCCAGTTGCGGGAATCATCGCGCAACGCACCGGCGAAGGCCGAGGTAGAGAACTTTTAGACCCGCCTACGATCCAGCCAGTCCCGAACCGCGTCTTTCACGAAAAATATGTCTTCCGGATTTAGCACGGGATTACCTGCCCGGTGCCCCCAAATGCTGGGGATCGGTCGCAGTGCGGCATCGCGTAGGAACGGCACCTCCGCCTCATTGTCGGCGACCCGGAAATACAGGTCTGTCTCCCCCGGCATTAGCAGCACGCTGGCTCGGATCGCGCCCAGGGCGGCAGGCAGGTCCCCGTCGTACAGGCTGTTCGCACTAATATCCGCGGCGTCCCAGGTGCGAAGCTGCGCATGCAGATTGGCAGCCGGGCGGGCGCCGAACCGATCTTCCCAGTCGGTGCGGAGGAACGATTCCAGGTCCGGAGCACCGAGGTTCGGTGTCGGCCCTGTCGCCAAATGCCGCTGTTCCCGATAGAAATCCTGACTCAAGGCCCAGCCGGCGTAGATACGGCCAAACGCCTTTTTCGCCGCCCGAGGCTCAGCGGAGAACCGGCCATTGCCAACATGCTCGGGGGCTGCCTCCAGCGTGGCCATCAAGCCGCGCAGAAACACCCGATTGTGGATGGCGGTGCGGGCCACTCCGCAATTCACGACGATTCGGTCGACCGCGTCGGGGAAGAGCGCCGCCCAATGGTACGCCTGCAACGCGCCCATCGACCAGCCATAAACGCACGCCACGCGGTCGATGCCGAACAAGGAAGCCAGCGCACGCCGTTGCACCGTCACGTTATCGTGGACCGTTACCAGGGTCGGGTAGTCCGGAGTGTCGGCGGGCGATGACGACAGCCCGTTGGCAAACATGTCGGGGATGACGATGAACCACCGCGTGGGGTCGAGCACACCGTCGGGGCCGATCAACCACTCAAGGTCGGGATGCTGCGCGCCATAGCTCGTGGGGTAGACGATAACGTTGTCGCGGGCCGGCGACAGGGTGCCATGCGCCTTCCACGACAGGCGCGCCTTTCGCAAAATCGCGCCGGACTGGAGGGTGACGTCGCCAGCCTCGAACAAGCCTTGTTGGGTCGGCCATGCCGGCATCGAGAGCACCTTCCTCGCTAAGGGAAACCATTGAATAACGCGGCGGCCTCCGCGCATGCGCACCCTAGCAGCAGCAGGGCGGGCCACACCAGTACGCCAGGATTTCCAGATTCTCGCCGAAACTATAGAACATCGGCATGAGGTAAACCGACAAATCAATCCGGCCCGAGGCGCAATGCTGCCTTCGATACGGCAAAGCGAGTTGGTGTTGACGCAGGACACCGCGCTCAGCTATTGGCTTAAGGCAAGGGGACTATGGTGCCGCCCGGGGGATCTCGACCAAGCAGGGAAAATTTTTCTGATTATGGTCAGCCAAACCGCGGCGGTGGGGTCGAAATTCCTGTAAGACGTCTCCTAACGGAAAAATTAAGAAACTGTTGTTTAGCGGACCACGCCGAAGTGCTGGTTCGCGAACCTACGCTGGATTCCCACTCCAACCCGATGGAACAAATAATGCTGGATTTGACCACCCAGACGCCCCAGGAATCCGACTTGGCGCAGCTAATCGTCAAGACGCTCAACCTTGATATCAAGGCCGATGAAATCGACCCGCAGATGCCCCTTTTCAGTGAGGGGTTGGGTCTGGACTCGATCGACATTCTCGAAATCGCGCTGGCGGTTTCTCAGGCCTACGGCGTCAAGCTGCGGTCGGACGACGAAAACAACGCCACGATCTTCCGATCGTTGCGCAGTTTGAGCGACGACATTCAACGCCGCCGGTCGGCGTAAGTGCCGGCGCGAGCATCGGGCCTCGCCAAGGCATTGCTTGTCGCCGCACTGTTTTTAGCTCCGCCGGTCGCCCATCTTGCCCTGATAATGCAGTGGGGCATGGGCTTGGCCGGTGTGTTGGTGGCCGTGCAGGCCCTGATCGTGACCTGGGTCGCGTCGTCGCCGGTCAAAAGCCGTCTCCTCCGCGCAGCCTCATGCGGCGCGGTCTTTCTGCTCGTCCTATGGCTGTGGCGGTTCACCGACGGCGGGCCCGTCGTCGCGTCTGGGGTGCCGCACGCGATGGCCTATACGGCCCTTCTGGCCTTCTTCCTCGCGTCGCTCGCACCCAGACGCGAGTCCATCGCGACCATGCTGGCACGCCGGTCGCGGGGGTATCTGTCCCCCGAACTCTTGCGCTACACGCGTCGCGTGACCTGGTTCTGGTGCTGGTTTTCCTTAGGGCAGCTTGCGAGTTCGCTGCTGTTGCTGGTGTTCGCGCCGCTGAACGTGTGGTCGCTGCTCGTCAATTTTTGCAATTTCCCGCTGCTTGTAGCCACGCTCTGCGGCGAATATGTGTACCGGCAGTGGCGTCATCCCGCGCAACCGCCGGAGCGTTTGATCGACATGGTCCGGATTTATCGCGGTATGCGAATCGAGCCGGCCCATGAAGACCGGTAGCGGCACACGATGACCGAGTATCCCCTGCTTCGAGCTGCAAATCCCGGATCGCCCTTTGCCAGGCGCGGCGGCAGTGCGATCGCCGTGGAGACGTTCCTGGCCGACATCGCCGCGCTGGCCGCGCTGCTTCCGTCGGGCGGCCATGTGGTCAACCTGTGCCGCGACCGCTATCGCTTCGCTGTCGGATTTGCTGCGGCACTCTGCCGTCGCCAGATCAATCTGCTGCCGCCGCATGATTCCGCCGGCATGCTGGACCAGCTCTCGCAGGATTATCCGGATCTGTATTGCCTGACCGATGAGGCCCGCGATGGCTTTGGCCCGACGGTATTCGAGTATCCATCGACGCTGGTCCGCGTCCCCTTTGGGGTGCCGAGCTTCGCCGCCGACCAGTCGGCTGCGGTGCTGTTTACGTCGGGCTCCACCGGGCGGCCGCAGCCGCATGGCCGGACCTGGGGTGAGCTGGTCGAAAGCGCGCTGGCGGCGGGCCAGCGGTTGGACATCGCCTCGATTCCAGGTGCCTCGCTGATCGGCACCGTACCGCATCAGCACAGCTTCGGCCTCGAATCCTTGCTTATGCTCGCATTGCAGTTCGGGCTGGTGCTGCATACCGGACGGCCGTTCTACCCCGCCGACATCGTCGCCGAGCTGGCCGCCGCACCCCGGCCGATTATGCTAGTGACCACGCCGGTGCACCTTCGGGTGCTGTTGACCGAACCCGGCGAACTGCCCCCGGCCGATCTCGTACTATCCGCGACCGCGCCGCTGTCCACCGCACTGGCGCAAGACGCCGAGGCTCGGTTTGCCGTCGCCCTGCACGAAATCTACGGCTGCTCCGAGGCCGGACAGATCGCCGCGCGTCGGACCGCGCTGACCGAGGCGTGGCACTGCCTGGATGGAATCACGCTGCGCCAGGATGCGATGGGCACCTGGGCCTCCGGCATCCCGATCGCGGTCGAGACGCTGCTGTCGGACGTCATCGAGTTGCATGACTCTGAACGGTTTCTGCTGCGCGGCCGTATCGCCGATCTGGTGAACGTCGCCGGTAAACGCACGTCGCTGGCATACCTGAACCACCATTTGACCACGATCGAGGGCGTTCTCGACGGCGCCTTCGTCGCGGCGGATGACGACGATAAGGACATCGAGCGTCTGATGGCCTTCGCGGTCGCCCCCGGCCTGCGGGTTGACGAAATACTGGCCGCGCTGCGCCAGCGGATCGATCCCGCCTTCCTGCCTCGCCCTCTCCACCTCGTCGCTGCTTTGCCGCGCAACGCGCTGGGAAAGCTGCCGCGCGAAGTGGTTTTGCGCCTGATCGCCGAGGGCAAGACCTGACCATGACCGCGCAATCCACCGTTCGGTGCTTTCCCCCCGACGACCCGTCTTCTGTCGGCCATTTCCCCGGCAACCCGATCATCCCCGGCGCGGCTATCCTGCGGGAGGTGGTGCAAGCGATCACCGCCGGTGGCCATGCGGTCTGTCGCGGCGTTCGCGCGGCCAAATTCCTCCATCCTGTCCGCCCCGGCGATTGCCTGACCATTGCCTGGGAGGAAACGCCAGCCGGCGATGTCAGCTTCGTTTGTTCCACGGGCACCCCGGAACGGCGCGTCGCCACGGGCACGCTTCAGATACGAGCGCGCCAATGACTGTGGCCGCCACGCCGGAGGACTGGGCGACCCGTCGGGAACGCGGGTTCGTGCCGCTGATCCGGCTCATGGCCTGGATCGTGTTGCGCATCGGACGGCCCGCCGGGCAAATGTTGCTCTTGCCGGTCTGTGCTTATTTTTTCCTGTTCTCGCCAAAATCGCGCGCGGCCGGCCTGGTGTATCTCGAGCGCGCGCTCGGCCGCGCACCGACCGCGGCTGACCGCTGGCGGCATTACCGCTGTTTCGCGACCTGTGTGCTGGATCGCGTGCTGCTGCTCAACGATCGTCTCGATCTGTTCGACATTACCGTGCACGGCGAGGAAGTCGTCCTCGCCAACCGCGACAAGGGTGGTGGATGCTTCCTGTTTGGCGCCCATCTCGGCAGCTTCGAGGTGGTGCGCGCGGTTGGGCGGCTGACGGCGAAGGTCAAGCTTAGTCTGGTGATGTACCAGGACAACGCGCGCAAAACGAACGCCGTGCTGAACGCAATCAATCCGGCGCTGAACATCGAAATTATCGGTCTCGGTAAGCCTGGATCGATGCTGGCAGTCAGAGACCGGCTCGACGAAGGCCACGTGGTCGGGATTCTGGCCGATCGTTCGCTCGACGGCGAGCGAACCGAACGACTCCCATTCCTTGGCGCCCCTGCGCGCTTTCCCACCGGACCATTTCGCATGGCCGCACTGCTCCGGCGGCCGATTGTGCTGATGGTTGGCACATACCGCGGCGACCGGCGGTACGAGATTGTCTTCGAGACCATTTCCGATGGATCGACAGCAACGACAATCGAGGAGGCGATGCGGCGCTATGTCGCACGGCTCGAACATCATTGCCGGCAAACGCCGTATAATTGGTTTAACTTTTACGATTTCTGGGCGTGACGATGATGAAACGCCAAAGCTTGCGCACGTTGCGCGGCCTTATTTTGACCACGGCCCTGCTCGCTGCGCCCCACGCCTATGCCGATCCACCGGGGCTCATGACCTGGGGATTGCCCCAACTCATGGCCGGGATGCGGGAGGTTCGTACCGCGACCGCGCGCTTCTCCGAACGCAAATTCGACCGGTTGCTCAAGCAGCCGCTGCTGTCCTCGGGCACATTGATCTACGTCGCGCCGGACCAGCTGCAAAAGGAAACGCTGGCGCCGGTTCCGTCTCGGATGACCGTCAAGGGCGACCGGCTGACGGTCGTCCAGCCGGACGGCAAGACGCGCGATCTGTCGCTGTCGGACTATCCCGCGCTAGGCGCGTTGATCGAGAGCGCCCGCGCCACGCTCGCGGGTGACGGGGCGACGTTGACCCGTTACTACAGCCCGACATTGACGGGTGACGCCCGGGCATGGTCGCTCCTGCTGGAACCGCGCGACGACCGGCTGCGCGCGATTTTGACCAGCATCCGCATCCAGGGGGCGGGCAACGCGATCCGCGGCATCGAGACCCAGGAGCACGACGGTGACCGGACCGAGATGACGATCCTGCCTGAACCGCGATGAGGCGCCGGACCATTGTCTTGCTCTGGGTCCTGGGTCTGACCCTCGGCTGCGCAGCGATCGCGCGCGCCCCGTTCAGCACCGACATGTCGGCCTTCCTGCCGCGCTCCCCGGAACCGGCGCAACAGATCCTGGTCGACCAACTGCGCGAGGGTGTCGTCTCGCGGCTGATCCTGCTGGCGATCGAGGGCGCACCGCCCGACAGGCTGGCCGCACTAAGCAAGGCGGTGGCCAGCGGATTGCGGGCCGATCCCGCGTTCGGGATCGTCAACAACGGCGATGACGCGGCGTTTGGCCGCGATCGCGACTTGCTGTTGCGCTATCGCTATCTGCTCAGTCCGGGCGTGACACCTGAACGGTTTACGGCGGTTGGACTGGCGAAAGCCCTTGAAGCCGATGTCAAACTGCTCAGTTCGGACCTCGGCATGCTCGTCAAGGGCAGCATTCCCGCCGATCCGACTGGGGAGATGTTGCGCTTGATCGGCGCGTTCAGCACGCAGAACCACCCGGTGGTCCGCGACGGCGTCTGGTTCACCGGCGACGGGAGGCGCGTTTTGCTAATGGTGCAGACCATGGCGGCGGGGTTCGACATCGATGCGCAGGAACAGGCGCTCCACCGGATCGACGCCATTTTCGCGGCCGCCCGCGCGCCCGAAGCCACCGGGGCGAGGCTGATCGAAACCGGCCCGCCGGTGTTCGCGGTGACAATCCGAGCGCAGATGAAGGCGGACGTGCAGCGACTGTCGACAATGGCCACGCTGTTGGTCGCTGCGGTGCTGCTGTTCGCCTATCGCTCCGTGCGTATGCTCGCGCTCGCGTTTCTGCCGGTGCTGAGCGGGGTGATTGCGGGAATCGCCAGTGTCGGCCTTGCGTTCGGGTTCGTGCACGGCATCACCCTGGGGTTTGGCGTGACCTTGATCGGGGAGGCGGTGGACTATGCCATCTATCTGTTCACCCAGACGGCGCCTGGGGCCGCGCCCGGGGCGACCCTGCCGCGCATCTGGCCGATCTTGCGGCTGGGCATGCTGACGTCCGTCTGCGGTTTCAGCGCCATGCTGCTATCGAGTTTCACCGGCTTCGCCCAACTCGGCCTGTTTACCATCGTCGGCCTGATCGTCGCGCTAGCCGTGACGCGGTGGGTTCTGCCGGTGTTGCTGCCGCAAACGGTCGCGACTGCCGGCTCGACCATGTTTGCCGCCCCGGTGCTGGCGCTGATCCGCCCCGGGGCGGCGCTGCGCTTCGTCGTGCTGGGATTGGCGGTTGCCGCCGCGTTTTCACTTGTGTTCCATCGCGGCCCCTACTGGGACGACGCGCTATCCAGCATGAGCCCGCTACCGCCAGCGGAACAAGCGCTCGACAACCAACTGCGCCGCGAAATCGGTGCGCCCGATGTCCGGTACCTCCTGGTCGTGCGGGCCACCGACCGCGAGCAGGCGCTGGCGGCAAGCGAGCGTGCCGCCGCACACCTCGATCCCCTTGTCGCGTCCGGCCTGATCGCCGGGTTCGAGGCGCCTGGAACCTGGTTGCCCAGCATGGCGACCCAGCGTGCGCGCCAGGCAGCGCTGCCGGACGCGGCAACGCTGACCTCGCGCATGGCCGAGGCCGTCGAAAACACGCCGTTCCGTCCCGACATATTCTCACCGTTCCTGGCCGAGGTCGAAACCGCCCGGAAGCAGCCCTTGCTGCAACGCGAAGACCTGAACGGCACCAGCTTGGCACTGCGCCTCGACTCATTGCTGCTGCGCGGCGGAGGCCACTGGCTGGCGATGCTCCCGCTTCACGGCGTTTCCGACGGTCCGGCATTGGCGAAGGCGGTCGCCAGTTTCAATGACGAGAAATTGGTCTTCCTCGATCTCAAGGCTGAATCCGACCGGCTACTCGGGTCCTATCTGCATGAGGCCCTGACACTTTCGATCGCGGGCAGCCTGGCGATCGTCGTGCTGTTGACCCTCAGCCTGCGGTCGCCGCGCCGAACCTTCGCTGTGCTGCTGCCATTGGCCGCCGCCGTGCTTTGCACCGCGGCGCTGCTGCTGGCAGCCACCGGCCGGCTATCGATCTTCAACCTGTTCGGCCTGCTGTTGGTCGCCGCGGTCGGTTCCAATTATTGCCTTTTTTTCGAGCGACACGCCCACGATGCCAGCGATCCGGCGGGGCGGCGCATGGTCGCCTCCCTCGTCCTGGCCGATCTTTGTACGGTGATCGGCTTCGGCATCTTGTCGTTCTCAATCGTGCCGGTGCTGCACGGGATCGGCCTGACGGTGGCGGTCGGCGCATGCCTCAGTCTGGTATTCGGCGCTATCCTAAGCGGGAGGCGCGCGCAGCGTCCCGCTGACCGGTTGGACTTCGCATCGGAGGGACTGTAAGTCCCGTGCCGCGACTTGAGCCACCTCACAAAAGGAACGCGCGTGCCAGCAATCGGACGGGACATGCCTGACTCCGGTCTCTTTTCTCGGCTGCGCGGGCTTACCTGCGCCGTGGCGATCGCAATCGCGCTACCTGGGTGCATAAGCACCGACTTTCTGGCACCCCGGACCACGATCGACGAACGCGCATATACCGCCGTCTACCCGTATTTCGCCGAATTTTGCGCAGTCTCGGAGTTCGGCAAGAAAAGGGGCTTCGGCGTGGAACTCGATAGCGGGGGGCCGGGCGGGCATGCCGTGTTCTATCTGAACGGCGTCTGCCGCGTGCAGGCGGCCGGCTATCCGGAACTTACCCTTTGCAGCGATCCGCCCGACCATATGGACGGACGGGGTGTCGGCATCAGCGTCAACGAACACTACCGGAATGCCAATTGGGTTGCGACCGAAGGACGCGACTTCTTCTATGCCGGCGACATCGCACCTGGGGAGGCTGTTACGCGCGCCAGCTACGCTCGCACGCAGGAGAAAGCCAAGGCCATGGGTATCCTGGACGGCATTGTCTTCCACCAAAAAACGCTTGCCGACAAACCCGCCGGCATGTCCGAACGCGACTATATGTATGAGGTATCCATCGCCACCGACTATGGCATCAACCTTGCTCGGGACCGCTATTGCGCCCGGGTGCCGTTGGATCGCGGGCGGATGAGCACGATGATACAATATCTCAACGCACTGAATGAGCGGTATCGATCGGGACGAGAAGAATTCCATTGGAATGTCCTGCGCGATAATTGTGCGTACCTTGCGCATAACGCGTTGGCATCGGTTGGATTTTGGCCGGTGTGGTCGACCGAGCGCCCGCTGCTTGTGGCGGCATTCGGCTTTCCGGTGCCGAAGAACGAGTTTGTCAACCTGATGCGACGAACCAACGATATGGACATCGCCGATCCGGACGCGCTGTACGACGACGATCCGGCCCGAACGACCTTGCTGGAGCAGGGACGGCTCCTTACTCAACCGGGGGCTCTGGCCGAGGCCAGGCCGGCGATGCGGCCGAACGAGGTGTACAACACCAACCTGCGGCTGATTTTCTATGACGACCCGACCTTTGGCCACTATCAATCGCGGTTCGAACGCATATTTCATGAACCGCGGTACACCGATCTCGCATCTAACCTGACGTATTTTTCAACGCTGTACGCGAATATCCTCGCCAGGCCTCACGAACAGGGTTCGAGCCCGGCACATACCGCCTTCGACCGGATTTACTACGACACCATCGGCCGCGAGAAGGTGACAGTGGACGCAACGCTCGCACGCTTGCGCGGCGCTGCCGGCCAGGGATCGTAAAATCATGCAGCCATTGCTCGTCAGCCAGTTCTCGATCGTCTCCAGCATCGGCGCCGGGCAGGCGGCGACGCTCGCATCGCTGCGGGCCGGCACGAGCGGTCTGCGCCCTGGCGCGCTCGAGACCGTTGCGCTGCCGACCTACACCGGGGCGGTCGAAGGGCTGGCCGATTTCAGGCTGCCGGAAACCTTTGCGGCGTTCGATTGCCGTAACAACCGCCTGGCCGAGATGGCGCTTCGCCAGGATGGGTTCGCCGATGCCGTGGCCGCCGCTGTGGCACGCTACGGCGCGAGGCGGATCGGTCTGTTCCTGGGCACCAGTACGTCCGGCAGTTTGCATGCCGAACTCGCCTATCAGGCCCGCGATCCAGTCACCGGCGCGCTGCCGGAAACCTTCGATTACGAGAGGACGCACAACATCGCGTCCTTGATGCGTTATCTGTCGGAACGGCTTGGCATCACCGGCCCATCCTTCGTCGTTTCCTGCGCGTGCGCATCGACGGCTAAAACATTCGGCAGCGCCGCACGCATGATCGAGGCTGGATTATGCGACGCAGCCATCGTCGGCGGGGCAGATTCGCTGTGCCTCACGACGCTGTACGGCTTCCATTCGCTCAGTCTGAACGCGCCCGGCCCCTGCCGCCCATTCGACGCGGCCCGCGACGGTATCTCGATCGGGGAGGCCGCCGGGTTTGCGCTGCTGGAAAAGCCGTCGGCCCATGCCGACAGCGAAGCCGTCATGTTGCTCGGTGTTGGGGAAAGCAACGACGCCTACCACATGTCCTCCCCCCACCCCGAGGGCATCGGCGCCCGATTGGCCATGGAGCGGGCACTGGCAGCTGCGGGCCTCGCGCCCCGGGATATCGACTACATCAACCTCCACGGGACAGCCACGCTCGTGGGCGACGCGGCCGAGGACATCGCCGTGTCCACGGTGTTTGGCGGGGACACACCGTGCAGTTCTACCAAAGGCCAGACCGGCCACACGCTGGGCGCCGCGGGCATTGTCGAGGCGATCGTATCCGCGTTGGCCATTCGTCATGGATTGTTACCTGGTAGCCCGAACACTGAAACGGTGGATCCATCGTTCCATAGCCGCTATCAAATCGCGAGCGAGCCGGCGCGCGTCGATTCTGTTCTGAGCAATTCTTTTGGTTTCGGCGGCAGCAATTGCAGCCTGATCTTCGGAAAACAACGATAATGCGGGTCTTCATCGAGGGTATTGGCCTTGTCGGGCCGGGCCTGGAAAATTGGCCTGCCGCGCGGGCCGTGCTGGCTGGCGCGGCGGCATACGAACCCGCGCCGGTTCGCCTCCAGCCCGTCACCCTGCTGCCACCGGCGGAACGCCGGCGCTCCGGCATGACCGTCAAGCTGGCAATTGCCACTGGCGTCGAGGCTCTGGCGCAGGCCGGACGCGATGCTATCGACATGCCCATGGTCTTCGCCGCGTCCGGCGGCGACGGGGACACGCTGCATGAAACCCTGGCGACGCTTGCCACTGAACAACGCGAGGTGTCGCCGACGAAGTTTCATAACTCCGTCCACAACGCGCCCTCCGGCTACTGGGCGGTCGCGACCGGCTCACGGGTACCAAGTGTCAGCCTGAGCGCGTACGACGCCAGTTTCTCGGCAGGATTGCTCGAAGCCGCCGTGCAGGCGACTGTGCACGACCATCCCGTCACCCTGATTGCCTATGACGTGCCCTATCCCGAACCGTTGCAAGCCATCCGCCCGATGGCAGCGATGGTCGGGGTGGCGCTGGTTTTGACGCCACACCGGACGGATCGGGCATTCGCGGCACTGACGATCGACATGGCGGATGCCACCGCCGACGCGACCCAAATGGCGGACGCTGAACTTGAACGGTTACGTCTGGGGAATCCAGCGGCCCGCGCTCTGCCGTTGCTGGCGGCCATCGCCAGAGCGGACAGCGCCATCATCCACCTCGATGGGATTGTACTGGCAGTGACACCGGTATGAATTCACCGATGGATAAGGCGTCGATCGCCGCCCTGATCCCGCACGCCGACCTTATGTGCCTGCTGGACTCCGTCTCCGCCTGGAACAGCAGAACGATCGCGTGCCTTGCCTCCAGCCACCGCATGCCCGGCAATCCGTTGTCGGTGGACGGGTGTCTGGACGCGATTTGCGGGGTCGAGTATGCGGCGCAGGCAATGGCGGTGCATGGAGGCCTAATCGGCGACGGGCGCCGACCCGCCGCAGGGTATTTGGCCAGCGTCCGCGATGTTGTTTGCTCTGTCGAGCGGCTCGACCTGCTAAAAGACGACCTGCTTGTAACCGCTGAATTACTGACCGCTGAGACCGCCCGCGGCATCTACCGGTTCAATCTGACATGCGGCGGCGCGCCCGTGTTATCGGGGCGTGCGGCAGTCGTTATTGACGCGGGACGATCTGGTTCGCCGCCCCAGTAGACCTGGCAAACGGGTAGCGAGTCCGGCGAACAGCCGGGCATACATGAACCCGAGCAGAATATTGTCGCGAAGATACCTGAAATGCGACACGCCGCCGTCTTCGCGGCGAAAGTAGCGCACCGACGTCGGCAAGTTGACAGCGGGAACACCCCGCCAGGACAGCCGGATGGCGGCTTCCGAGTCGAAATCGAACCGCCGCATCCAACGTGTTTCATTGAACACTTCAAGCAGCGGCATGACCGGATAGACCCGGAATCCAAACAAAGAATTGCCGATCCCGGAACGCAACGTCACCAGATCGGCGAAAACATTCGCGATCCGATGGCCGGCGACGCGAATTTTTGGCGCACTTTCGTCGAATATCGGAATCCCGAGTACCATCGCCGCCGGATGCGCCCGCGAGGTGGCAATGAAGGTACCTATATCGTTTTCCGAATGTTGACCATCCGCATCCACGGTCACGACATGCGTGATCCCCTGCCTGTACGCCAGGTGCAGCGCGTGCAGGATGGCCGCGCCCTTGCCTTGGTTGCATGGCAGCACGAAGACCCTAAGGTCCGGGTCATGCTCGGCTATACGGGTAAGTTCTTCGCCGGTCCCATCCGTGCTGCCGTCGATGACCACCCAGACCGGGTACTCCAGCCGGCGGATCGTTGCCACGGTTTGGAACAGCCGCGCGCCGGTGTTGTAGCTGGGAATGAGCACCACATGGCCATAGCTGGACCGGGCTAAATTCATCTCACACCGGAACCCGGCGCCGACCATGACTCGACCTTCTGCTCGCGCGGCAGATAAAGGCTTTTTAAATAGTAAGTACACTTGAACATCAGCAGCCGCAGGCCGATGGGCGAGTTCCCGTAAACGTCACCGGCCAGTAGCGACATGACTGCCTCTCGCATACGAAACGGATTGCCGGGCCGCATGAACAAATCGCGCATGGCGCGAGAGTTGACCCGGTAAATATACCAGGAGAATAGATCGAGCGCGCTTTTCACCTTCGTCTCGAAGCGAAGAAGCGCTCGGTCGGCCTGGGCGCGCGACCCGTGCAGGCTGGCGGTCACCGCATCGGCGCCAAGGAAGGCGCTTTTCATGGCCAGCAGGACGCCGGACGAGAAGACCGGGTCGATGAACGCATAGGCATCGCCGACCAGAATGTAGTTCGGGCCGGTCATGTTTTTGGCGCGGTACGAATAATTGCCCGTCGCCGTCGCCGGCCCGGTCATGGTCGCATCCGCCAGCCGTTCTTTCAGCGGCGGGCATTGCGCGATAAGGCTGTTGAAAAATGCGGTCAGATCCGTCCCGCGCGCCTTGATGTAGTCGGGCGGACAGACGGCGCCGACGCTGGTGGTTCCGTCCAGCAGCGGAATATACCAGAACCAGCCGTGATCGAACCAAAACAGGCTGATATTGCCCGCCGCTTTTCCGGGTCGCCGCCACGCGCCGGTGAAGTGACCGAACACCGCCGCCGTCGCGTGCCTCGGATTGCGTTCCTTGATGGCGAGACGGCCGCCAAGCAGCGTGTCGCGGCCCGACGCGTCCACCAGGAACTTCGCCTCGAATCGCCGGGTTTGCCCGTCGCTGTCCTGGCCCGTCGCGGCCACACCGCCTTCCGGGGGAAACTCCACCTGCGAGATGCGACAACCCTCGATCACGGTGGCACCCCGCGCCGCTGCGTTCTTGAGCAGGATGTGGTCGAACTCGGATCGCCGCACTTCATACGCATAGAACAGGCTCTTGTCCCAGCCTTGGGCGAAATCCAGGCGGCTGGTCATGTCGTGCCAGGGTGAGACAAACTCGACCCCGAATTTTGGAATGCCGATCCGGTCGATCTCCTCCTTCACGCCGAGTTCCTCAAGCAGCGGAACGTTCATCGGCAGCAGAGACTCGCCGATGTGGAACCGGGGATGCGTGTCTTTTTCCACCAACACGACTTTTTCGCCACGCTGGGCGAGCAAAGCCGCGATGGTTGAGCCGCCAGGCCCGCCACCGACCACAAGCACGTCGGTCCGATTGACAATCGTCATGCGCCCATGGCTCCTGCTTTGGTTATCGTATGCCCCGGCCTTCGCATCTTGGGCCTGGAGGGGCAGACGGCGTGGCGATCGATGCTGCGCCTCGCCAGGCACGATAGTTCGGCAACGTCACCCACCGGCTACAGCGAACCGACACGGCGATCCTAAACAATTCCCGTTTGGTTGGCCAACGCATGTTGCCGGTGGATTGGCGAGGTCGACGAGCCGCGCATCACCCATCATGTCTACACCCTGCCGGATGGTGTGCACGCCGTGCCGCCGGGTCAGTCGCTGCCGGAAATGCTGATCGCCGGCGCGTTGGACTCCGTCTACAGCCCGCCGCGACCGACCGCCGATTGGATCGCGGTTGCACCCCATCGATAAAACAAGCAGTTTCGCTGGGACGGCGGGTGGCGGAGGCGTGGCGGCCGCTCCCGGACAGACTGTCCGGGCAAAAGCAGGGAGGCGTAACCATAATGAAAAAGCGACAAAAACTATCGATCGCTGCCTCGTTCCTCATGGGGGCACTGATAGCGGGCAGCCCCGGCTCGGCGTCGGCCCAAACCAAACCAGAAGGCGAGATGCGGTGGGCGCTGTATGTGACCCTCGCGCCCGCGTGGTTCGATCCCGGCGAGTCACCGGTGGGTACCCTGACGCCTTTCTGGATCCTGTATGCACTGCATGATGCGATGGTGAAACCCATGCCGGGGCAACGGTATGGAGCCAGCCTCGCGCAATCCTGGACCGTCAGCGAAGACCAGCGCGTCTACGAGTTCACCCTGCGTCCGGGCCTGAAATTCCACAACGACGACCCATTCACGGCGGAAGACGTCGTGTTCAGCTTCATGCGCGCAAAAGGGACGCTGCTGCATCAGAAGGTGAAGGAAGTCCTGATCGTCGATCCCATGCATGTACGGTTCGTCCTGCACGAGCCGTGGCCCGATTTCATGGTCTTCTACGGCACCTTCGCCAGCGGTGCCGGGTGGATCGTGCCCAAAAATTATATGGAGAAGGTTGGCGTGGACGCCTTCAAGCGCCGCCCCGTCGGACTGGGCCCCTACAAATTTGTCAGCAGCACGCCGGGCATCGACCTGACCATGGAGGCCTTCGAGGGCTACTGGCGCAAAGTGCCGTCGGTGAAACGACTGGTATTCAAAAGCGTGCCCGAAGCAACCACCCGGCTCGCGATGCTCATGCGCGATGAGGTGGACGTCGCCTATCTTTTGGACGGCACCCTTGCCCAAACGGTGAAGAACAATCCGAAGCTGAAGCTTGCCTTTTCCGGTGGCGTTGGGTCGACCTTCCTCGATTTCCTGGATATGTGGGATCCTAAATCGCCATGGGCCGACCAGCGCGTCCGCCTGGCCGCCAGCCTGGCGATCGACCGCAAGGCCATCAGCGAGGCCGAAACATTGGGCGCGTCCCTGCCCAACGGCAATGTTGTGCCGGCAGCGTTCGAATACGCCTTGAAGATCGATCCCGACCCGTACGATCCCGTTCGGGCTAAGCAGTTGCTCGCGGAGGCCGGCTATCCCAATGGTTTCGACGCCGGCGACCTGTATCCCTGGCCGCCCTACTTCACAACTGGGGAAGCAGTCGGCCTCTATCTGGGCGCGGTGGGCATCAAAACGCGTATCCGAACGATGGAGCGCGCCGCATTCTACGCCGCGCTCGCCACGAAGAAGCTGAAGGGCCTGTGCGTCTGCGTCAATGCGGTTTACGGCAACGCCGCGTCGCGCCTGTCGGAAACCGTGCCCGGCGACGGGATCTTCGCCTATGGCAGCTTCCCCGACATGGACGATCTGTACCGTCGGCAGGCCGACGAGACGAACGCCCCGAAGCGGGAGGCGATGCTGCACCAGATACAGCAGACATTGCATGACCGCCGCAGGTTCGCACCGATCTACGATTACATTTGGGCGAGCGGCATCGGACCCCGCGTGGAAGAACCGGCCCTGATGCTGATCAATCCCTACCCTTGGTCGGCGCCGCTGGAGGATGTGCGGCTCAAGCGGCCATGAACGGAGGGTACGCGGCACTCATTGCCGTTTCAGGGTGATATCCTCATACGGGGCGGCGTAGATATACCCTTTGATCAGGTTGAAACCGGACACGTCGACGCGCGGACCGACTCCGCTCAGAAATGCGAGCTGCCAGATCGGCGCATACATGCGGGATTCGTCCAGCAGAGTTTGCATGTTCGTCAGAATCGCGCCCCGTTTGACCCGGTCCATTTCTCCGGCCTGACGATCGAACAGTGCGTCGATATCCGGGTAGCTGCCGTAGGCAAAAGCACCGCCTTTCACCGCGAAGACTTCGAACCGGGTCGCCGCATTGCCGAATGCGGCACTGCCGCCCTGCACGAGATCTTTCAGCTTTTTGTCGGTGTAAGCCTTTAGGAATGCCACCCGTTCCAACGGTCTCAGTCGCGCCTTGATTCCCACTGCATTGAGATTGTTCAGCACGATCTCCGCCAGATTGGAATAGGAAGCATCGCAGTTATAAAATCCGGCATCGAATCCATTGGGGTACCCCGCCGCGGCCAGCAAGGCGCGCGCCCGAGCGGGATCGTGCTGAGGCTTGGGAACCGGAACATAATATTCAAAATTATCGGGGATCAGACTTCCGTGCATCTGGCCGTGTCCCAACAGCAGGACCTTGTTGATGGTGTCGTAGTCCATGGCATATCGCACAGCCTCGCGGACCCGACGGTCGTTCCAGGGCGATTTCGGATCCCATTGGTCCGGGAAGTAAACCCAGAACGTCCCAGAGCTGGATGTCGGTTGCAATGACAGCCCAGGCGTACGCTCGATCTCCGTCGCAAGATCGCCGCGGATCGACAGTGCGATATCCACCTCGCCTCGCTTCAGCGCAACCAGCCGCGTCGTCTCGTCGGGAATGACTTTGAACACCATTCGCTTCACCGACGGAACCTTCCGCCAATATGTTTCGAACGCTTCGACCGTCAGTTCCACGCCCGGCGTAAACGACACATACCGGTACGGGCCAGCGCCGATGGGTGCTTTCTTGAAGCCATCTTCGCCGGTTCTCTGAACGTAGTCCTTCGGTACGATCCAGCTGGCGGCGCTGGTTTCGAGATAATAGGTCAGAAAATCCGGCCACGGCGTCTTCATCCGAAATCGTACGGTCCGAGCATCGATTACTTCCACGGCGGCGACTCGATCCTTCATGGTGGCGTGGGCGACGCCGCGGTAGCGCTCGAACGAGAACCGCACATCCTCCGCCGTTACCGGTTCGTTGTTATGAAACCGCAAACCGGGCCGCAAGGTAAATTCATAGGCCATACCATCGGGGGACGCCGACCAGGATTCCGCGAGCGCTGGCGCCGCGTTGGATTCCGGTAAATGTTTTACCAAGGAATCGTGCAGCAAATAGTAGAATAAATACGGTGTGACGATCCCCGGGGCCTCGGCCGGATCGAACCAGGTCGGTGCTATGGACACATGCACACCGAACGTAACCTGCCCCGCAGGCGCCGCGACGCCCGTTTCCGGCTGTGCCGATAGCAGGAGACCGATAGCCGCGGCCGTGCGCCAACGTCGTCCCATGGAACGCTCCCATTTTTATCGTCATTATAGCGGCAGGTGGCCCGTCTGTCGCTTTAAATCGACCGCCCGTTGATAATTGAACCGGGGTTCGACACAGCCCGGCCGCTATCCTACAGTCCCGGCCACTTAGGCCCTGTCCAAAGATAATCGAATCGATCATGCGGATCGGACAGGGCCTAAGCTCTTGTTTTGAACGGCAATTTTGCCGGCGTGCTGACGCACTTATTTGCCGGCGTTGCCTTAGTGGGAGCAAGCGATGCCAATGACGGATAACAATCCACCATCGGCGGTCACACGCCGCCTGGGTCTGGCTATGCTCGCATCCAGCCTGATTGCCGGCGGAGCCCGCGATGCCGCCGCCGGCGCGCAAGGCCAGATGAACATCGCCGTTCATATCTCCCTGTCCCCGACCTGGTTCGATCCCAGCGAGACCAACAGCCTGATCACGCCGTACCTGCTGATGTACGGCATGCACGACGCCATGATGAAGCCGATGCGCGAAGCCAGTCCGGGCCTCAGCCTGGCGGAATCCTACACGATGTCCCCGGACGGACTGACCCACACATTCGTGCTACGGCCGGGACTCACGTTCCACAATGGCGATCCGCTCACGTCCGATGACGTCAAATTCACCTATGAGCGGTACAAAGGCACATCCGCGGCCCTTCTGCGGGAACGTATCGCGTCGCTGGAAACCCCCGATCCGCGCCGGATCGTGATTAAACTAAAGGAGGTCTGGCCGGATTTTCTGCTGTTTTATACTGGTGCCACCGGGGCAAACTGGATCGTCCCCCGCAAATACATCGAGAAGGTCGGCGACGCCGGCTTCCGGAAAGCGCCGGTTGGCGCGGGACCCTACAAGTTCGTGTCCTACGACGCCGGCCTGGAACTGGTCCTGGAAGCGTTCGAGCCATACTGGCGCAAAAGCCCAAGCATCAAGCGGATCGTGATGAAGGTGGTCCCGGACGAGGCGACCCGCCTAATTGCGCTCAAGCGTGGCGAGTTCGATTTCGCATACTCCATACGCGGCGAATTGGCGGCCGAGGTCCAGCACACGCCGGGCCTGAGCCTCAAGGTCGCATCCGACGGCGCCACCTATTGGATGTATTTCCCCGAACAATGGGATGCCGCATCGCCCTGGTCCAACCCCAAGGTACGGCGGGCGGCGGCGCTGGCGCTGGACTATGTCGCCATCAACAACGCGCTGAGCCTCGGCCTATCCCGGGTTACCAGCAATTTCATCCCGCGCCATCTCGCGTTCTACTGGCCCTCCCCACCACCGGTCTACGATCCGGCCCAGGCGGTGAAGCTGCTGGCGGAGGCCGGATATCCCGGCGGCTTCGATGCCGGATCCTACCATTGTGACTCCTCATACGCGAATTTGGGCGAAGCGGCGGTCAACGGCCTGGCCGCTGTCGGCATCAAAGCGCAGCTCCGGCCCCTGGAGCGCGCCGCCTTCGACAAAGGGTTCACCGACAAGCGCTACAAGAAAGGCATCATCCAGGGCAGCAGCGCCGCCTTCGGCAACGCGGCCACGAGGTTGGCGGTTTGGGTGGTGCAGGGCGGCCCCTATGTCTACGGCAGCTACCCCGAGATCGACGCCCTTTACCCGCTGCAAGCGAACGAACTGGATGTCGGCAAGCGCACCGCGATCCTGCACAAGATGCAGCAAACGATCTACGAGAAGGACATGTTCGTACCCCTCTGGCAGCTCGGTTTCATCAATGCGGTGGGGCCGCGCGTGGCGGAGTCCGGCATCGGTCTGATCAAGGGTTTCGTTTACACCGGCCCCTACGAAGACCTGACGCTGAAGGAGAAATAGCGGCAGCCCCATCCGGCGCTACGGTTTTGGATGACAATCCGCGGGTGCTGCCATACGCTGTGCGTAAGGTAGCCTATATAGGATGCCACAAAAAACCCATTGGGAGGCCAAAATGTGCCCACCGATCCGCCCTCTCCGGGCGTTCGGACAGCACGGTCGCACAATTCGCGTGCGCCGGTGGGTCATGATGGCCCTGACCCTGCTGATACTGGGCTTCCGGCTCCCCGGCGCGCTCGCCGCCACGCCTGCGAACACGCTGACGATTGGGGTCCATGTCTCCCTGGCGACGCTGGGTTTTCCCCACATCGGCTCGATCGAGGGGTTCGTCTACACGGCACCCTACGAAGATCTGACGTTGAAGGGCGGATAGTGGAATGACCGAGACCGGACGGGGTGCGCCATGAGACATTATATCGCGAAACGCGTGGGATATTCCGTGCTGTCGCTGCTGCTGCTGTCGCTGACGATCTTCCTGTTCATTCGCCTGACCGGAGATCCCGCGTCATTGCTGACCGAACCGGGCGCGAGCGCCGCGGATGTCGCCGCCATTCAGCACAAATTCGGCTTGGATCGGCCTGTTTGGGTCCAGTACGGATTGTTCATGTTCAACTTGCTCCGCGGCGATCTGGGTGATTCGTTTTATTATCAGACACCGGTCCTCGAGCTTTATCAGTCGCGCCTGCCCCACTCCCTGCTGCTTGGCGTGGTCGCCATGGGTTTTTCGCTGGTGCTCGGCATTCCCACCGGCATTCTGGCGGCCATACGGGTCGGCCGCTTCTGGGACAGCGCCGGCAAGCTGTTCGCGCTGCTGGGCCTGTCGCTGCCATCGTTTTTGGTCGGCCTGCTGCTGATCCTGTTTTTCTCGGTTTACCTGGAATGGCTGCCGTCATCCGGTTCCGGCACGTTCTGGCACCTGCTGATGCCGGCCTTCGCGCTGGGCTGGTACTTCGCCGCGGCGCATATGCGTTTGACCCGATCGTCCATGCTGGAAGTATTGGGATCGGAATATGTCAAACTCGCCCGTCTCAAGGGGCTTCCGGAAGCCCTGGTGATCGGCAAGCACGCCTTCAAGAACGCGTTGATACCTGTACTGACCCTCGCCGGCATCAATCTGATTCAAATGATCAACGTCGCCGTGGTGGTGGAAACCGTTTTCGCCTGGCCGGGTATCGGGCGCCTTCTGTATGAGGGTGTCACGTTTCGCGACTTTCCGGTCGTGCAAGGAGTCGTCATTCTGGGCGGCAGCATGATCGTGGTCGTCAATCTGTTGATCGACATCGTCTATGCGCTGGTCGATCCTCGCATCAGGCTGGAGCAATAACCGCCATGAGCGTCACAACTATCCCGGCCGCCTTGCCAATGCGCACGCGGACCGCGCGCATGACCGATGTCCCGATTATTCCCTCCGCGATCCTGGCAATCGCCGTAGTGGTGGCGATCTTCGCGGATTTCCTGGCACCGCACGACCCGCAAGTCGGGCTGTTGACGGCGCGCTTCAAGCCGCCCTTTTGGATGACCGGCGGCAGTACCAATCACTTGTTCGGCACCGATCAACTCGGCCGGGACGTGCTGTCTCGTTTGATCTTCGGCACCAGGGTTTCCCTTGTCGTTGGGTTCACCGCCGTCATTTTCGCCGGCGCCGTTGGCACCACGCTGGGAATCGTCTCGGGTTACCTGGGCGGCTGGGTCGATCAGGTCATCATGCGGGTTACCGATGCATGGCTCGCTCTGCCGGCACTGACGTTCGCCATCTTCCTGGCAGCTGTCGTGGGGCCGAGCGAAATGAATATCGTGATCATCCTGGGCTTGGTTTACTGGACTCGTTACGCTCGGATCGTCAGAGGAGAGGTGTTGTCGCTGAAGGAGCGCGAATTCGTGAGGCTGGCGATCGTCGCCGGGTGTTCCAAATGGACCATCATGTGGCGGCACATCATGCCCAACGTGATCAATTCCTCCATCGTACTAGCAACCCTGATGCTGGGCATCGTCATTATCACCGAGGCGTCCTTGTCGTTCCTCGGCGTTGGGGTACCGCCGCCGAAACCGGCCTGGGGCGTCATGCTGTCCGACGGCAAACAGGGTCTGATGGTGGGTTACTGGTGGCTCACGGTCATGCCGGGAACCTGCATCATGCTTCTGGTCTTGGCCGCGAACCTTCTGGGAGATTGGCTCCGTGTTAAACTCGACCCGCAACTTCGTCAGCTCTGACATGGAAACGGCGCCGTTGTTGGAGGTCAGGAACCTCTCGACCTATTACGTTTCAGCGTCCGGTACCCGCATTGTGCGCGCCGTCGACGACGTCTCGTTCAGCCTGCGGGCGGGCGAAACGCTTGGCATCGTCGGCGAATCCGGTTCCGGTAAAAGCACCTTGGCCCTGACGCTGATGCGGGTTCTGCCGCCGGCAGCCCAGATCGTCAGCGGCGCTATGCGGCTGGAGGGCGAGGATCTCGTCGGAAAATCCGAAAACGAAATGCAACACATTCGGGGAAAACGGATCGCGATGATCCTGCAGGACCCCATGGCGTCGTTGAATCCGCTGTTCTCCATCGGCGACCAGGTCGGCGAGACGCTGCGCCAACACGAAGGGGCGAGCCGCCGCAGTGCCTGGCAACAGGCGATCGGGTTGCTGAAATCCGTGCGCATCCCGGCAGCCGAGACAAGGGTGACGCAATATCCGCACGAGATGTCCGGCGGCATGCGGCAACGGATCGTGGGCGCCATTGGCATTTCCTGCGAACCGCGCGTGCTGATCGCCGATGAGCCAACCACCAGCCTCGATCTGACGATCCAGGCGCAATACCTGAATCTGCTGGACGAGCTGCGAAAGGAACACGGCATCGGGCTTATTTTCATCACCCACAATCTTGGGATCGTCGCCAAAATGTGCGACCAGCTTGTCGTGATGTACGCTGGACGCGTGGTCGAGTCCGGCCCCGTCCGGCAGGTTTTCAATGCACCGGCACACCCCTACACCGCGGCGCTACTCAGCTCCATTCCGCGCATGTCGAACCGGCGGAAGCGACTGATCGCAATCGACGGGCAGCCACCGGATATGTCAAACCTTCCACCAGGTTGCGCCTTCGCGTCGCGTTGCCCGGCCGTCTTCGAACGTTGCCGGAACGAAGCGCCGCCGGTCTTTACCCCTGCTCCCGGCCACACGGCCCGCTGCTGGCGTTCGGCGCCCGAAATGGCTGGCAGCGTTGCGATGTCTGTCGGAGCTTTATCATGATCGTGCTTGAAGCCACCGGCGTCAGCAAATATTTTCCCGCTCGGAGAGGCATTTTCGGCGCCTCGGGTGCCCCGGTGCGGGCGGTCGACGGCATATCGTTCCAGATAGAGAAGGGGAAAACCCTGGGTGTCGTCGGCGAGTCCGGCTGCGGTAAGACCACGACCGCGAAGCTGGTATTGGGACTGGAAAACCCCACGTCGGGAACCATGCGATTCGAAGGCCGCGACCTCAAGGAAATGGATGCCGCGGGACGGCGACACTACCGCAAATCGGTCCAGGCAGTGTTTCAGGACCCCTACGCATCCTTGAATCCACGAATGCGTATCAACGCGATCATCGCCGAACCACTGACCACGAACGAAAACCGTTCCGCGCCGGAGGTTCGTGCCAGGGTATTGGAATTGCTCGATCTCGTGGGTCTGCCCGGCCGGTCGGCGGATTTGTTTCCACACGAATTCTCGGGCGGTCAGCGGCAGCGGATTGCTATAGCCCGAGCGCTGGCGGTGTCACCGAGTTTGATCGTGTTGGACGAACCGGTTTCCGCGCTTGACGTATCGATCCGGGCTCAGATCCTCAATCTGTTGACCGACCTGCGGGACCGGCTCGGGGTTTCGTATCTGTTCATTGCGCACGACCTTGCGGCCGTGGCGCACATGAGCCATTCGATCGTTGTGATGTATTTAGGAAAGATCGTTGAAAGCGGCGACGCGGACGCGCTGGCCCACAATCCGAAGCACCCATACACAAAGGCCTTGTTCGCTGCGGCACTGCCGACCCACCCCGATGAGAAGCAGGATGAGGTTATCCTCCAGGGGGAGGTGCCCAGCCCGTTGCGGCCGCCATCCGGCTGCCACTTCCATCCTCGTTGCCCCGTTGCAATGGATCGATGTTCCCATGAAGCACCGGCCCTGATAAGGATCGAAGACAGGACGATCGCCTGCCATCGGTACGAGGGATTGGCATAAACAGCCGGCGGGTATCTCGGCTGAGGTTTTGTCATTGCAATTGAAGATGGTTGCGGGGATAGGATTTGAACCTATGACCTTCAGGTTATGAGCCTGACGAGCTACCGGGCTGCTCCACCCCGCGGGGGTAGGGGTGTCGGTGTGGTTTGGAAGACCTGGCGGCGACCT
>JANXTL010000111.1 GCA_025352375.1 Acetobacteraceae bacterium | reverse complement strand
CGCGCGACTCGCGTGCGGTCGAACGTAAGAAGTACGGCAAGGCCAAGGCCCGCCGCAGCTTCCAGTTCTCCAAGCGCTGATTCCACAATCTGTCCTGCTTGGAAGGGGGGTTGCGGTTTCCGCTTCCCCCCTTTCTTGTATCTGAAGAGTCGCAAGAGGAAACCAACGATGGAACGCCTGACGCTGTACGGCAGCTTCACCTCAAGCTCGAGCTACAAGCCGATGCTGTTCCTGGCACTGTCCGGCCTGCCGTTCAGCTTCCGCACCGTGAACCTCAAAATCGGCAAGCAGAACGAACCCGAGCACCTCCAGCGCAATCGCTACGGCAAGGTGCCGGTGTTGGAGCATCGGGGGCTGACCATCGTGCAATCCAACGTGATCCTCAGCTATCTTGCCGGCACCACCGGCATTTTCGAGGGTAAAACCGAGCAGGACCGCTGGACCGCGCGGGAATGGCTGGATTGGGAAGCGGATCAAATTACCAACGTCGCCAAGGTGCGCCACTACAGCCGCTTCCGTCAGGTGGACCCGGCGGTGATGGACTATTTCCGCCCGCTGGCCGAGGCCGCGATCGGCTTCGTCGATAAATCCCTGGCCGGCCGCGAATGGCTGGTCGGCGACGCTCCCACCATCGCCGACATCGGCTGCTGGGGCCGGATGGTGTTCATGCATGAGGGCGGGCTGGACATTAACCGCTGGCCCAACGTGCTGGCGTGGTCCAACCGGCTGAAGGCCATGCCGCGTTTCGCGCTGCCCTACGAGTTAATTCCAAGCAAAGACCGGGAGTACGACCCATCATGAAAATCGCGGTTATTGGCGCCGGCGGCGTCGGCGGGGCTTTCGGGGCCGCTCTGGCCAAGGCCGGCGCGGACGTGGCGTTCGTCGCGCGCGGCGCCCATTTGGCGGCGATGCGGCAGAACGGTCTGAAGATCGAGGGCGGGCGCGGGGAAACGCACATCCACCCCTGCCACGCGACCGACGATCCCGCGACCATCGGGCCAGTCGATTTCGTGATCTTCTGCGTGAAGCTGTGGGACGTGGAAACCGCCGGCGAGGCGATCCGTCCCCTGATCGGGCCGAACACCGCGGTGATTCCGCTGCAAAATGGCATCGACTCGTATGAACGGCTGATCCCGATCCTCGGCGCGGAGCACGTGATGTGCGGTGTGGCGCAGATCAGCGCGACCATTGCCGCGCCAGGCGTGGTGCAACAGACCGGCACCTTCATGCGGCTGGTGTTCGGGGAGGTCGCGGGCGGCCTCAGCGCGCGCGGCGACGCCTTTTTGTCCGCGTGCAAAGCCGCGGGTTTCGACGCCACGCATTCGGAAAATATCCTGACCGACCTCTGGATGAAATTTATTCTTCTCGCCACGAACAGCGGCATGACCGCGGCCACGCGGCTACCGTTCGGCAAGTTGCGCGCCGATGCCGACATCGTGGCGACGTTCGCGGCCGCCTTCGCCGAGGTTTATGCGGTTGGCAAAGCCAATTGTATCGCGCTGCCGGACGACACGGTTGCCAACATGGTGAAGGCGACCCAAGCGTTCCCCGACACGATGATGGCCTCGATGGCACACGATCTGCTGCGCGGTGGACGCATCGAGCTGCCCTGGCTGTCCGGCAAGGTCGTCGCCATGGGCCGCGCATTGGGTGTCCCCACACCGGTGCATAATGTGCTGCACGCGATCCTGAAACCGCATACGATGGGTAACGCTGCGTAGGAGAGCCACGATGGCATTGGCAAAAGTCTTTATCGACGGCGAGTCCGGCACCACCGGCCTCGGGATACGCGAGCGGCTGCTGGCAATGTCAGACGTCGCCCTGCGCAGCCTGCCTTCCGAACGACGCCGCGACCCAGCCGCTCGGCGTGACCTGATGGCAGAGGTCGACCTCGTGGTCCTCTGCCTGCCCGACGACGCGGCCAAAGAATCCGCTGCCATGGCCGCAAGCCTGGGCAACGCCGCGCCGAAAGTGCTGGACGCCAGCACCGCGCACCGCGTCGATCCCAACTGGGTCTATGGGTTCGCGGAAATGCTGCCGGGGCAGGCCGATCGCATCGCGCGGGCGCAGAACGTCGCCAATCCCGGTTGTTACCCGACCGGCGGCATCGGGCTGCTGCGCCCGCTGATCGATGCGGGGATTCTGCCCCTCGATTACCCGATCGCCATCAACGCCGTGTCCGGTTATTCCGGCGGCGGCAAGGCGATGATCGGCGATCATGAAAACACCGGCGGCCCCGCCTTCGAGCTTTACGGCCTGACGCTGGAGCACAAGCACGTCCCCGAAATCCAGCTTTACGGCGGGCTGACGCTGCGGCCGATTTTCGTGCCGGCGGTCGGCCATTTCCGCCAGGGCATGCTGGTGTCGATCCCGCTGCACCTCGACACCCTGACCGGCAAGCCGACCGGCGCCGATCTGCAAGCGGTGCTGGAAGCGCGCTATGCCGGCTGCGATCTGGTGAAGGTCATGGCGCCGCAAGCCGACGGCAAGCTGGAGCCCGAGGCGTTGAACGACACCGACCGTCTGGAACTCACGGTCCATGCCAACGAAAAGCACCGTCAGGCCATCTTGGTCGCGCGCCTGGACAACCTCGGCAAGGGGGCATCCGGCGCTGCTGTGCAGAACATTGGCCTGATGCTGGGCCTCCATACAGGGGTAGGTGCTCGGGAACTGGCGGATGCCTGAGCACGACTATGGCGGCTTCGGCCCGATCTTCGAATACGAGGGCATTGTGCCGAAAATCGCCCCGGATGCCTTCATTGCGCCGACGGCGGCGGTGATTGGCGATGTCTGGGTGGGTTCGGAGACCGGCATCTGGTTCCACTGCTTGGTGCGCGGCGACATGGGGATCATTCGGATCGGCGACCGTACCAACATCCAGGACGGTTCGGTGATCCACGTCGACTCCGGCGGCATGGATACGCATATCGGCGACGATGTGACCGTTGGGCATAACGCCGTCATCCACGCCTGCACGCTGAAAAATCGGGCTTTCGTCGGCATCTCCGCCACCGTA
>JANXTL010000118.1 GCA_025352375.1 Acetobacteraceae bacterium | reverse complement strand
AGTACCGCTTATACGCCAGGAATTTCCCGGTCATGCCGATCTTAACCCGATCGCCTTTCTGGTCGGGCTGACGCTCCATGGTCATATCGAAGTCGATCGCGCTCATGATGCCGTCGCCGAATTCCTCGTGGATCAGTTCCTTCCACGTGGTGCCATAGACGGAGACCAGTTCGTAGAACCGGTAGATCAGCGGGTCGGTGGGAACGGCGGTGGGCAAGGAGCCGCGATAGGGTGCCTCCTGCAGCAGTTCGACCTCTTCCGGGGTCAGATCGAACAGCATGCCGGCTTTTTCCGCTGTCTCCGCCGTCATCGACATTTGGCCCAGGCACGCCGCGCAGACCCAGACCTTCGCATGATCCAGCTTCTTGGCGACGTCCTCCCAGGTCCATTTGTTCTTCTTCTTCGCCGCGACGATCTTCAGGCCGAGGGCAGTTTTGGCTTTGTTCATGGTGCGCTCCGTGGTTCGCGGCTCAACATGCGAAATGCGTGCCTGAACCCAAGGCCAGCCGGAACGCGGGATCGGTGGGATACGGTGCCTGGTAATTGGGCGTCAAGCTGCCGATACGGTCACGTCTGCCTCCAACCGAACACGCCCCGCCTCGGTCAGCACGACATGGCGAGCGCGCGTGCCGTCGAAGGCCACGAGGCCGGCGATCTGCACATCTTCCCACACCGACAGCCGCGGGCAGGAACTTTGCCAGGCGTCCAGCACCTGGGCGTGGGTGGGGGTTTCGCTGTCGACCCAGGCGAGGAATTGCAGGATCAGGGCATCGATGGGTGCGGGCATCAGGGGGCCTCATAACTGACAAAGCATGTGTTCGACATGAACAAATGCGTCTCGGCATAGTCGTGCACGGTGGGACGCCGGTCCAACGCCGCCATCGCGCCCATCGCCGCCTCCTGCCGGTGGCCGGAACGGTAAGCGGGATGCGGCGGCTGGCGCAACCGGAAACAGTGCACGTATTTGCGTGCAATAGGGGCCGCCGTCGTGCGAGGCTTCCGCATTGGGGCGGCCAGAGCATGCCAGGCTGAGAGCATGCCAGGCTGAAAGCGTCCGTTCCGCGACAGGGAGGTTATAGAATGAATAACGTCGGTCGCATCGCCCTGTGGGCGACTGCCATGCTGTTTGCTTGCGTCGTGCCGGCCAATGCCCAAAAGGCCGGTGGCATTCTCAAGGTCTTCTTCTTCGATAGCCCCGCCAGCATGTCCATCCACGAGGAAGCCACCATCGCCGGCCAAGGGCCGATGATGGGCGTCTTCAACAACCTGGTCATGTACGATCAGGCGGTGCCGCAAAGCGGGCTGAAATCGGTGGTCCCCGACCTCGCGACCGAGTGGTCTTGGGATACCGGCCGCACCCAACTGAGCTTCAAGCTACGCACGGGCGTGAAATGGCACGACGGCAAGCCCTTCACCGCCGCGGACGTGAAATGCACCTGGGACCTGCTGCTCGGGCGGGGTGCCGAGAAGCTGCGCGTCAATCCCCGTAAGACGTGGTACGCCAATCTGGACGATATCGTGACGAACGGGGATTTTGGCGTCACGTTCAAACTGAAACGGCCACAGCCGGCGTTCCTCGCGCTGCTGGCGTCCGGGTTTTCGCCGGTTTACCCCTGCCACGTGCCGCCGGCACTGATGCGGCAGAACCCGATCGGCACCGGACCGTTCAAGTTCGTGGAATTCAAGCGTAACGAACAAATCCGGGTCGCGCGCAATCCCGACTACTGGAAGCCCGGCCGCCCCTACCTGGACGGCATCGAGTGGCGGATCATCAAGAACCAGTCGACGGGCATGCTGACGTTCCTGGCCGGCACGGTCGACATGACCTCCCCCTATTTCTTTCAGGTGCCGATGCTCAAGGACATCGCCAGTCAGGACCCCAAGGCCATCTGCAAGCTGGTGCCATCGAATGTGCAGCGTAACGTCATCATCAACCGCACCGCGCCCCCCTTCGATAACCCCGAACTGCGGCGTGCGGTGGCGCTGGTACTGGACCGGCAGGCGTTCATCGACACGCTGACGCAGGGAAAGGGCGACATCGGCGGCGCGCTGCTCGCCCCGCCCGAAGGCATCTGGGGTATGCCGCCCGATATGATACGCAAGCTGCCCGGGTACGACCCCGACGTCCTCAAAAACCGCGCCGAGGCTCGGGCGATCATGCGGAAATTCGGTTATGGGCCGGATAAGCATCTCAGCCTGAAAGTATCGACCCGCGACATCGCGCCGTACCGCGACCCCGCGGTGATCCTGATCGACCAATTGAAGGAGATCTACATCGACGCCGAATTGGAACCGATCGACACCACCGGCTGGTACCCGAAAGTGTTCCGCAAGGATTATACCATCGGCCTGAACCTGACCGGCAACGGCATCGACGATCCCGACCAGGCGTTCTATGAGAATTACGCTTGCGGGTCGGACAGTAACTACGATGGCTACTGCAACGCCGATATCGACAAGCTGGTCGCCCAGCAGTCGATGGAGCCCGATCAGGAAACGCGCAAGAAAATGGTCTGGGAGATCGAACGCCGTCTGGCCGAGGACGTTGCTAGGCCGGTGCTATATCACAACCGCTCCGGCACCTGCTGGCACCCCTATGTGAAGGGCTACAGCCCGATGATCAACAGCATTTATAATGGCAATCGGATGGAGGATGTTTGGTTGGATCGGTGAGGCTCGGCCTGCTGGGTGAAGCTTCCTGGTTTGTGGAAAAGCAAGGTTTCTCGCAGAGGGCACTGCGGAATTGCGCGGAGGGCCGCTGAGGGCTCGGCGATAATGGCGGATGAATTGGATATTCCAATGTTATGATTGGAGATCGAGCTTCTTTGTCCCGGTGGCTATACCACCAGGCATCGATGCCGATACCCCCGAACGATCCGCCACCAGCATGATAGTGCAACGAGGTCGGGCCGGATGTCGAAAATGCCGACGCGTTGGCGGGGCCGTATTTCCCAACACAGATAAGAAAGGCGATGACGCAGATGCACGCAGATCGCGAAACAAGATTGCCGAATAGCCAGGCACCGGCGGGCATAGACCATGATCGTTTGAGGTTGCACGCGATCGCGGCGTTCGATCATGGTCTAAGCCTTTGTTTGAGAGGGTGATTCACGCTCGAGGTTGAAGTCAACCTCAGGCGATCACGCTCTAGACCATGATCGTTTGAGGTTGCATGCAATCTCGGCGTTGGATCATGGTCTAAGCCTTTGTTTGAGAGGGTGATTCACGCCCGAGGTTGAAGTCAACCTCAGGCGATCACGCTCTAGACCATGATCGTTTGAGGTTGCATGCAATCTCGGCGTTGGATCATGGTCTAAGCCTTTGTTTGAGAGGG
>JANXTL010000070.1 GCA_025352375.1 Acetobacteraceae bacterium | reverse complement strand
CGGGCGCCCTGATCGGGCCAAAAAGGCGATCCTCCGGCCAACCGGGGCCCTGGCTGCCCGACTGAGACTGCATACGACAGGGAGGGTCGATCCGGCGAGGATCGGCCCTTTCCTGTGTACCAGCGTGTTTGAGTACGGGCCGCCATGTCCGTTGCCTCCGTTTTGATTGCGGCGACGCTATGCCAATGGTCTATTGAACGCCAGAAACACACTCGGAGGCCCCGACCATGAAGCTCATGTGGTTCCACCTGATGCCGTACACCGAACTGCCGGAGGACTTTAAGGAGAAGCATCCCTCGGTTTGGGTGGATATCCACTCGTCGCTGTTCGACCCGAAGCGCGCGCATCTGATGTACAACGACTTCATGGATGAGCTCGAATACGCGGCCGATTGCGGCTACGACGCGATTTGCGTGAACGAGCACCATTCCAACGGCTACGGATTGATGCCCTCCCCCAACCTGATCGCCGCCTCGCTCGCCCGCCGCACGACCGACGCCACGATCTGCGTGATGGGCAATTCGATCGCGCTGTACAACCCGCCGACCCGGGTCGCGGAGGAGTTCGCGATGCTGGATGTCATCTCCGGTGGGCGGCTGATCGCCGGTTTTCCAGTCGGCACGCCGATGGACGATTGCTTCGCCTACGGACAAAACCCGTCGCAACTGCGCGAACGGTACCTGGAAGCGCACGACCTGATCATGCGTGCCTGGCAGGAGCAAGACACGTTCGCGTTCAATGGCCGCTTCAATCAGCAGCGCTACGTGAACGTCTGGCCGCGCCCCATCCAGAAGCCGCATCCCCCGATCTGGATCCCCGGCGGCGGGTCGGTGGAAACGTGGCAATGGTGCGCCGAAATGGACTACGTCTACTGCTATTTATCGTACTACGGCCACAAGGCCGGCAAAGCGACGATGGACGGGTTCTGGGGCGAGATGGATCGCCTCGGCAAGGACCGCAACCCGTACCGCGCCGCGTTTGCCCAGACCATCGCGGTGGCGGAAAGCCGCGACCAAGCGATGGATATGTATACCGAAGCGGCCGAATATTTCTTCGGCCGGTGCCTGCATTTCGATCCCCGCTTCGCCGCGCCGCCCGGTTATTCGACCGAGGCAACGCAGCGCTCCGGTCTGACCAGCCAGGTCAGCGCCGCGGCCTTGCGCACCGTTGCTCGCCCGACCGAGATGAAAGACCTTGTGGACGCCGGGTACATCGTGATCGGAACGCCCAGCCAGGTCACCGAGCAGATCGTCGACCTCGCGGAAAACCTGAACGTAGGCAATCTCATGTTGTTGATGCAATTTGGCAACATGAACAAGGATCTGACGCGCTACAACACCAAGCTGTTCGCCGACAAGGTCATGCCCACGTTGCGCAAATTCAACGCGGACTGGGAACACCGGTGGTGGCCGAAGCCGATGGACAACACGCTGCGCGCCGATTTGCCCGCTTTCAGCCCCGGCCTCAAGGCGGCGGAGTAACAAGCATGCCTCGTCAGCAAATTGTCTCCCCCCGCATCGGCAAACCCAGCGGCCATTTCTCCCATGCCAACGCCGTCGAGGCGCGCGGCCGGATCGTCTTCATCTCCGGCATGACGTCGAAAGGCGCTGACGGAACGGTCGTGGGCGTTGGGGACATCGAAGCCCAGACGCGGCAAATGTGCGAAAACGTGAGGGCGGCCGTGGAAGCAGCGGGCGGCACGATGGCGGATATTTGCCGCGTCGATGTTTACGTGAAGGACATGGACGGCTTCGACATCATCCACCGCGTACGGCGGGACTATTTCCCCGACCCGCCGCCCGCCTCCACCATGGTTGCCATCAGCGGCTTCACGCATCCGGACTATCTGATCGAGATGAACGCCATCGCCGTGATACCGGATTAGTACCGTTGTTCACCCCTCCGAAGCCGTTCATCCCATCGGAGCCGCTTGCGCTCCGCCCGTTTCTGCGGACCATTCGGACCAACGCGTTAAGCGCCTGGCCGGAGGCCGTTTACGATCTTCCCGTTATCCGCCGCAGCCTGTTGGGCCGTGTCAATTATGTTCTGAACGAACCTGACGCCATTCACCGCGTCCTGGTAGATAACCCCTCGAACTACCGCCGCTCCCCAGCGTCGGTTCGTATTCTGCGGCCCATCACCGGCCAGGGGCTGCTCCTGGCCGAGGGCGACGTGTGGAGATTGCAGCGCCGAACCGTGGCCCCGGCGTTGGCCCCGCGCATGATGCCGCTGCTGACCCGCCATATCGTCGCGACCACCGACGAAGCCATGAACGCCTTGAAGGATCGCATTGACGGGCCGGTCAACCTGCTGGAAACGATGCAGAACCTGACGCTCGAGATCGCGGGCCGGTCGATGTTCTCCCTCGAAATAGCCCAATACGGCGGCGAGATGCGCCGCTTGCTGACAGAATACGGGGAGCATCATGCCCGCCCCAGCATGCTCGACCTGCTGCTGCCGCCATCCATCCCAACACCGGGCGATTTCGGCCGGCGGCGGTTCCAGAAGCGCTGGATGGCGCTGATCGAAGCGATCATGCGCGACCGCCTCGCCGCCGAACCGCCGGACCTGGCACGCGATCTGTTCGACCTGCTGCGCGCCGCCCGCGACCCGGAAACCGGCGCCGGCTTCAGCCCCGACCAACTGCGCGATCAAGTGGCGACGCTGATTCTGGCGGGGCACGAGACGACGGCGGTGTCGCTGTTCTGGGCCCTGACCCTGCTGGCGCAAGACCCCGACGAACAGCAGAAACTGGCAGACGACCCCAACACGCGCACCCGCGCCGTTCTGAACGAAACGCTGCGCCTGTTCCCGGCGGCGTATCTGATCGTGCGGGAGGCGATAGGGCCGGATCGAGCCGGAACGCTCGATATCGGTCGCCGCGACCTTATAATGATCGCGCCCTGGATCCTTCACCGGCACCGCACGCTATGGCGCGATCCCGATGTCTTCGACCCCGCCCGCTTTCTGCCGGACGCGCCCCAACCGCCGCGGTTTTCCTATATGCCGTTCGGCGCGGGCCCGCGCATTTGCGTCGGTGCGCAGTTCGCACTGACAGAAGCCACGATTGTCCTGGCGGCGTTCATCGAACGATTCAGTTTGTCGCTGGAAAGCCCCCGCCCGGTGCTGCCAGTCGGTATCGTCACCACGCAGCCCGACCATCATCCGGCGTTTCGTTTAAAGTTGCGCTAACCCGACAACGACCGTTCGGATTGGCTGCCCATCTGCGCCTGGTCGGCAACCCGCGGGGTCGGCAGCGCTTCCGGGGATATGCCGAAGCGTAGCATATAAGGCAGGAATTTAGCCCGTTCCTCGGCGGCGTTCAGGCCATGGTCCTCGAAACGATAGTCGCGTGGCCCATAGCCGCCTTTCGGGCGTTCCACGACATAGCTTCCCATAGCGGCGACCGATATTTCGTCCAGCTCCATTCCGAAGTGCCGGTATACCTGGTCCACCGTGCTCACGGGATCGGTCACCAGATCGATGTAGTGCACATGGCATACCGGTCGCGCCAAACCGGCATTGTCTCCAACGTCCATCATACGCCGTGTACCATCGAGCCAACGGGCGCTTTCGTCGCGGCCGATGATCTTGCGATCGACCTGCCTCGAAAAAGGGCGGCGCAGAACCTCCGTCAGCTTGGCGACCGAAAGCAGCACTTTCACCGGGTCGCGATGCACGAAGATCAGGCGGGCGTCGGGATAGACCGCTTTGATCGCCCGCAACGCGAATATATGCTCCGGGCACTTCAGCACCCATTGCGAGCCCACCGCCGGCGACTGGTGCTGCAAGTGTTGCAGGAAGCGCTTGTGGAAGCGGTAGGCCGGCATATGCCGCTCGATATCGGCGTCCAACCAATGGCGGTACGATGGCACATGGTAGTTGGAATCGAAACGCATGCTGCGGAATATGTGCGCGTTGATTTCGCTGCACTCCTGCGGCGAGGTCGCGTCCAGCGGGTGCAGAGCGCGAAACTCGGGCGCCAGATACTCGAACATGCGCAGGCTGCGGGCGACACGGGCAATGCGCGTGTCCCGAGCGCCGGGGCGCAGGCCAGAATCCCGGTATGGGTAGATGGTCTGCCAAACCAGCGGCGCGCGGTTGCGCGGGTCGGCCATCATCATCCGGTGCAGAAAGGTCGTGCCGCTACGCGGCAACCCGGTTATGAAGATGGGCTGCTGGATTTCTTCCTGCGCAATGCTCGCATCCCGGCGCTCGGCATCCCGCATGCGCAGCAGATTGACAAGGAACCGCGTCACGTCCCACCGGGTCGCCGCTTCGCCAATCAGGCCTAACGAGGCCTCCGACGAGCAGGACGCCAGGAATGTCCGAAGCGGTTCGAGGAAATTGTCATCGCCAAAATCGGTCAGCCCGGTCTCATGGGATGCGCGGGCCAGCAAGGCCTCGGCGTCCATGGGACGACCCAACAGGCCCAGCATCGACGCGGCCGTGTCTGCCAACCGCAGCGCAGAGTCTTTGATCGACAAACCTAGTCTCCCGTCCCGCACACTCTACTTATGCCATTCTGGCCGCCGGGGTGAAGGGGAACCAACGATGACATCCCCGTGACAGCGGCATGGCGCCCATGCAACACGCTCGATACCGATCGTGCCTATGATAAAAGCCGCCTCGAACTTGTGACAGGATCGCACCATGCGCGTTTTCGATCGCCGCATTTTTTTGACCGCACTGGTTGCTTCAGGATTGCCGGCCGGTGCCCGAGCAGCCGCCGATCCCGCGATTTTGGACCCGGTTCGCGCCCTGATTGGGGCACTGCTGACGATCATGAAGCAGGGCAAAGCCGCGCCCTTCGCCTCGCGCGTCGGCACGCTCGCTCCGGTCGTCGACCGTTCGTTCGATCTCGAGTCAATTCTGCGCGCCTCGGTTGGCGCCGGTTTTTCTGGGTTGGAGCCGGCAAAGCTACAAGCGCTTCGGGTGGCGTTTCGGGACTACACCGTCGCATCCTACGTACACAGCTTCGATAATTTTGCCGGCCAGCGGTTCGACTTACAGCCCGATACCCGCACCGTAGCCGGCGGGGAGCAGATCGTGATGACCAAGATTGTCGCCGCCGACGGCGACGCGCATGAGCTGGATTATGTCATGCATGCTCAGGGCGGCGCCTGGAGGGTGGTAGACGTGTTGGCAGATGGCAGTGTCAGCCGGGTGGCGGTGCAGCGGTCCGATTTTCGCCGGCTGCTGTCGCAGGGTGGCGCGACCGCCCTGATCGACAGCTTGCAGGCGAAAGCGAAGGACCTCGCTACACCGTAGCGACGGGCGTGGCCGGGGAGCCTACCGCGCCCGGCAACCGCAGCGGCGGGGCGGTCAGCAGGAACCGGTTACGCCCATTGGCACGCAGCCAGTCCGCCAATTCCGTGTGGTACCACATCTCCCCCAGGTAGCAGCCGAGCTTGAACAGGCAGTGGGCGTGCAGCGGGAGGGTCGCGCAGAAATCGTCGAGGCACGGGCGGGACGGCGTGCACTCCACCGCGTAGTTGTCCGCGAGCAGCGCCACCGCGCCGCTATCGGTGATCCACTGCAGCAAACGCTGGTCGCGCCCGTCGAAGGCGGAGGTGGTGGAGAACAACACCTTCGGGTCGGGCTGCTTGTTCATGTCCAGCAGCAGATGGGCGAAGCCGGTGCGGATGCAGACGAAGTCGCCAGGTTCCACCACGACCTTGTCCTTGTCGAGCACCATCATCAGGTCTTCGTACCCGACGATGTGACCGGAGCGGCCGAAATGCGCCTCCAGGTCGATCATCACCCCGCGGCCCTGCACGCAGGCCACGGCCATGTTCTCGATGCCGAGTTTCCGCGCACCGGATTGCTGGTTGGTGGCGGTCTGGTTGCCCTTGGCATCGAATGTCACGGGCCCAACGATGTCTACCCCGGCGCGGTATCCATTGTAAAAAACGTCCCGCATGATGCCATCGCCCTGGGTATCGAACATCTGCCCGACATGCGACAGCGAATCCCATTGGGTCGAGTATTGCAGCGTCAGCAGCACCTGATCGTCGCACACAATATCCAGCGCCGTCGGATCGTCGCAGCGCAACGGGTAATTCATGTTGGGCGCGCCCTGGCGCTGCGTCGGCGTCAGCACCGGCGGATGCCGGCGGGGGTTGATGACGTTGCCGCCCGGGTAGTCCAGCGGCAGCGACAGGCAGAAATTTTTCCCGATTTTCACCTCGGCGACGCCTTGCAGCACCTTTTCCGCGGTGACCAGATTGAGGCGCCCCAACTGATCGTCAGGTCCGAAATCGCCCCAGGTGGAGCCTGCGGGGCGGCGCTTCCAGCGCGGGTTGTCGGTCATTCGGTTTCCTCCGTCGGTCAAGATGCTGAAAGGTGTAACGGCGCGCGGGTTCTGGCAACCGCTGCACACCCCAGGTAAGCTTTGCGGCAACGAATCCGGGGAGACCGCATGAAACGCTTGCTGGCCGCGCTAACCACGATCCTGCTTTGCGGTCCGGCCAACGCCGACACCCCGTACGGGTCGGACGAACTGATCGCCAAGGCCAAAGCCGAAGGCCGCATTGTCCTTTATTCGGTGAATTTCAACGAGACCGAGCAGGCGTGGATCATCGCTTTCAACAAGCGGTTCCCCTTCGTGAAGGTGGAGCTGGTGCGCGCCCCCGGCGGGCAAATGATCACCCGCATTCGGACCGAAGCCGCCGCCGGCAAACTGGTTGCCGATGTGATCGACTACTCCGACCGCGGGCATTTGCGGACCATGGGCGATCTGTACCAGGAATACGCCCCGCCCAACGCCGCGGACTTCAAGCCCGAGGCGGTGACGGACCCGCACAAACTATGGCCGCGCACCACGTCAGGCTGGTGCATCGCCTACAACACCGAATTGGTGAAGGATCCCCCGCGCAGCTGGAAGGACCTGACTGACCCGAAATGGAAGGGGCACCAGATCGCCGAGGTCATCGCCGGCAGCGGCGGCCCGCCCTGGAACCGCACCCTGTTTCAGCGCCAGGTGCTCGGTCTTGCCTATTGGCAAGCACTCGCCGCCAACGAGCCCACGCTGTACCCGAGCGGCGCGCCGGCGACGGACGCGATCATTCGCGGGGAAATGAAGGTTGGTGCGCAGCAGACCAACATTGTGATCCCACGTTCCCGGGAGGGCGCACCAATCGCGTGCAATACGCCGCCGGAGGGGATACCATTGACATCGTACGGCGCTGGAATCCCTGTGACGGCCAAGAACGTCAACGCTGCCCGCTTGTTCCTGAACTGGTCCCTCTCGCGAGAGGGACAGGAGGCCTTCGTGCGTGACTCCGCTGGGTTTTCGGCTTTAAAAGACGGGCCGCTGCCGGAGGGAATCGATCTGAAGATCATGAAGCCCTGGTACCCGAACATGGACGAGTACACGAACCTGCAGGAAGCGTACGTAACGGAATGGAACCGCCTTTACAACTACAGGCAATAACCCCTCGGAGAAACACAATGCGCCGTATTTGGATATTCATGCTGCCCCTGCTGCTGCCGATCGTTGCATCGGCCGGCCCGCTCCCCGACGGTGGGATTACGGTGCAGGAAGTTGCCCGTTCGTTGCAGGCGAAAGGGTTCCAGACCGAGATTACCACCGATAAGGACGGCGATCCGCTGGTCAAAAGCACGCTCGAAGGCGCTAAGTTCAGTGTCTATTTCTACGAGTGCGGCGGTAAGCCGCGCTGCAAATCCATCCAATTCGCCGCCGGATTCGCCATGAAGGGCGCGTTCGACGCAGACAAAGCGGCAAAATGGAACCGCACCAAGCGCTTCGGCCGCGTATATCAGGACAACGAAAATGACCCCTGGGTCGAAATGGACATGGACATGGAGCACGGCGCGACGACCGAGGCCATGACCAATAACATCGACCGCTGGGTCGTCGTGTTGAACGAGTTCCGGAAGTCGATCGGCCGCTAGACCATGATCGTTTGAGGTTGCATGCGATCTCGGCGTTGGATCATGGTCTAAGCCTTTGTTTGAGAGGGTGATTCACGCCCGAGGTTGAAGTCAACCTCAGGCGATCACGCTCTAAATTACGCGGCCCGCTGCGCCACCGTCTCGGTGTCCCCCGCGACGGTGGTACGGCGCATGTCCCGGATCCGATTGTTGTCGAACCGCGTCACCCGATGCACCGTGGAGCGGTTGTCCCACATCGTGAAATCGTATTGCTGCCAGGAATGGCTGTAGAAGAATCGCGGCTGCGTCGCATGCTCCGTCAGGTCGCGCAGAAACGCGCGCGCCTCCGGCACCGGCCAGCCAACGATCGTCCCTGCATGAGACGACAGATAGAGAGACTTCCGCCCGGTTACGGGATGCGTCCGCACCAAGCGTTGCCTCACCGGCTTGAACATCGCCAGTTCCTCGGGCGTAAGATCGTCAAAACCGAGCAGACCGCGGGAGTAGATCAGGGAGTGCTCGCAGATCAGGTCCTCGATCTCGGCCTTGGTCGCGTCGTCCAACGCGTCGTAGGCGGCGCGCATATCGCAGAACTGCGTCTGGCCCCCCTTTCCCACCGTCACCCGCCCCGAAAGCAGCGAGTATTTCGCCGGCACCGCTCGGAACGAACTGTCGGAATGCCAAAGCTGGTTGCCAAGGTTGAACATCCGCTTGCGGTCATCGCGCGCCAGCGGCTTGTGGTCGATGCCGAGGTTGGAGACGTCGGCCATATACGGGTCCAGCCGCTTCTCCGACGGTTTGGTGACGTTGCCGCCGGCGGTGTGCTCCAGCGGGCCGAAATTCTGGCTGAACGCCTTCTGCTGCTCATCGGTGAAGCGCTGGTCGTGGAAGACCAGCACGGCGTACCGATCCATCCCCGCCTCGATCGCCGCGACCTGTTCACGGGTGACGGGTTGCGTCAGATCGAGGCCTGAAACCTCCCCCACGAAGTTCGGGGTCAACGGGCGGATGGTGAGCGACATGGATGTGTCTCCATAGGAATTGCCGGGAAACTAGACCAAGTCATGGCAGGGGTGAAGTCATGCGCGGTTGCCACCTCCCTGCCGCGATGACAGAATCAAGGGCAGGAGGACGCCCAAACAATGCCGAACGACGGAACGCTCACAGCGCCTGCGGTGCGGGAAGGCACACCGGGCCGTTCGCTGGTGCTCGCTGCCTGCATCATGGCCACCTTCATGGCGGCGGTCGAGAGCACCATTGTCGCCACCACGATCCCGACCATCGTGGGCGAGCTGGGCGGTTTCAACTTGTTCAGCTGGGTTTTCACCATCTTCCTGCTGACCCAGGCCGTCAGTATCCCGATCTACGGGCGATTGGCGGATTTGTACGGCCGCAAACCGGTCTTTTTCATCGGTGCCGGGCTGTTCCTGACCGGCTCCACCTTGTGCGGCCTGGCCTGGGATATGCCTTCGCTGGTGTTTTTCCGCGCTATCGAGGGGTTCGGGGCAGGCGCCATTCAGCCGATCGCGGCCACCATCCTGGGCGACATCTATACCCCGACCGAACGGGCGAAGATCCAGGGCTTGATCTCCAGCGTGTTCGGTGTCGCGGCCGTGATCGGTCCCTCGATGGGTGCGTTCCTGATCCAGCACGTCAGCTGGCGGGTGGTGTTCTGGGTGAACCTGCCAATAGGCGCCGCCGCCATCGTTATGATCGCGCTGTTTCTCAAGGAGCGCGTGCAGCATCGCGAGCACCAGGTGGACTGGCTGGGTTCGCTGCTGCTGTTGATCGCATTCGGCGGGCTGATGCTGGCAATGGTGCAAGGCGGCACCCTGGGCCACGACGTCCTATGGACCGTTTCCATCGTCGGCGGTGTCGCTTTGGTCGCGCTGCTGGTCCACGAGACCCGCGTGCGCGAACCGATGCTGCCGCTGGAACTGTGGCGCAACCGCATCATCGTCACCGGCAGCCTGGGCAGTTGCGGCACCGGGGCCGCCATGATGGGCGTTTCGGCATTTCTACCCGCTTACGTGCAAGGGGCGATGGGCTATTCGGCCATCGCGGGTGGGCTGGTCTTGGGCGCGATGTCGGTCAGCTGGGCGATCGCGAGCATTGTTGGCGGGCGCATCATGGTGCGAACGTCTTATCGGCTTGTCGCGGTCATAGGCGCCGCGTTTCTGGCATTCGGGTGCCTGATGCTGACGTTGCTCAGCCCGTCGGATGGTCCGATCTGGGCTGCCGTCGCATCCTTCGTCATGGGTATCGGCATGGGCTTTGCCAACACGGTGTTTATCGTCGCCATCCAGGCCTCGGTACCCTGGCGGCAACGGGGGGCCGCGACATCGTCCAACATGTTCCTCCGATTCGTGGGCCAGGCGGCGGGCGCGGCCGGCTGCGGGGCAGTGTTGAATGCCACGATGATCGGCATGGACCCGTCGGCGCCGAGGGCGGTGGATAAATTAATGGACGCCGCGAGCCGCGCCGCGATGCCGGCAGACCTAGTCTCGCATCTGACCGATGTCATGGCTGCGTCGCTGCATAACGTCTATCTCCTGGCGCTGGTTTTTTCCCTGTTGACCTTGGTCGTCGCGGCCTGCATTCCGCCCCGGCTGAGCCCCAGGCACCAGACGACGCGGAACTGACGGCGCGAAACCGCTTGCAAACCGGCGGGCGCGCGACCATATCCGGGGTGCGGCGGTTTTCAGCCTGGGCCGAACGTACTTTTGCGGCCTCGTCGCATTTCCGGTGCCCCCCCGTTTGAGAAGCATTCCGGCCCATACCGTTTGGGCCGCCCACCGGCTATGGAGACAGACGATGGCCCTATACAAATTCGCGATCGGCGAGACGGTCGATTTCGTGCCCGGTGCGGGCGACACCAACGTACCCTACGGCAAATACAAAATTCAGCGGCAGATGCCGAGCGAGAACCGTGAACTGCAGTACCGGGTGAAGCACGTGGCGGACGGGCATGAGCGTGTGCTTTCCGAAAGCCGCCTGATCTCCCGCGGCGGCGTCCTGGGCTCATAGTTAGAACAGGAGGCTTAAATGGCATTCAAACCGAATTACAACCAGCAGCGTGCCGAACGCGACCGCAACAAGCAGGCGAAAAAAGACGCCAAGCTGCGGGAACGCGAAGAAGCCGCGCAGAAACGCAAGACCGACCCGGACGCCCTGCCCGAGGTCGATGCACCAACGGGAGAGCCCGCATGAAGCGCCGCTCCGAAAGCACCTTCGCGCTGTTCGACATCGTCTATACCGACGGCAGCCAGAGTTCCAACCGCAAGGTTTTGACGTCCGTGCTTGAAGGCTTGGACGGCGAGGAAAACGGTCGCGCCGCCATCGAGACGCAGGACCGCGAGCGGGCCCAGGCCTCGGGCCGGCCTCAGGGCGTTATCGCGACCATGGTGCGCAAGCGGAGTTAATCGTCTGTATCGCGAGGTCGCATTCTTTCTCGGTCACGATCAACGGCGGCGTCAGGCGTAGGACATTCTCGCTGGCCGGGAGCGACAGCAAGCCTGCCTCCGCGCAGGCGTTTTGGATATCTGCCTGTGGCGGAATGCTTTGCAGGCCGAGCAGCAGGCCGTCGCCACGGACTTCGGTGAAGACGGCGGGGTTTTGCTGGACGACGCTTTCCAGGCCTTTCCGCAGATGCTTCGCCGTGCGGCCGACTCTGTCCAGGAACCCAGGTGCGCTTATCACATCCAGCACGGCATTGCCCGCGGCGCAGGCCAGCGGGTTGCCGCCATACGTGCTTCCGTGCGTGCCTGGTGTCAGGTGCTTGGCGGTGGCTTCTTTGGCCAGCACGGCGCCGAGGGGAAACCCGCCGCCGATGCCTTTCGCCAGCGCCATGACGTCCGGTTCGATTCCGGCCCATTCATACGCGAATAGCTTGCCGGTGCGGCCCATGCCGGTTTGCACCTCGTCCAGGCCGAGCAGGATTCCATACGCGTCGCAGACGGCGCGTAGCTTTTGCAGGAAGCGGATGTCGGCCTTGCGGACCCCACCGTCGCCCTGAATGGGCTCGACGACGATGCCGCATGTCTCGGGGGTAATAGCGTCCCGCACGGCGTTCATGTTGTTCAGCGGCACGTGGTCGAAACCACCCGGCACTGGGCCGAAACCCTTGCGGTAGTTGGCGTTGCTGCCGGCGGCCAACGTGCCGAGGGTGCAGCCGTGGAACGCGCCCTCGAAACAGATGATCCGCGTGCGCGCTTCCCGGCCGGTCGCGGCCATGGTCTTGCGCATCATTTTGATCATGCCCTCATTGGCTTCCGCGCCGGAGTTGCAGAAGAACACGCTATCGGCGAACGATCGGTCCACCAGCCGTTGCGCGAGCCGTTCGGCCTGCGGGATCCGGTAGAGGTTGGATACGTGAATCACCTTCGCCGCCTGTCTGGCGATGGTTGCGACCAGGTGCGGATAGGCGTGGCCGATCGAACTCGTGGCGATGCCGGCCCCGAAATCGAGGAATTTTCGGCCGTCTTCGGTCCATAGCCAGGCGCCCTCCCCGTGGGAGAACGGCAGGTCGGCTCTGACGAAATTGGGCAACAACGCGGGAATCATGGCATAGGCTCCGATTGTGCCAGGCCCCGCGCGCGCAAAAAAACCCGCCGGCGGTGCGCTGGCGGGGGTGTGGTCAGGCGGTTGGCTGAAAACGGGGTTTTACAAAGCCCCGATCCGCCGGCCGCGCGTGTCCATCCGCGCCATGTTATGGCAACGGCGGCGTCGGTTCGCGGCGGTGAACGTGTTCAGCCTTGCGCCAGCGTGTCATGTTGGCTCCCGGCGCGTCAAGCGCGGAATTCTCAGGAGTCCCCTGCCCCATGCTGTTCACTGAGTTACGCCTCGGCGCGCTAACGCTGCCGAACCGCGTCGTGATGGCGCCGCTGACCCGTCAGCGTGCCGGGGCGGGCGACGCGCCGACAGCCTTGAACGCGCTGCATTATGCCCAACGGGCGACGGCGGGGTTGATCGTTGCTGAGGCTTCGCAGGTTTCGCCTCGGGGGAAGGGATATGTCGGTACGCCCGGCTGCCATTCCCCCGAGCAGGTGGCGGGCTGGCGGTTGGTAACGGATGCGGTGCATGCCGCGGGCGGACGGATTTTGTTGCAACTTTGGCACGCCGGGCGGCGGTCCCACCCGAGTTTGCTGGGCGGTCGGTTGCCGATTTGCCCATCTGCCGTGCAGCCATCGTTGCCGGTTCGATTGCCTGGCGGTGCGGAACAACCGCCGGTGCCGCACGATTTGACACTGAAAGAAATCCCTGGCGTCGTCGAGGATTTCCGGATCGGCGCCGCCAATGCGCTCGCGGCCGGCTTCGACGGGATCGAGCTGCATGGGGCCAACGGCTATCTGATCGAGCAATTCCTCACCGATAAGGCGAACCACCGGACGGACGCATACGGCGGGGACCGTTTGCGCTTCATGCTGGAGGTTGTGGCCGCCGTCACCAGCATTTGGGGCGCCGACCGGGTTGGCATCCGGTTCTCCCCGTTCGGGCATGCGAACGATGGCGGGGACAGCGATCCTGCAACGACCTACGGCGCCGCGATCCGTGCCTTGGATCCGCTGGGACTGGCGTTCCTGCACCTGATCGAGCCCCGGGTCAGCGGCAATACAGACGGGGATCCTGACGCACCTTCGGTGGCTGCTTTGTTTCGGCCGTTGTGGCATGGACCGTTGATTGTTGCCGGCGGATTCGACCGAGCGAAGGCGGATGCGGTATTGGCGGATGGCACGGCGGACGCGGTCGCTTTCGGACGGGCCTATATTTCGAACCCGGATTTAATTGCGAGGCTCCGGTTTGGCATTCCGTTTAGCCCTTACGACCGTTCGACGTTCTACGGTGGTGGAGCGGAAGGCTACACCGATTACCCGTCGGCTCTGCGATCTCCGCGTCTTTGAGGCGATAAAATGCGGTCTTGCGGGCACCGCCGGCGTTTGAATTGCGGACCGTATTTTTTCACCACAAAGGCACAAGGCTCACAAAGGTTCTTACCCCGCCAATTCTTTCCGCACGATCGCCGCGCCATCAGCCATTGCCTTTAGTTTTCCAAATGCGACGTCCCTTGGCAGATACTTCATCCCGCAATCCGGTGCCGGAACCAACCGTTCCGCATCCACGAATTTCAGCCCCGCCCGAATGCGCGCGGCCACGATATCCGGTGTCTCCACGGTATTGTCCCCAAGGTCCAACACCCCCAGCATGATTGTCTTACCGGACAAATCCCGCAGCACGCCCAGATCGAGCTTCGGCTGCGCCGCCTCGATGGAAATCTGCGTCGCCACCGTATCGGCCAATTGCGGCAGAAAGCTGTAGCCCGAGGGTTTATTCGCCACCACCGCCGCGTAGCCGAAACACAAATGCACCACGGTTATTCCGTCAATTCCCTCCAACGCCCGATTGATCGCCTTGATCCCGTAACGGGCGGCTTTTTCCGGGGACGTGCGCACCCAGGGTTCGTCCAGTTGCACCACGTCCACCCCGGTTGCTTTCAGTTCCCGCAGTTCGGCATTGACGGCGATGGCATAGTCCATCGCCATCTCTTCCTCGTCCTTGTAGAAATCGTTCTGCACCTGCTGCGACAGGGTGAATGGGCCCGGAAGGGTGATCTTGGTCCCCCGCGTGGCGTTACGCAGCAGGAATTCCGCGTCCCGCCGCTCCACAGCCGCGACCCGCCGAATGCGGCTTACCACCCGCGGCACCGGCGTCGCGCGTCCGCCGGAGGACCGCACCTCGCCGGGCCGGTCGGTATCGATTCCCTCAAGCGCCAGAGCGAACCGGTTGGAATAACTCTCCCGCCGGATTTCTCCATCCGTGACGATGTCGATGCCTGCTCGTTCCATATCCCGGATCGCCAGGATCGTGCCGTCGTCCTGGGCCTGCTCCAGGAATGGTTCGGTAACCCGCCACATGTCGTGCGCATGCGTCCGCGGCACCCCGTGATTGTGCAGCGTTTCGCGGTTCACCAGCCAATCCGGCTGCGGGTAGCTGCCGACGACAGTCGTGGGAAGCAAATGTGTGGGATAAGCCATGATTCGATCCTTCAGATGATGCCGCGCGCACGCAGGTCCGCGATCGCCGGTGTGGCGTAGCCCAAATCGGTCAGGATAGCGTCCGTGTGCTGGCCGAGGTCCGGTGTTGGCCCCAGGGCTTCGGGTTGCGCGGCGTCGCTCATGTTGATCGGCTGTCCGACAACCTTGATAACGCCCAAAACCGGATGGTGAACGGTGCGGGCAATGCCCAAATGTTGCGTCTGCGGTTCGGCGAACGTGGCGGCGATGTCGTTGATCGGGCCGCACGGCACCCCAGCCTCATTGATGACCTTCAACCAATGCGCGCTGGGCTTCAGTCGCGTGATGGCACCGATCCGTTCGTTCACATCCTTGCGGTTCTTCGACCGCAGATTGCCGTTGGCGTAATCGGGATTCGACAGCGCCGCTTCCCATCCGATGGCCTTGCAGAATCGCTCCCACAGCGCCTGCCCCGACGCCGCGATATTGATGTGCCCGTCAGCGGTGGGAAATACGCCGGTCGGAATGCCGGTCGGATGATCGTTGCCGGCCTGACCCGGCACCTCATGCGCCATCAGCCAGCGGGAGGCCTGGAAATCCAGCATGAAAATCTGCGCTTCCAGCAGCGATGTATGCACCCACTGGCCTTTCCCCGTCTGCGCCCGTTGCATCAGCGCCAGCAGGATGGCCTGCGACAAAAATATGCCCGAGGTCAGATCGGCTATGGGGATGCCTACGCGCACCGGCCCCTGACCCGGCAGGCCGGTTATCGACATCAGCCCGCCCATACCTTGCGCGATTTGATCGACGCCAGGGCGCGTCGCATCCGGCCCGCTTTGTCCAAAGCCGGAAATCGACCCGTAAACGATCCGGGGGTTCACTTTCGCGATAGTCTCGTAATCCACTTTCAAACGAAATTTTACATCCGAACGATAATTCTCCACGACCACGTCGGCGGTTTCCGCCAATTTCATGAAGATGGCGTGCGCCTCGGGGGTTTTCAAATTCAGCGTCATGCCCCGCTTGTTGCGGTGCAGGTTCTGGAAATCGAAGCCATGGCGGTTGCCGCCGACGACATCGCCCTTCGCTTCGCCCGGCGGTTCGATCTTGATGACGTCCGCGCCCCAGTCCGCCAATTGCCGTACGCATGTCGGTCCGGCACGATGGGCGGTGAGGTCGAGGACTTTGAGGCCTGCGAGGGGCAAATTGCCCATGACGTGACTCCCTGAGCTTGAACGTGCCACATCATCGGGCAGGTGGGTTCGGTTGCCCAGGGGAGCGAAGGCAGAGGGCGGCCTTTCCAGCGATCGACCGGTGCCACATCACTCAAACGTGCGATCGCCGACGCTGCCGTTCGGGTTATGTGAGGCGCGTAATCGGAGGAGACGGATCGTGTCAGGCTCCCAGTTCCAACTAACCGCACCCTTTTCCACGTTCGGCACCGGCTACCAGCCGCATTGGTCGCTAGGACCGCAGCTCACACTCGATCCGGCTTTCACCAGCAGCATGCCCGGTTGGTCGGTCATGACCGGGACGGGGCAGGTCTTCAATCTCTTCCCGAACGGGTTGGGCCTCACCGACTTCAATCTCAGGAACACGCTGGGCGGATGGTCTGCCAGCCTGGGTGCCAACCCGACAAGCCAGCAGCTCGCACTGCCCGGCTTCCTGAAATCGCTGGGGGTGAACGACTGGGACGATATCTACGGTTTGGCCCGCAAATTTGGCATCGGCACCTGGGCCGACATCCCCACCAACAAGATGAATATCGTGACGCGCCAACCTGCCGCCGGCGGGAAGCTGGACCCTTCGGGGCTGGCTATTCCGTCCTCGCCGGACGACGCGATCTCCGGCTTCGCTATCCCCTCGCCTGCGTTTTCGGCTGGCAAGCGCTTCGGTTTTTCCAGCAGCCTCGATGTTCATTTGTATCTCTACGCCGACAAGGATGCCTTGCTTCACGACCAGAAATTCCTGTTTTCCGGCGGCGGTATGGGGTTCGAAACCAAAACCGGCGACGGCACGCCGTTGAAGCTGCAATTCGGTGCCGGACGCGATCCGTCGGGCGGCGCCGGTGGCTTCATCAACCTGCAAATCGGCCCCGATTTCGTCGCCATGCCTCCGATGCCTGGCCGTCCCTGAGGTTTGCGGGCAGTCCGTTCCGGCGGCATGATTGGGTGCGCCTGCTCCGATCCGAGGTCTCCCGCCATGTGGCCCATCCGCTCCGCCTTGTTTGTTCCCGCCCACCGCCGCGACTGGGTGGGTAAAGCGATCCGTGTCAAACCGGGCGCCGCGGTGCTGGATATCGAGGATTCCGTCCCGCCGCAGTTCAAGCCCCAGGCGATGGACAATCTCAAAAGCGAAATCGCCGAGCTACGGGCGGCCGGCGTGGGCGCGTTCGTGCGCATCCAGCCGCTGTACGACGGCTCCGCAGCCGAGGTTGCCGCGGCCGTGACCGAAGGCCTGACCGCCATCGTGCTGCCAAAGGTCGCGACCCCCGCTGAAATCCAGATTCTCGCGGATATGCTGAGTTACTACGAGGGCAAGGCCAACGTCGCCCATGGCAGCACCGGCATCCTGCCGCTGCCCGAAACGGCCGAGGGCATGTATGCCGCCCGCGACCTCGCGAAAGCCAGCACCAGGGTGCGCGGCATCCACGGCGCGCTGAGCGGCCCGGTGTCCGGCGATTTCGCCCGAGCTTTTGGGTTTCGTGCGACATCGGATGGGTTGGAGCAGGCGTATCTGGCGTCGAAGCTGGTGCTGGACAGCCGTGCGGGTGGGGCGATGTATCCGATTGCCGGTATTTTCGGCACGGCACAGGACGATTTGCCGGCCGTGGAGCGTCTGATCCGCCGGGCCCGGGACTTCGGCTACACGGGTGTCGCGGTCATGCACCCGACCCATGTGACGATCGCCAACGCCGTCTACCAACCCACGGCCCAGGAGGTCGCCTATTTCGAAGGCCTGCTCGCTGTGTTCGCAGCGGCGGAACAGGCCGGCCTTGGCGCTGTTTCCTACCAAGGTGCGATGGTCGATTACGCGATGCTGCCCCTCGCCCAGGAAGTGCTGGCGGAGGCGAAGCGTCCCTGAAAATATTTTCGCCGGCGTTAACGTTTCCTTAACCTCTCGGCCTTATCGTCTGGGCATGCCAGACTTGAGTTTGCCGCCGATCCAGGCCTACCACCCCTCGACCTTTCAGGAGCGTGGGGTGCTCATTCCCTTCACCACCCCGCTGTTGGGGGGCGCCAGAGCACGGCCGGGAAGAAGGACTGGGTTGGAACTGGTGATCCCGAACCCCTCCGGTGGTCCGGGGGTGTACATCATGGGGTGGAACGCCATTCCCGCCCTTTGCCGGCCGACCTTGCACGACCGCCAACTCAGCGAGCGCATAGGCGATGTGGCGCATATCCTGCCCAGTACCATTCGGCGCATCGCGCGCGAAGTCGCGGCCGAAGGGTTGGCCGGCGACGAAGCCATGCAGGCCGCGCAGGTCGCTGCCGACGCGGACAAGCACGACCGCACGGTGACGAATTTCCTGCTGCTGATGGCGTTGGTCGATCAGATCGGTCTGTTCAAGGAGGCACCGCCGGGCCAGCCCGACATGGAAACGCGCGCGCGCCTGACCGTTGCCAAGATTGCCCCACATATCGGCCGGTCGGCGGATTGGGTCGCGACGGCACTGGAGTCCCTCGGCGACGTTATGGCGACGATCGGGATCGACGCCCAGCCCGCCCCCAGCCGGGTCCCCCGGGTGCTCAATATGCTCCGCGACACCTGCACCAGCCTCGGCGCGTGGAGCCGCGCGCAAAAAGAGGCGGATCAGGCCGCGTATGTCGAAATGATCACCACCGCCGCCGGGCATACGTCGACATTGGCCAGCGACACGATCGCCCAAACGCGGGCCCTGACGAAAAACCTCACAGAGCTGCTCCAACGCTGGGCGGCAGACACGTTCGGCATCGAACGGCTCGCCGCACAGCCGGAATGGTTGCTGGACGGGTGGGAGCACATCTGCCTGATTTGGAACTGCACCCAGGACGATGCCACGAAGCGCGCCGCTTTGATCGAAATTGCCCAACTCGTCCCCGTCATGCCCCAGGAGGCTCGGGAATGGTCCGAGATCGTGGTGGATACCGATGCCGCGTCCCGCCTGCGCAAAACCATCCCGCTGAACGAAGACTGGCGCACCGGTGCGATAGTTTTCGATCTGATAGCCCGTAATGAACGCATCAGGGCCGCCGCATGCTGAATCCTCCTGCTTTGCGCGATCTTCGGCACGAAATGTCGGGGACCGATGACGACAAACTGCGTCGGATCGTCGCCTTGATGGACCGACATCCGATGCCGGATGCGGCCCAGGCAATCCTCGATCCGTTGCGCCCCCGCCTCGCTTTGCTGCGCCCGCCCCGGCCGCTGCGGTTCGCTCGTTTGCTGTTTTTACCGCTCGATCCAGTCATCGTGCCGGCACGAGAGTGGCGACCGGGCGATGCGACAGTGCCGCGTGGGGTCCTGATCCCCATCGCACAGACAATCCGTGCGGCACTGGGACAGGAGGCCACCGCCATCGAAGGCCTGATTGCCGGCCGCGATACCAAGGACGAACCCGCCATCGCCAAAGCCGGCACGTGGCTGTGGGCGCGAGCGGCCACCGTCCTTGCCACTGCGTCCGCCGCTGCCGACTGGGATGCGACCGGCCTGCCGCCAACCGTGTTCCCGCCGTTGGCCAGAGCGATCGCATCGGTATTGCAACGCGCCATCGCGGTGCGGGACATCGTTCGCGATGGCGCTATCGGCACGCTCGCACCGAACGACAACAGTTTCCGGGCGATCCTGGCCGGCCTCGCCGCGGAATCGCCCGAGGGCTTCGGCATGGTCGTCGCCATCCTGCTGACCCGCCTGCCCCACGCCGCGCCGCAGTTGCAGCGTCTGATCGCGTCCAATCGCGGTACCGCCTACAGCGCGCTGCTACGCCAGGCCATGGACCGGGGCTTGGATGGCATACTGTCCCAGATGGAAGATACCCAAGGCTTTGGCTGCGAAATCCTCGATGCGCCGTTGCGCGAGGCCGGGCAGGAGGTGCAGCGTGTCGCCGACCTCCTCCGCGACATCGACAGCGAGCCCGACGCCGCTCGGCACCGCCCGCGCTTAAAATCCATCCGCCTTAAGTTGGATAGAGCGTGCCGAACCCGGTTTGGCAACGGCCTGACCGACGGGTTCGTGAACCCGCTCGTGGCAGCGGGGGAACCGCTGACGGCGGCGCATCAAAGCGGGATCGAGACCAGGGCCCGCGAGCTGCGAACGCTGGAGACCGCCGCTCGCAAGGTCGGCGGCGCCAAAATCTACGACGCCCTGCTGGATCGGGCGGCGGCGGTCGCCGCATCCGCGGCGGCTTCGGGCGTGCTGACACCGGTGCGGCATATGCGCCTGGTAGAAATTCTGGCGGGGCCGGAAGCGGCGGAGGCGCTGTACCGGCACAACCGTTGATCCGTCGCATTGGCGCGCGGTTCGTGCGAAAAACGCCTCATCCCGCCCGACGGAGAAAACGACGATGCCCAACGATGCCGCCCCCCAGCCTGTCTTGCTCGCCGACTACCTGCCGCTGCCGTTCCTGGTGGACACGGCCGATCTGGCGTTCGAACTGCACGAAACGGCAACCATCGTCCGTTCCCGTCTTGCGGTGCGGCGGGCCGGCGCCAGCGATGCGATGTTCTTGAACGGGGAAGCGCTCACCCTGCTGTCGGTCGCGCGGGACGGGGTGGCGTTGACGCCAGACCAATACCGCGTGGACCCGCATGGGATGACCATCCTGGGAATGCCATCGTCTTGCGTGCTCGATATCGAGGTGCGCATCGATCCCAAGGGTAACACCGAACTCAGCGGCCTCTATTTGTCGAACGGCAGCTATTTCACCCAGTGCGAGGCCGAGGGTTTCCGCCGTATCTCCTACTTCCCGGACCGACCCGACGCGATGGCCCGCTTTACCACCACCATTGTCGGTCAAAAGGCAACCATTCCTATCATGCTTTCGAATGGCAACCCCGGCCCAGTGGGCGATGTGGACGACGGGCGCCATCGCGTCGTCTGGACCGACCCGCATCCGAAGCCCAGCTATTTGTTCGCGCTGGTGGCCGGCGATCTGGTCGCGGTGAAGGATTCTTTCACGACCAAATCCGGCCGCCATGTAGACCTCGGCGTCTATGTTCGGCGCGGCGACGAGGACCGTTGCGCCCATGCGATGCAGTCCCTGAAAACGTCGATGACCTGGGATGAGGACGTATTCGGCCTGGAATACGATCTGGACGTGTTCAACATCGCCGCCGTGTCCGACTTCAATATGGGCGCGATGGAGAACAAGGGCCTCAACGTCTTCAACACCAAGTACGTGCTGGCGCGGCCCGATACCGCCACCGACACCGACTACCAGGGCATCGAGTCCGTGATCGCCCACGAATATTTTCATAATTGGACCGGCAACCGGGTGACCTGCCGCGACTGGTTCCAGCTTTCGCTGAAGGAAGGCCTGACGGTCTACCGCGACCAGGAGTTCTCCGCCGATCGGGGCAGCCGAGCGGTGAAGCGGATCGGGGATGTGAAGGTGCTGCGGCATGTGCAGTTCCGGGAGGATGGGGGGCCATTGGCACATCCCGTGCAACCGGCCAGCTATCTCGCCATCGACAATTTCTACACGCCGACGGTCTACAACAAGGGCGCCGAGGTCATCCGCATGATGGCCACGATCGTCGGGCGTACCGCGTTCCGTCGCGGCATGGACCTTTACTTTCAGCGGCACGACAACCACGCGGTCACGATCGACGACTTCGTTGCCGCCATGGCGGATGCATCCGGTGTCGACCTGACCGGGTTCAAGCTGTGGTACCATCAGGCCGGGACGCCGGAAATTTCCGTTTCCGACACCTACGACCCTGCCTCCCGCCGGTATTCCCTGACGGTAACGCAGCGCACCCCGCCCACCCCCGGCCAGCCGGACAAGCAGCCGGTGGTCATCCCCATCGCCATGGGCCTGCTGGACGGCAACGGCCAGGAATTGGCGACGCAGTTGGAGGGCGAGGCCGACCCGATCCCTGGCACCCGGGTGCTGTTGGCCACCAAGACCGAAAGCACATTCACCTTCGTCGATGTCGCAAGCCCGCCGGTGCCGTCGCTGCTGCGCGGTTTCTCCGCTCCGGTGAAGCTGTCGGGCGTGTCCCGGGAGCGCCTGCAATTCCTCGCCGCGCACGACACCGACGCCTTCGCGCGTTGGGAGGCAGGGCAGCAATATGCGACCGGCCTGCTGCTCGACACGATCGCTGCCATCCAGCGCGGCGAAACGCCCGTCGTGGAGCCGGCGCTGGTCCAGGCGATGGAGGCAAATTTGGACGGGGCGGACCCCGCCTTCGTCGCCGAAGCGCTCACGCTTCCGGGTGAGGCTTTCCTGGCCGACCAAATGGCAGTTGTCGATCCGGATGCCATCCATGCGGCACGCGACCTCACCCGCAAGGCCATCGCGGCGGGGCTTCAGGAAAAGCTGGCCGCGCAATATGAACGCCTGACCGACACCGGCCCGTATACCACCGACGGTGCGGCTGTCGGACGGCGGTCGTTGCGGAATACTTGCCTGGCCTATCTGTCGGCGTTCGGCGACCCGACGCTGGCAAAAGCGCAGGTCGGAACAGGTGGCAACATGACCGACGTGCTGGCGGCATTGTCGGTTCTGTCCGGAATAGACTGCCCGGAACGCGACGCCGCCTTGGCATCGTTCCACGCGAAATGGCACGACGACGCGTTGGTGCTGGATAAGTGGTTCAGCATCCAGGCGATGTCGCCACTGCCGAACACCATGGAGGCGGTGCGAGCGCTATCGTCCCATCCCGACTTCGACCTGCGCAACCCCAACCGGGTGCGCGCCCTCGTCAGCAGCTTCACGTTCAACCAGGTGCGCTTCCACGCCGCCGACGGCGCCGGTTACCGGTTCCTCGCCGACACCATCATCCGCCTCGACCCCGATAATCCGCAGATCGCGGCGCGCATGGTGTCCTCCCTCGGGCAATGGCGGCGGTTCGGGGCTGGCCGTCAGGCGCCGATGCAGGCCGAGCTGGCGCGGATCGTGGCGTTGCCGGGGCTGAGCAAGAACACGTTCGAGATGGCGACCAAAAGCCTGGGGACCTGACCATGGCATCGTTTTCCGAACAGGCCTGGCAGCAAACCGCCCCGTTGCGGTCGGCCATCCACGCGTTGCCGTTCAACACCGAGTTGGCGGCGGGCACGCTGAGCCGGGAACGGTTCCAGGGGTATATTATCCAGGACGCACTCTATCTGGGCGAGTATGCTCGGGTGCTGGCATTGGCCGCGGCGCGCGGCCCCGATGCCGCCACGCTCCGGTCCTTCGCGGAATCCGCGCTGGAAGCCGTCGCGGTGGAGCAGATCCTGCATGAACGCTATTTGGCCGATTTCGGTATCGACCCATCCGACCTCGCCCGGGTCGGGCCATCCCCGGACTGTCTGGGCTACACAAGCTTCCTGCTCGCCACCGCCTATCACGAACCGTGGGAAGTTCTGGTGGCCGCGTTGCTGCCCTGCTTCTGGCTCTATTGGGATGTCGGCAATGCGATCGCCCGCGTCGCCGCACCGGACAACCCATATCGGGCCTGGATCGACACTTACGCCGATGAGGGTTTCGGTAATGCGGTCCGCGCGGTCATCGGCGTGACAGATACCGCGGCCGAGGGCGCATCGCCGGCAGTCCGAGCAAAAATGATGACGGCGTTCGTCCGGTGCTGCCAGTACGAGTGGCTGTTCTGGGACGGGGCATTCCAGCAACGGGGCTGGCCCGCCTGAGTGAAACCGCGACTCCGCAAGTGCGTTGCAAACCGGCTCCGGTGCTGTCATCAAAGGGGCCCAGAGTCTGTTTTCGTTCGGAAAAACGGTATCGAGCGACCGGCTGTGCACCCTAATAGGGATCGGTGATGAGGGAACCTGAATCCGGGACGGCCGGTCGATATGCCAGGGTAACCCCCGCCCGCTCCCCTGTACCCGCCGTCGCTTTCGCCCTGTTGGCGCCTTTCGCCGTCGCGGCTTATCTGACCTCGGCCACCGCGCTGGAAGCGTTTTTCTGCCCGCCCAGCGCGTGGAAATCCGGAACGCTGGGGTCGGTCGCATCGCTTCAGGTGGGCGTTTTTCTGATCGTGTTGTGCGTCGCGATACTGGTAATACGGACCAGCACCCGCATCGGCGAACGGAAACTGTCCCCGGCGTTCGCCCTGCTGCGGACGATCGCGAAGAACGACTACTACTGTAGCACGACCATGCTCTACAGCCTGCTGGTCATCGCCGCGGTGTGGATCAATTATTGGCAGTCATATTACTACGTGGAACCCGACGGGATCGTGGTTCGCGCCGGTATTACCGCGACGCCGCGCACAACGACCTGGGGCGACGTCAAAGCGGTGGAGGCGCGATGCGCCATCACGAAAACTGGGCTTGAGGGTGGACTGACCATCACGCTCGACAACGGGAAGACGATCCCCTTGCGGCTGAAGACCGGCGCCGTCGGGTCCGCGCCCGGCGACTATGCCCCGATCCGGGCAGCTTTGGCGGGCGCGCATTACAAATTCAGCCTGGCGCCAAGCGTCACGCAGAATGCGTGCCCACCGGAATTGTATCTTGTGTTTCCGGCCTGGGTGTTTCCGGCCTGGGTGTTTCCGGCCTGGGGTCATTGAGCGGCGCATGGACAGGACGCACCCGCCGGCGTATCCGCGAGCAGCGATAAAAAAGCCGAGGAACAGTACCATGATCCGCCGCCGCACTTTCACGGGCGCCCTCGCGGCCGTCCTCGCAGCGCCCCGTATCGGCAAGGGCGCCGCCGTTGCGCCGTTGAAGTTCATCCCTCAATCCGACCTGACGATCGTCGATCCCATCGTCACCACCGTCTACACGGCCCGCAACCACGGCTACATGGTGTTCGACACCCTGTTCGGCATGGACAGCAGCTACAAGATGCAGCCGCAAATGCTGGACCGGGTAGAAACCGAGGACGACGGCAAGCGCTGGAAGCTCCGTCTGCGCGAAGGCCAGTTCTGGCACGATGGGGAGCGGGTGACGGCGAAAGATTGCGTCGCCTCGATCGTACGCTGGGCGGCACGGGACGGCATCGGCAGCCTGCTGATGGCGCGCACCGACGAACTTTCCGCGATCGACGACCGGACGTTGCAGTTCCGCCTCAAGCACAAGACGGGGATCCTGCCTTACGCGCTCGGTAAAATTTCCACCCCGATGTGCGCGATGATGCCGGAGCGTCTGGCCCGCTCCGACCCGTTCAAGGCGGTGACGGAGATGACCGGCAGCGGCCCGTTCCGCTTCAAGGCCGACGAATGGGTCTCCGGCGCTCGGGCGGTCTACGTGAAGAATGAGAAATACGTGCCGCGGGCGGAGCCGAATACCGGTTGGACGTCGGGCGGCAAGATCGTCCACTTCGATCGGGTGGAGTGGCTGACCAGCCCCGACGACGGGACCTCGGCCAGTGCCATGCGCGCTGGAGAAATGGACTGGTGGGAGTTGCCCACCCCCGATTTGCTGCCGGTGCTGCGCAAATCCGGCAGAATCCGCGTCGAAATAAAGGACCGTAACGGCACGTTGGGGTTCATGAAAACCAACAATTTGCAGCCGCCGTTCGACAAGGCCGCGATAAGGCGGGCGCTGCTTGGGGCGATCGACCAGAAGGAATTCATGACCGCGGTGGCGGGGTTGGACCCGACCATGTGGCGGGCTGGCGTCGGCATTTTCACGCCGGGGACCGACATGGCCTCCGACGCGGGGATGGAGGTGCTGAACGGCCCGCGCGATCTGGCAAAGGTGCGGGCCGCGCTGAAGGACGCGGGCTACAGCGGCGAGAAAGTGGTGATGCTGGCTCCCGGCGAGCCCTATTACCGCAAGGCGATGACCGATGTCGGTGTGGCGATGATGCAGTCGGTGGGCATGACCGTGGACAGCCAGGCGATGGACTGGGGCACGGCTATCGTGCGGCGCGAGAGCAAGCAGCCCATCGACAAAGGCGGCTGGAGCACCATCTTCACCACCGCCAACGGCCTGGATATGCAGACCCCGTTGCTGCACTTCCTTCGCACCACCGGGCAGAAAGCGTGGTTCGGCTGGACCGACAGCCCGAAGATCGAGGAATTGCGCTCCGCCTGGGCCGATGCGCCGGACG
>JANXTL010000069.1 GCA_025352375.1 Acetobacteraceae bacterium | reverse complement strand
CCTGGGGACACGGTCGGCCTGCAAGCGATCGGCAAAATGCGGCGGGTGCGCGAAATGGCGGGGAAAACCTCGTGCGAGACAACCTACTATCCGTTGAGCGCCCCGCTGTCGCCGGAACGGTTCGCCCAGATCGCGCGAGCGCATTGGGGCGTCGAAAACCAACCGCACTGGTGTCTCGACCTGACTATGAACGAGGACGCCCCGTGCAACGGGCTCGGCAATGGGCCGGAGAATCTCGCGGTACTGCGCCAAATGGCACTGAATGTCCTGCGAGCCGACCGTTCAAAGGGTACCTACCCAAAAAGATGAGGCGGGCCGCACGCGACGATAACTTTCTCGTCAAGCGCCTGGCTCAGTTTTGAGATGCGATTGCCCTGCGTGGGCGCCTTATCGGATGGCTGGCCACCGGCCCTGGATAAACCGGTTCCCGGCCTGGATGCACGGGCGTTCAATGAACCGGTAGGTGACGGCTGACAGCAAGACGGTCACGGTCATAACGCCCACCATCAGGATCGCGAACAACGCCAGCGATACAGCGGACGATGCATGCACAGGCCCTGCATACCGACCGATCGGAACCACGATCAGGAAGTGCACCAGATAGGCGCTAAAGCTCACTCGCCCCACGTAGCAGGTCACCCGGTTCACCAGCCAGGGCATGCCGGTTCCAGCGAGCGACAATGCCAGCAGCAGGCTTGCGATTGATGTCAATAACGCTCTGGATATCGGCTGATCTAAGCTTGGATACCAAGCTACCCCCCACCAGGCGCAATAAAGAGCGAGGAAGCCGACACCCGCAAGCATCGCGAGGGTGGCCGGCGTTTTGGTCGGGGCGAAGTGCAGCAGGTGGTACGTCAGGCAACCCAGAGCAAACGCCTGCAACGAGTTTGGAAACCAATAGTAAACGAAAAACCCGAGCTTGACGGGCTCGGCGGTCGCCACTAGGCGAAAGGCGAGGGTGTTCGCCAGCACTGCCAAAATCGCAGCGGCGATCGTAAACAATATAGCACGCCGGAGGGTGGTGACCCAGATCGCGATCAGCGGGAAGACCGCGTAGAACGTCATCTCCACACCGATGGTCCAGCCCCCTGGTACCACGAGGTTGATGGTGTCCTGCGACCAGCCGTGCACGAAAAACAGCGTCGCCACCACGCTGATTGGATCGCTGCCGCCGTCCGGCCACAGGCCGGCCGCGTTCAGCCCACCGTATAGTGCCGTGGCAAGCCAGAACATTGGCGCGATACGAAACAGCCGACGCAGGTAGAAGGGGCAGGCACCATCGTTTCGGGCGTGCCAGGACAGCATCAAGGTCAGCGCGCTGGCAACGAAGAAAAGTTGCACGCCGTGCGCCCCCAGTTCGAGGAGCTTGAATAGGCGCCAATGCATGTCGGGGACGAGGTTCTTGACGTGGGACGCGATCACCCCGGTGACCGCGAGCCCTCGCAACGCGTCGATATACGCGAGGCGACCGGGGATCATCCGCCCGCGCCGCCGCCCCTACAGCTTCAGCTTCAGGAAATTGCCGATTTCCCCAACGATCCCGCGCCGGAACGCCAGCACGCACACCACGAAGATCGCGCCCTGCGTCACCGTCACCCAGGCGCCGAACTGGGCCAAGTAATTCTCCATCGAGGTCACCACGACGGCCCCCATCACCGGCCCGAACACCGTGCCGAGCCCGCCCAGCAGGGTGGTCAGCACCACTTCGCCGGAGGTGGAGTTGTGCACGTCGGTCAGCGTCGCGATGCCGAACACCAGCGCTTTGGTACCGCCGGCAACGCCCGCGATCGTGCAAGACAGCACGAAGGCAATCAGCTTGTAGTCGTCGGTGCGATAGCCCAGGGAGGTCGCGCGCGGCTCATTCTCCCGAATGCCTTTGAGCACCTGGCCGAACGGGGAGTGGATGATGCGATGGATGGTCAGGAACCCGGCGATGAAGACGCCCGCGACCAGCCAGTACATCGTCATGTCGTTTTCGAGGCTGATGAACCCAAACAGGGTGCCGCGCGGCACTTGCTGGATCCCGTCCTCCCCGCCGGTGAACGGCGCCTCCAGGCAAAAGAAGTAGACCATCTGCGACAGCGCCAGGGTAATCATGGCGAAGTAGATGCCGGAGCGGCGGATCGCGAGGTAGCCGAGTGCCAAGCCAAACACACCGCCGGTTAAACCGCCAAGGATAATCGCGATGGCGGCGTCCACGTGCCAGAATTTCATGGTCCAGGCGGCGACGTAGCTGCCCATCCCGAAGAACGCGGCATGGCCGAAGGACAGCAGCCCGACATAGCCGATCATCAGATTGAAGGCGCAGGCGAACAGGGCGGTGCACAGCACCCGCATCAGGAACACCGGGTAGAGTACGAACGGGCAAATGGCGAGCAGCGCCACCATCGCCAGAAAGGCGATGAGCTGCGGGCGGGAAAATCCAAACATTTCAGGCGGCCTTTCCGAACAGGCCGCGCGGCCTTGTCAGTAGCACGATGACCATGACGACGAACACCACCGTGGCCGATGCCTGCGGGTAGACCACCTTCGTCAGACCCTCCACCACGCCCAGCCCGAAGCCGGTGACGATGGAGCCCATGATGGAGCCCATGCCCCCGATCACCACCACCGCGAACACGGTGTTGATGAAGTTGTCGCCCATGTTGGGGTTCACCGAGTAGATCGGCGCCGCGAGAACGCCGGCGAATGCCGCGAGGGCGACGCCGCCGCCGTACGTCAGGGTGATCAGCCGCGGCACGTTCACGCCGAAGGCCTGCACCAGCGGGGCGTTTTCGGTCGCGGCGCGCAGCGTGGCACCCAGCGATGTCTTTTCAATGGTGACCCAGGTAACGAAGCATACGATCGCGGCCGCCAGCACCACCCATCCGCGATAATTGGGCATGTACATGAAGCCGAGGTTGGTCGCACCCTGCAGCACGGCCGGAATGCGATAGGGCAAGCCCGAACTGCCGTAGTAGTTGCGGAACAGGCCCTGGATCACCAGCGCCAGCCCGAAGGTCAGCAGCAACCCGTACAAGTGATCGAGCTTGTACAGGCGGCTGATGATGGTCTTTTCCAGCAGCATGCCGAAAGCCCCGACAAGCAGCGGGGCCAGCAGCAACGCCGGGAAGTAGCCGATGCCAGCGTAGTTCAGCAGCATCCAGGACGCGAACGCCCCCATCATGAACAGCGCCCCATGGGCGAAGTTGATGATGTTGAGCATGCCGAAGATGACCGCCAAGCCCAGCGACAAGCAGGCATAGAATGAGCCGTTGATCAGCCCCAGCGTGCCTTGCCCAAGCAGGGCGGACACCGTGATCGGGGTTCCGAATAACGAGAAGCTGTAGCTCAGGAACGCCTGCATGGAATGCGGAACCTCCGGTCTGTTGTGACGGGCCTTAGGCCATGATCGTTTGAGGTCGCACGCGATCTCGGCGTTGGATCATGGTCTAAGCCTTTGTTTGCGAGGGTGATTCACGCCCGAGGTTGAAGCCAACCTCAGGCGATCACGCTCTAGGCCTTGATGAGGGGGCAGTGGCCGTCGGCCAGCGGGCGATAGGCTTCTTCGCCGGTCTGGGAGGCCACCAATTTGAAGTAATCCCACGGACCTTTGCTCTCCGACGGCTTCTTGACCTCGAACAGATAGGCGGGAGTCAGGCGGCGGCCGTCCGCTCGGATTGTGGTCTTGCCGAAGCAATCGTCCTCGACCGGCATGGCCTTCATGCGGTTGATGGTCGCAACGCCGTCCTTCTTGGCTTCCGCCGCACCCATGTCGTGGACCGTCTTCAGGTAATGCAGCGTGGCCGAGTAGCAGCCGGCATGCACCATGTTCGGCCAGTTTTTGGGGGTCTTGGCCTTCACGCGGTTGGTGAATGCTCGGGTCTTGTCGTTCAGATCCCAATAGAAGCTTTCGGTCAGGTTCAGACCGGCGGCCACGTCCAGTCCCAGCGCGTGCACATCGGTGATGAACATCAGCAGCGCCGCGACCTTCATCGACTTGTTCAGACCGAACTCATTGATCTGTTTGATCGAGTTGACCGTGTCGCCGCCAGCGTTGGCGAGGCCGATGACCTTAGCGCCGCTTGTTTGCGCCTGCACAAGGAACGACGAGAAATCGGTCGTGCCCGGGAACGGGTACTGCGAGGCGCCTTTCACGGTGCCGCCAGCCGCTTTCACCAGGGTGGTGGTGTCGGCCTGCAACTGTTTGCCGAACGCGTAGTCGGCGGTCAGGAAGTACCAGCTGTCGCCGCCGGCCTTCACCATCGCCGCACCGGTCGACTTGGCCAGCATGAACGTGTCGTAGGTCCAGTGGATGAAGTTGGGCGAGCACTGCTCCCCGGTCAGCGCGGACGATGCGGCGCCGGAGTTGAGGTAGACCTTGTTCTTCTCGCGCACGACCGATTGCAGCGCCAGCGCGACCGAGGATGTGGGAACGTCGAGCAGCACATCCACGCCGTCGCGGTCGAACCACTGGCGCACCAGCGACACCGCGAGGTCGGGCTTGTTCTGGTGATCGGCCGAGACGATCTCGATGTTCAGGCCCTTGTTGGCGGCGCCGAATTCCTCCAGCGCCTGCTTGGCGCAGATGACGGAGGTCAGGCCGCCAGTGTTGGTATAGGGGCCGGATTGGTCGTTCAGGATGCCGATTTTGATGGTTGGCGTCTGCGCGCGGGCACGCGCGAACGGTGCCGCGGTGGCGGCGGCGCTCGCGGTGGCGAGGAGTGTTCTGCGGGATATCGTCATGACATGGTCCTAGGGTTAGGCCTTGACCAGGGGACAGCCGCCCTTGTCGAGCGGTCGGAACGCCTGATCGGCCGGCGTGGTGGCAACCGGTTTGTAGTAGTCCCAACTCCCTTTACTTTCCGACGGCTTCTTCACCTCCCACAAATAGGCAGGGTGGATCTTGCGTCCATCGGCGCGGATCGAGCCCGCCCCGAAGCAGTCGTCGTCTGTCGGCATCGCCTTCATGCGGGCGATGGTGGCGGCGCCGTCGGTTTTGGCCTGGGCGGGGCCCATCGCCATCGCCGCTTTCAGGTAATGCGTCGTGGCAGAATAGACGCCGGCCTGCACCATGGTCGGGCGGGCGCCCTTCATGGCGGGGCTGTACCGGTTGGAGAACCCACGAGTGCGGTCGTTCATGTCCCAATAAAAACTGTCGGTCAGCACAATGCCCTGCGCCGTTTCCAGGCCGAGGGCATGCACGTCCGTCAGGAACAGCAGCAGCCCGGCGATCTGCATCTTGATGCCGAATTCCTTGGACTGCTTGATCTGATTGATCAGGTCGGAACCCGCGCTGGCCAAACCCAGCACCTTGGCACCGCTGCCCTGGGCACTGATCAGGAACGACGAGAAATCGGTGGTGCCGGGGAACGGGTAGGCGATGCTGCCGACCACCTTGCCGCCGGCGCCGGTGACGAAGGCGGTGGTGTCGCGCTGCAGCGCGTGCCCGAACGCGTAGTCGGCGGTGATGAAATACCAGGAATCCCCGCCCGACTTCACCATCGCGCCGCCGGTCGATTGCGCCAGCATATAGGTGTCGTAGACCCAATGGATGGTATTGCCGTTGCACTGCACGCCGGTCAGATCGGAGGTCGCGGCACCGGTGTTGACGTAGACCTTGTTCTTCTCCTTGGCGACGTTGGCGACGGCGAGCGCCACACCGGAATTCGCGACCTCGACGATCATGTCTACGCCATCGCGATCATACCATTGGCGCGCGACCGTGGCACCGACGTCGGGCTTGTTCTGGTGGTCGGCGGATAGCACCTCGACGGTGAAGCCTTTGTCGCTGACGCCGAATTCCGACAGCGCCTGATTGATCGCGGCGATCGCGCCAGGACCGGCGAGGTCCTTGTACGGACCCGAAAGGTCCGTCAGGCACCCGATCTTGAGCACCGGCTTGGTCGCCTGGGCGCGCGCGCCAGCCAGCGGCAGCGCGGAGGCGGCAGCGATCAACGTGCGGCGGGAAAGGTTCATGGGTCGGTTCCTGAACGTTCGCGGGGGAAGCAGGCTAGACGCCGAGGTAGTCATGCAGCTTGTCCATGTTCGCTTCGAGCTGCGCGTTGGGGATCATGTCGATGATCTTACCGTGTTCCATCACGTAGTGCCGGTCGGCGACGGTGGCGGCGAAACGGAAGTTCTGCTCGACCAGCAGCACGGTGAAGCCACGGTTCTTGATCTCCCGAATCGTGCGGCCGATCTGCTGCACGATCACCGGGGCGAGGCCTTCGGTCGGCTCGTCCAGCAGCAGCATTTTGGCGCCGGTGCGCAGGATGCGCCCAATGGCCAGCATCTGCTGTTCGCCGCCAGACAGGCGGGTCCCATGCGCGGTTTTCGCCCGTTCTTTGAGGTTGGGGAACAGCGAGTAGATCTCGTCCACCGACAGGCCGCCCGGCGCTACGATCGGCGGCAACATCAGGTTTTCCGTGACCGACAGCGAACCAAAAATGCCGCGCTCCTCCGGGCAAATGGCGATGCCCGCGCGCGCGATCTGGTTGGGCATCATCCCGATGGTTTCAGCGCCCTTGAACGTCACATGGCCCTCGCGGCGGGGCACCAGACCCATGATCGACTTCATGGTCGTGGTCTTGCCGGCGCCGTTGCGGCCCAGCAGGGTCACGACCTCGCCTTCGTTCACGTTGAAATCGACACCGTGGAGGATATGGCTTTCGCCATACCAGGCGTTCAGGTCTTTGATATTAAGCATCGGCGCTTCCCAGGTAGGCGGCGATCACCTCGGGGTTCTTGGACACCGTGGCGTAGTCGCCCTCGGCCAGGATCTTGCCGCGGGTTAGCACGGTGATGGTGTCGCACAGGCCTTCGACCACCGACAGATTGTGTTCCACCATCAGGATGGTGCGGCCCTTTCGGATGCGCTTGATCAACTGCACGATCGTGTCCACATCGGCATGGCCCATGCCGGCGGTAGGCTCGTCCAGCAGCATCATCTCGGGGTCGAGTGCCAGGGTCGTGGCGATTTCCAACGCCCGTTTCTGGCCGTACGGCAAATCGGCCACGAGCGCCTGTCCCAGTTCGGGCAGGCCGACGTCGTGCAACAGCTCGTGCGCGCGGTCGTTGTAAACATTGAGGGCGTTTTCCGACCGCCAGAAATCGAAGCTCGCGCCACGAGCGCGCTGCAGGGCCAGGCGGATGTTTTCCAGCGCGGTTAGATGCGGGAACACCGCCGAGATCTGGAAGCTGCGCACCAAGCCTTTGCGGGCGACCATGGCCGGCTTCATGCCGGTGATGTCCTGGCCCTTGAACGTGATGGTGCCGCGGGTCGGGGTCAGGAAGTTGGTCAGCAGGTTGAAGAAGGTGGTTTTGCCCGCGCCATTAGGCCCGATCAGCGCGTGAATCGTGCCGGTCTTGACGCGCAGGGACACGTCGTCGACCGCGACGAAGCCGCTGAATTCTCGGGTCATGCCCGATGTCTCCAGGATGGTATCTGTCACCCCCGGGCTACTCCTGCTGTCATGGACGATCACTATGGCGGCGGCGTTTTACACATCGCTGGCATGCACGCAAGCCGGTTTGTGGTTGTAAGTCGGCCCAAAGCGAGCGAACTGTTACTCTTCTTTGCCGCTCCGCCGATTGCAACGCCATCCGCCCCGCGTGCTACACGGCGGCAGGAGAGATAATTTGCCTATGCCCCCTGCGTCGCGGTATTTCGCCAAACTCATGTGCTGGGCCACGGTCGGCCTGTTGGCAGGCTGCGACATGGGGCCGGCTTACCATCCGGACTCCGGCCCGGTGCCGGCGGCGTTCAAAGCCGCCACGCTTGGCACCGCCGCCGTATGGCCCGACGAAACCTGGTGGCGCGGCTTCGCATCCCCCGAGTTGAACAGCCTCATCGAGGCAGCGCGTGCCCACAACAAGGACATAGCCGCGTCCATCGCCCGCATCCGCCAGGCCGACGCCCAGCTGCGAATTGCCGGCGCCGCGCTGCTGCCGACCCTGGGCGGCACCGGCGGCGCGAATTGGCAGCACCAGGGCGCGGGGACGAGCAGCGCCATCGGCCGCGCCCGCGATCTGCACAGCTACAATGCCGGCCTGAGCGCATCGTACGAGTTCGATTTCTGGGGCAAGGCCGCGGCCAGCCGGCAGGCCGCGGTGTCGAACGCGTTGTTCAGCCGCTTCGACCGGCAGACCGTCGGCCTGACGGTCGTGACCAACGTGGCGACCACCTGGTTCACCGCCTTGGCGCTGGCCGACCGGGTGAAGATTGCCGAACGCAATCTGGCCGACGCGCAGCGGGTGCTCGCGGTTTTCCGCGGCCGGCGCGACGCCGGCACCGCCAACGAGCTGGACGTCGCGCAACAGGAAACCTTCGTCGCGACCGCTCGGGCGACGCTGCCGAATTTGCGCAACCAGTTGGAGCAGGCGGTGATCGGCCTCGGTATTCTCACCGGCCAGCCGCCCGAAGCGGTGTCGGTCCGGCCGGGAACGCTGGAGACATTAGAGTTGCCGCCTGTGGCGCCGGGCTTGCCGTCCGAACTGCTGACCCGTCGGCCCGATGTGGCGGCGGCGGAGGCGACCCTACAGGCCCGCAACTTTAACATTAAGGTGGCGCGAGCCGCGTTCTTTCCATCGGTCCAACTGACGGGTTCCACCGGATTTCAGGCCGCATCGCTGGCGACGCTGATTGGACCGGGTGGCGCTTTGCTGTCCCTCGCCGCCGGCCTGACGGCACCGATTTTCGACGGCGGCACGCTGCGCGGACAGCTCGAACTGGCCAAGGGCCAGTACGACGAGCAGCTCGCAAACTACCAGAAAGCGGTGTTGCAGGCGTTCACCGACACCGACAACGCGCTCACGGCGTGGCGCTACACAACGGAACAGGAAGCGTTGGAAGCAGTGGCCGTGCGACAGGCCCGCCGCGCCGCGTCCATCGCGCGGGCGCAGATGGCGGCGGGCACCGTCGACATCACCACGGTCCTCACCACCGAGACCACGCTGTTCAATAATGAAGATTCGCTCGCCCAGGTGCGATTGGCGCGCGCCCAGGCGCTCGTTGGTCTTTATAAGGCACTTGGTGGGGGGTGGGATCGCGCGTTCGCGCCCGAGCAACCCGTGTTGTCGCCGGGTACGCTGGGGGGCGGGGTCGCGCTTCCGGTGGGGGGGAATCTCCGATGACCGACTGGTATCCGAACCGGACCGGCCAATATGTCCAACCGGCAGGTTGAAAGCGTAGAATGGACTCCCTGACCCCGAACCGCATCGATCTTCAGGTCCAGCCCAAGCTCCCCAAACGCCGCCGCTGGCTGACGGGGATGCTGTGCCTGCTGGCGATCGGGGCCATCGTGGGTGTGCTCCTATACCGCATCCCCGCGACGCCGGATGTCGCGGCGCGCAACCGGGTCGCCGGGCAGGGGGTCTCGGTGCTCGTCGGGACGGCCGAACGGCGCGACATGCCGATCATGCTGGACGCCCTGGGGACGGTGCAGGCGTTCAATAGCGTTACCATCAAGACCGTGGTCGACGGCCCGCTGATCGCGGTGAAATTCACCGAGGGTCAGATGGTCCGCAAGGGCGACGTCCTGGCGCAGATCGACTCCCGCAACTATCAGGCCGCCTTCGATCAGGCCGTCGCCAAGAAGGCGCAGGATGAGGCGCTGCTGGCCAACGCCCGGGTCGATCTGGTGCGTTACCAGAAGCTGGTGAGCAACAACTTTACGTCCGCCCAGCAAGCCGACACGCAAAAAGCCCTGGTCGCTCAATACGAGGCGCAAACCCGCCAGGATCAGGCGCTGATCGACACGGCACGAACCAATCTCGACTACACCACCATCCTCTCCCCACTGGATGGACGCACCGGGGTGCGGGGGGTCGATCAGGGCAACATCGTGCATGCCTCCGACGCCATCGGCCTGGTGGTGATCACCCAGTTGCAGCCGATTTTCGTGGTGTTCACGCTGCCGCAGCAGTCCTTGCCGGCGGTGGCCAAGGCGATGGCCGCGGGCGTGCCGGCGGTCGTCGCGACGCCGCAGGGCGGCAGCCGTTCGGCGGTGCTCGACACCGGCACGCTGACAGTGCTGGACAATCAGGTCGATCCCGCCACCGGTTCGATCAAGCTGAAAGCCACCTTCCCGAACACCGACAGCAAGCTGTGGCCGGGCGGTTTCGTCGGCGTTCGCTTGCAGGTGGATACGGTGACGGGCGCCGTGGTTGTACCCCCCGCCGCCGTGCAGCGCGGCCCGCGCGGCGCATTTGTCTATGTCGTCGGGGCCGATAACACGGTGACTCGCCAGGTCATCGAAACCGGCTATGAGGACGAGCAAGTCACGATCGTGACCAAAGGCCTGACCGGCGGCGAAAAAATCGTGACCGATGGAGCGTCCCGCCTGTCGGACGGCGCCAAGGTCGCGATCGCACCCCAGGCCTCCGATGCACCCCAGGCCGCCGATGCACCAAAGGCCGCCGATGCACCCCAGGCCGCCGATGCACCAAAGGCCGCCGATGCACCACCGGCCGCCGATGCGCCGCCGGCCGCTCGGGTGCGTCCGGCGGCGCCGGGTGCGCAGCGGCCGAAACCGCCGGGATGAACATCTCTGCCCCCTTCATCGCGCGCCCGATCGCCACCTGGCTGCTGTCGATCGCAATCCTGCTGGCGGGGGCATTGGGCTATAACGCGTTGCCGGTGTCGGCCCTGCCGGAGGTCGATTTTCCGACCATCCAGATCACCACGCAGCTACCGGGCGCGGCGCCGGAGACGATCGAGACCCTGATCACGGCGTCGCTGGAACGCCAGTTCGGGCAGATCCCCGGCCTGGTCACCATGACATCCGAAAGCGCCGAGGGCACCAGCCAAATCACGTTGCAATTCAACCTGTCGCGGTCGATGGATTCGGCGGCCCAGGATGTGCAGGCGGCGATCAACGCGGCGGCCGGCACCTTGCCCGTCGGCCTGCCGTACCCGCCGGTTTATGCCAAGGTGAATCCGGCCGACGCCGCGATCCTGACGCTGGCTCTGACATCCGATTCGGTGCCGGTCGATGTCATCAGCGACGCGGCCGACACGCTGTTGCAACCCAAACTATCGGAGATCGAGGGCGTCGGTCGGGTCACCGTGCAGGGCAACATGCGCCCGGCCGTGCGGGTGCGGATCGATCCGGCCCGTTTGGCCGCCTATGGCCTGGCGATGGAGGATATCCGCACCGCCGTGGCCGCGGCCAACGTCAACGGCGCTAAAGGCGGTTTCGACGGACCGCGACTCAGTTACGCGCTCGGCGCCAACGACCAGTTGGTCGATCCAGCTGCCTACCAAAATCTGACGGTCGCCTGGCGAAACGGGGCGCCGGTGAAGTTGTCGGCGGTCGGGGATGTCGTCGCGGGGGTGGAAAACACCCGCGTGTCCGCGAAATACGACGGCACGGTGGCGGTGGTACTGGATATTCAGCGCCAGCCGGGCGCCAACATCGTGAGAACGGTCGAACTAATCAAAGCCGCTTTACCGAAACTGCAACGCGCCATCCCCTCGGGCATCGAGCTGACCATCGTGACCGACCGGACCGAAACCATTCGCGCGTCGGTGCTCGACGTGCAGCTCACGCTCGGGCTGTCGATCGTGTTGGTGATCGGGGTGATTTTCGTCTTCCTGCGGTCGCCGCGAGCAACGTTCATCCCGGCGGTGGCGCTGCCGCTGTCGCTGATCGGCACGTTCGGCGTGATGCAACTGCTGGGCTACGGCCTCGATAACCTGTCGCTCATGGCGCTGACCATCGCCAGCGGATTCGTGGTCGACGACGCCATCGTCATGATCGAAAACGTCGTCCGCTACATCGAACAAGGCGTCAAACCGCTGGAAGCCGCCTATCGCGGCGCGGCGCAGATCGGCTTCACCATTGTCTCGCTCACCGTATCGCTGATCGCGGTGTTTATTCCGTTGCTGTTCATGACCGGCGTGGTTGGGCGGCTGTTCAAGGAATTCTCGGTCACCCTGGCGGTCGCGGTGATCGTGTCGGCGGTGGTGTCGCTGACACTGACGCCGATGATGTGCGGCCGGCTTCTGCGCCCGGCGTCGGAGGAAAAACCCGGTGCGATCGCCCGCTGGAGCGAAGCCGGATTCGATAAGCTCCTGGCGGGCTACCGGCACTCGCTGGGCTGGGCGTTCCGTCATCGGAGTATCGTTCTGGCGATCGCCGTGGCGAGCCTTGCCGGAACGATTGGACTGTATCTGATCGTGCCAAAAGGCTTTCTGCCGCGCCAGGATACCGGGGTGCTGCTGGCGGTGACCGAAGCGGCGGAAAGCGTGTCCATCCCGCACCTCGTGGATATGCAAACGCGCCTGGCGGACATCGTGCGAAAGGACCCGGCGGTGACCGGCGTGGTGTCGTTCGTGGGCGCCGGCACGATTAATGCCACACCGAATACCGGCCGCCTGACCATTGCGCTGCGCCCCGTCGCCGATCGCGATCCCGCCGATGTCGTGATCGCCAGATTGGACGCCGCCGTCGCGGGGGTGGCCGGCCTGACGGCGTTTTTCCAGCCCGTGCAGGACATTCAGATCGGGGCGCGGATCAGCCGTACCCAGTTCCAGTACACGCTGATGGATACCGACGCGGTGGAGTTGTCGGCCTGGGCGCCGAAATTGCTGGCCAAACTCGCGACGGTGCCGGTACTGCGCAACGTGGCGTCCGACCAACAGGAAAACGGCTTCCGTACCTTCGTCAACGTCGACCGCGACGCGGCGATGCGCCTGGGCGTATCGATGCAGGCGATCCAGGACACGCTATACGACTCGTTCGGGCAGCGGCAGATTTCCACCATTTTCGGGCAGGCGAACCAGTACCGCGTGGTGCTGGAAGCCAACCCCGCCTGGCAGGAAAACCCCGCCATGCTGGGCCTGCTGCGGGTGCCCGGCGCCAACAACACCCAGGTGCCGCTGGCGTCCATCGCCCGCTTCGAAAAGACCACAGCGCCGCTGCTGCTGTCGCACCAGGAGCAATTTCCTGCCGTCACGCTCAGTTTCGATCTGGCACCGGGGTATTCGCTCAGCGACGCCGTCGCCGCGATCGCCAAAGCGGGCACGGCTATCGGCATGCCCGACACCATCGGCGGCAATTACGCCGGCGACGCGGCGGAATTCCAGCGGTCTTTGGCCGCCGAACCCTGGCTGATCCTGGCGGCGCTGGTGGTCATCTACATCGTGTTGGGGGTGCTGTACGAAAGCTGGATCCACCCGATCACCATCTTGTCCACTTTGCCATCCGCCGGCATCGGCGCGCTGGTGGCACTGATGGTGTGCGGCACCGATCTGTCGCTCGTGGCGCTGGTCGGTATCGTGCTGCTGATGGGCATCGTGAAAAAGAACGCCATCATGATGGTGGATTTCGCGCTGGACGCCGAACGTAACCACGGCAAGTCGCCGGAAGACGCGATGTGGGACGCCTGTCTGCTCCGCTTCCGCCCGATCATGATGACCACAATGGCCGCCCTGCTCGGCGCCCTGCCGCTGGTGATCGGCCATGGCGCGGGATCGGAGCTGCGACGCCCGCTTGGCATTACCATCATCGGCGGGTTGCTGCTGTCGCAGTTCCTGACCCTGTACACCACGCCGATCATTTATCTGGCGTTCGAGCGTTTGCGCTTGCGTTTCGCGGGACCGCAAACCCCCGAACCGGCGGCGGCGGAATGACGCCGGAAGACAGGAGGATGTCGGCATGCGGTTAGCGATCGGAATATCGGCGGCTGGTTCTGCACCCGTCCGGTCGATGCCGGCGGCTATATTCGCGTGAACTGAACGATGAATTTTTCCGCGACCTTCATCGCCCGGCCGGTCGCGACCATCCTGCTGGCGATCGGGTTGTTCCTGTCGGGCGTGGTCGCATACCGGTTCCTGCCGATCGCCGCGCTGCCGTCGATCGACGTGCCCTATATCGTGGTGATCGCCGGACGGCCCGGGGCCGATCCGGAAACCATGGCCAATTCCGTCGCCGCGCCGCTGGAACGCCGGCTCGCCGATATTCCGGGAATCGCCGAGATCAACTCCACGTCCTCAGTCGGCAATGCGTCGATTGTCATGCAGTTCGATATCTCCCGCGATATTAACGGCGCCGCCCACGACGTGCAGGCGGCCATCAACGCGGCGGCGACCGATTTGCCGTCCGACCTGCCCATCCGCCCATACTACCGCAAGTTCAACCCGGCCGATGCGCCGATCATGACGATCGCGTTGTCGTCCAACACGCTCAGCACCGCGCAGATCTACGACGCCGCCGACAGCGTCCTGGCGCAGCGCCTGTCGCAGGTGGAGGGTGTCGCCCAGGTCGCGGTGAACGGCGCGGAAAAACCGGCGGTGCGCGTGGCCCTGGATCCCCAACGACTGGCTGCCGCTGGGCTGTCTGGGCAGGATGTGGCCTTGGCCCTGCGCAATGCCAACACCATCGGCGCACTCGGCAGCTTCCAAGGGCCCGTCCGAACCGAAAGCATTGGGCTGAACAGCCAGATTTCCCAGGCCAGCGAGTACAAATCGATCGTCCTGCGGTCGTCGAAAGGCGCGTTTCTGCGGCTGTCCGACGTCGCTAACGTCACGGACGGCGTAGCCAACACGCGCCTGGCCGCGTGGGACGGCAAACAGCCGGCCATTCTGCTGACCATCACCAAGGCGGCGGGGGCTAACGTCATTGAAACCGTGGACCGTATTACGGCCATGCTGCCGCAGTTGATGCGCTGGCTGCCGACAGACCTCTCGGTTACGGTCATCAGCGACCGAACAGCAACAATCAGGGCCAGCGTCAACGACGTGCAGTTTACGCTGCTGATCACCGTCGCGCTGGTTCTGATGGTTGTGCTGATCTTCATGCGCCGGCTGGTGCCGACGCTCGCGGCGGCGGTGACCGTGCCCTTGTCGCTCAGCGGTACGCTCGCGGCGATGTGGGCGATGGGTTACGCGATCGATAATTTCTCCCTGATGGCGCTGACGATCTCGGTCGGGTTCGTGGTCGACGATGCCATCGTGATGATCGAGAATATCGTGCGTCACATGGAACAAGGGGAGCCGCCGTTAAAGGCCGCACTGAACGGTGCCCGGCAGATCGGTTTCACCGTCGTGTCCATCAGCCTGTCGCTGGTCGCGGTGTTCATTCCGCTGATTTTCATGGGCGGAATCGCCGGGCGGCTGTTCCACGAATTCGCTATGACCATGACCATGGCGATCGGTATTTCGGCGGTGGTCTCCTTGACGATGACCCCGATGATTTGCGGGCGCTACATGCGCCATCCCAGCGCAGACGTCGTCCACGGCCGATTTTGGCGGGGCATCGATTGGATGTTGAACGGCACCCAGCGCTTCTACGCGCGCACCCTTGGATGGGCGCTGGCACATCCTTCGTTCATGCTGCTGGTCGTGCTGCTGACGATCGTCACGACGATAAAACTCTATTCGGCGGTGCCGGTCGGATTCATGCCAATTCAGGACACCGGTATGTTGATCGGTGGCACGTTGGCCGATCCGAACATATCCTTTCGCACCATGACCGACCGGCAGAAAGCCGTGGTGGACGTATTGCTGGCGGATCCCTCGGTCGCCAGCGTCGCTTCGACCATTGGGGTCGCGGCGGGATGGAGCTCGCTCAATCGCGGCCAGGTCACGGTCAATCTGAAGCCATTGAACGAGCGCGGCATTTCCTCCGAGGCCGTGATCGCCCGGCTGCGGCCGAAGCTGACGAAGTTGGACGGTGTTCAGACGTTCTTGTTCTCCGCACAGGACTTGCGTGGCGGCGGCCGCGGCGGCGGGGCGCAGTTCGAATACGCGCTGGTCAGTCAGGACCTCGCGACGATGCGTCTGTGGGCGCAAAAACTGGAAGACAGGCTCAAGGAACTGCCCATGCTGACCGACGTGACGTCGGATCAGGATCGCGCCGGTCCGCAGGTAAACGTCATTATCGACCGTGACGCGGCGGCACGGCTGGGAGTCAGCGTGGTCGCGATCGACAACGCGCTGAACAATGCCTACGCCCAGCGGCAGGTCTCGACGATCTACGCGCAACGCAACCAGTACAAAGTCGTGCTGGAGACCAATCCGGCCCTGCAAATCGATCCGTCGCAACTCGACCGGTTGTATATTGGCGCGGCGAACGGGCAGCAGATCCCGCTATCGGCCGTGGCGAAAGTCGAACGCGGCACAGCCGCCCTCGCGGTCAAACACCAAGGCCAGTTTCCGGCCGCGACACTCAGCTTCAACCTGGCACCCGGCGTCGCGCAAGGCGTCGCTCAGGAGGCGGTGGACCAGGCGGCGCGAGATTTGCGTATGCCGGAGGGTGTACGCACCGAATTCGTCGGCACCGCGCGATGGCAGCAGCAATCGATCGGGGCGAATATCGTGCTGATCGTCGCTGCGCTGATCTCCATCTACATCGTGCTGGGGGTGCTTTACGAAAGCCTGATCCATCCGCTGACCATCATTTCAACGCTGCCCTCGGCGGGCCTGGGCGCATTGCTGGCGCTGCTCGCGACGGGCACGGACCTGTCGGTGATGGCGATGATCGGGATCATCCTGCTGATGGGCATCGTGAAGAAGAACGCCATCATGATGATCGATTTCGCGCTGGAGGCCGAACGCCAGCACGGCATGACGCCGTTCGAGGCCATTCATGCCGCGTGCATCGCGCGATTCCGCCCGATCATGATGACAACCCTGGCGGCGTTATTCGGCGCGCTACCCTTGGCTCTGGCATTCGGGACAGGGTCGGAACTGCGGCGCCCGCTGGGCTATGCCATCGTCGGCGGGCTGATCGTGTCGCAGATGCTGACGCTGTATACCACTCCGGTCGTCTACCTCGCGCTCGAACGGCTGGCCGCCCGTTTTGGTGGCCACCGCAAGGCCATCGTGGTGCGGCCGGTGGGAGATGCCATGGGTCCGGCGGAGTAGACCACCGGACGAATGATCAGGACCGGTGGGTCATCTCTTACGCCGGTCGCATGGCAATCAGTTTTGGCGTATCGCCAGCCGAGCCTCCTCGATCAGGCGCAGGCATGTGCCGCGATCGCCGGCTGCCAGCGCCTGTAGCGCCTGGGAAATCAGCTTCACCGCCGGCTGCTCGCTCGGCACGCCCGTGGCTCCCCGTGGCACGGAACGGTCGAGCAGGCGGGTCTGCGCCATTTCCAGGGATTGCTGCGCTTCGCCTTTGCGGCCGGTGGCCACGGCGCGGGCCGCCGCCTGCAGGAATTCGTCTGGGCGGGCGTCGTCGCTCAACGGCGGAGCGGGCAGTTCTGTCGCGAGCTTCGGCGGCGGTTCCTGGGCAGGCATCGCGGTTTGCCCGAGAGCCGGGCCGCTCAGGGCTGCCATCACAAGGGCCGAACGTAGAGGAAACCGAAACATCTGGGTGCGCCTCCTAATCAGGGGATCGTTGCCCATAAAGATAGTGAGTCGGGGGCAATCCGACAATGGCATGTCATGCCGCGTCGTGGAAGATGATCCCCAACGTGTGGCGGTTGCCGGACAGGACCCGGCTGACGCCGTGGCGCATGACGACGCGGTGATAGCCGCGCGCCCCGCGCGCCGGTCGTTCCCGAACCGGGAAAATAGCCGCCTCGCCCTGACGGAGGCGCACGATCTCGCCCTTCGATTGGGCGCGGGGGCGCTGTTCCACCAATAGGAGCTCCCCGCCCGTGAAATCGCGTTCTGGGTCGCTGAGCAGGATCACGGTCTGCAACGGGAACACAAGGTCGCCGTACAAATCCTGATGCAGGCAGTTGAATCCGTCCTTTCCGTAGCGGAGCATCAGCGGCGTCGGCCGGGTCTGGCCGGCGGCATGGCAGCAGTCCAGGTATGCGGCCAGCGTTTCCGGGAAGACCCCGTCCTGCCCCAAGGCCCGCCGCCATTCGTTGGCCACGGCGGCCAGCGCCGGGTAGAGCCGAGCCCGCAATTCGGCCACGACCGGGGGCAGCGGATAGGAAAAATATTTGTACTCGCCGCGACCGTAGCCGTGTTTTTCCATAACGATCCGTTTCCGGAAGGGGGAGTCCTGGTCGTACAGCCCCTCCAGCGACCGGCATGTCGCGGGGTCGAGCAGCGGGCGCACCGCGTATCCGTTGAGGGTCAGGTCGGCGGCGAGGTTTGCAGGATTGAGATCGGTCATGCCCGCATCCTCGCACAAGTCCAGGCACGGGGCATGCCGGGTGTTGCGCTGACTACCGCGCGGCTTCGAGCGGCGTGGCCAGTTCCTTTTGCAGCGCGTGACGCAGCGCGACGAGAACCGGTTCCCACTGACCGGCCTTGTCCTGCCGGAACAAGCGCGCCGAGGGGTACCAAGGGCTGTCCGACCGGTCGAGCATCCAGCGCCAGTCGGCGGCTTTCGGGATCAGGATCCACACCGGCTTCCCCAGTGCACCAGACAGATGCCCCATCGAGGTATCGACAGTAATAATCAGATCCAGGTTCTCGATGACCGCCGCCGTCTCCCCGAAATTGGTCAGGTCGTTGGACAGGTCGGTCATGTGGGCGAACCGGGAGATATGTTCGGCGTCGCGCGCCGGCATGGGCTTTTGCAGCGACACGAACGCGGCGGGGCCGAGGTCGGCCAGCGGCAGCAGCTGCGACAATGGCACCGAACGGCGCTTGTCGTTGGGATGGGTCGGGCGGCCCGTCCATGCCAACCCGATTCGGCGCACGCCGGGGGGTAATGCGGCGGCCAATCGCTCCCCCCACGCGGCGATGCGCGCTGGGTCGACTTTGAGGTAGGGAATCGGCGCCGGGATGGCGTCCGGCTTGGTGCCAAACAGGTACGGAAGGCTGGACAGGCGGCAATGCGCGGCGTGGCCGGGGACGTCGGTCCAGCGATGGCAGAACTGGGTCACGCCGGGGATGTCGCGCAGCAGCGGCGCCATTTCTTCGGAGCATCCCAGCACGATTTCCTGTACCCGTTCGGCCGCCTGACCGATGTAGCGGGCGAACTGTATGGTGTCGCCGTAGCCTTGATCGCCGACCAGCAGTAGGCGGCCGTTGGGGATGCGCATGCCGTTCCACGGTGCCGAGGTCATGGCGGGCATGGTTAGCTTCCCGGCCTCGGTTTCGTTGCGCCACTCGTATTCCATCCAGCCAGCTTCGAAATTGCCCTGCGCCAGCAAGTTTTGCGCCATCGCCAGATGCCCGTCGGCATGCTTGTGGTTCAGGCCGAGGGCGCGCAGCAGGCAGGCGGCGGATTTCTCCCGGTCGTCGGCGTCGGTGAAAATAAGCGAAAGATTGACCAGATGGTCGGCATTATTGGGGTCGAGCCGCACCGACTCCTGCCCGCTGACCAGCGCTTGGTCGATCCGGTTCGTCGCGCGCTGCATCGAACTCAGGTGTGCGTACCAACTGGCGTTGCCCGGCCGCAGTTGAACAGCCCGCTCCAGCAGCACGATGCCCCGTTCGTGGTCGTTCTGCATGGAGCGGACGATACCCAGTAACGCCAGGCCGGCGGGGTGCTCGGGGAACATCGCGAGGACGTCGTCGCAGATGCCCGCGGCCTCATTCAGACGCTTGGCCTGGGCTGCCGTTTGGGCACGTGTAAGTGCCTGTTCGGCGGTCTCGCCGCCCGGCAGCGTGGGTTCGGGGGCTGCGGCGGGGGCTGCGGCCTGGGGTCCGGTGGTTTCGCTCATGCCGGCCTAATTGCCTGTTGCGGCCTGCCGGGACAAGGCCTGCCGGGACAAGGGGCGATCAGGGGTTCTCAGTCGCTCGATTTCCGTCAGCTCGTCGGCCGTCAGCTTCCAATCGCCGGCCTTCACATTCTGCTCCAACTGCTCGGGTTGGGCAGCGCCCGCGATCACGCTGGACACCGATGCCTGCGCCAGCAGCCAGGAAAACGCGAGTTCCAGCATCGTTCGGCCACGCGCTGCCGCGAAATCGCCGAGCTTCTCGGCGATGGACCAGTTGCGGTCGGTCAGGAACCGGGTGGCGAGGCGTTCGTCCTTGGCAAGGCGCGTGCCGGCGGGCATCGGCGCGTTGCGGCGGTACTTGCCGGTCAGCAGGCCGCTGGCGAGCGGGGCGTAAGGCAGCAGGCCAAGGCCGTACTTCCGCATCGCCGGCAGCAACGCGGCTTCGGGTTCGCGCGCGATCAGCGAGTACTCGTCCTGGCAGGACACAAACGCGTTCAACCCATTGGCGCGGGCGGTCCATTGCGCCTCCACCATTTGCCAGGCGGGGAAGTTGGAGCAACCGATGTAGCGCACTTTGCCGGCGCGGATCAGGTCGTCCAGCGCGCGCAATGTCTCCTCAATAGGCGTCAGCGGATCGGGTGAGTGCACCTGATACAGGTCGATCCAGTCGGTACGTAGGCGGCGCAAGCTGTCGTCCAATGCGCTCATGATGTAGCGGCGCGCGGCGCCCACCTTCACGCCGACGTCGTCCATGGGATTGGCGAATTTGGTGGCCAGCACGATCCGCTTGCGGTCGTCGCCAAGAATTTGACCCATCAAATCCTCCGACCCGCCACGATTGCCGTAGGTGTCGGCGGTGTCGAACAGCGTGATCCCGAGGTCCAGGGCCTTGTGGATGACGGCTTTAGTTTCCACGGGTCCCGAGCGGCCACCGAAATTGTTGCAGCCGAGGCCGATCGCCGAGACACGCAGGCCGGAAAGGCCGAGGTTGCGGATTTCCATGGTGGTTTCCTTTGTTACGGCCAAAGCCTAACGCGAAGCGATCTCGTTCACCAGTTTGCGGGTCATCGCCTCGCCGAAGGTGTGGAAATCGTGCACCTCGAGCACGAAACTGCCGGGGCCGCCGGTTACGTTCTCACGATAATAACGTCCCAGCCCCCCGGGCGGCTGCACATGCGCGAAGCTCCCGGATATTGGGCGGTCGTTGATGATGGACAGGCCGTTGATGACGATACCGGCGCGGATCGCGTCGTCGCGGGCGGCGGTAACGTCCCGCCCCGCGTTGTTGGTGCCGTCGCCACAGACGTCGATGACCCGGCGGGTGGCGGTCATCCCGCTTTCGGCCAGCAACTGGACCCCCAGATCGATGCCGTTGCCAATGGCGGTGCGGCCGGAAAACGAGCGCGGCGCCGCCGACAACCGAGCGACAAAGGCTTCTGCCGAGGCGGCGTCGTGGATTACCGACCAGTCCAACACGGTGCGCGTCTGCCCGTCGCCGGCGAATTCCACATAGGCGACCGCGATCCGCCCCAGCAGCCCGCCCCGGATCGCTCGTAACACGGCGGGATTGGTGAACGCTGCGGCGTAGCCCTGTTTTTCCAGCGCGAATTCGCTGTCGTCGATACTGCGGGACACATCGGTGACGAGTACGAGCGCGAGGTCGACCTCGTCGGCCAAAGCGGGGACGGCCGTGGCAAACAGCATCGCGGCGAGCAGCAAGGCGCGAATCATCCGACGGGCGTCCTTCCCGGGGGCATGGGCCTCTATCTTGCGCCCTTCCTGGGTCTGGCCGTCAAAGGATTTCGTGGTCGTAGGCGCGCTTCAGAAAGCCCGTCCGCGGGCGATCTCGTGCGTAAACTCCAAAATCCCCGTCCCGATACCGGTCAGCGGCGCATAGCGGGGTTCGGTAGTGACGCCCGAGCGGAAGCGCAAACCAAGCTGCAAGAAGATGACCGACAGTTTGTACAGCGCCAGTACCCGATAAAACGGGAAGTTCGACACATCCCGGCCCGAAAGCTTGGCATACATCGTCACCGCGTCCTGGCGGGACCCAAAGCAGCCCTCCACCGACGGCATCTGCTCCATGTCGTGCATCGCCCAGGGGTCGTCCGCATGGGTCCAGTAACTCAGCAGGGTGGCGAAATCGAACAACGGGTCGCCTCGGGTGCCCTGGTCCCAATCGACCACCGCGCGCGGGGCGAAGGTCTCAGGGTCGAGGATGATGTTGTTCAGCTTGAAGTCGTTGTGCAACAGGCCGGGTTTGCCGTCGGGCACGATATTTTTCTCAAGCCATGCGCCGACATCGTTGTGCAACGCGTCGGTGCCGTCTTCCTTCGACGCCAGCCCGCGCTTGCGCCAGCCAGACACGCCGCGCGCCAAGAAGCCCTCCGGGCGACCGAGGTCGTCCAGTCCAACCGCTTTGGTATCCACGGCGTGAATTGCCGCAATTGTTTCCAGCAGCATTTTGGACAATCGTACCCCGATTTCCGGCCGATGCGCCAACTCCGGCGGCATGTGCTCGCGGATCACCAGGCCCGGCTTGTATTCGATGATCTGGAAGCGCTGCCCGATGATGGTCGGGTCGTCGCACAGATGCAGCCCACGCGCGACGAAGGGCAGGGCGTCCGGCAGGCGCGACAGAATGCGGAACTCGCGTGCCATGTCGTAGGCCCCGGCCGGCAGTTCCCCCATCGGCGGGCGACGCAAAACCGCCGGTTTGCCATCGACATGGATCAGATAATTCAGGTTCGCCAATCCCCCCGCGAACTGGCGCGGCGGCGGGTCCTGGTCCAGCGTCAGCCCGTGTCGGCTCAGATAGGTGCCCACGGCACCCCAATCGAGGGGGACGCTTTCCCCGGCGGTCCGCAGATCGTTCGGCACGGTTCCTCCTGTCGGCATGGCTCGCGAGGGGCTACAGATAGCCGATCCGACCCGGCTGATACAGAAGGGCGCGCATGCGGCTTTGGACATTCTTTCTGGCGCTCCTGTTGCCGGCCTGGGCCTGGGCTGGTTGCGTGGTTCAGCCGCGGGCGACGGTCGGTTTGCAGGACATCGAAGGCATGTGGCTGGTGCCGGTGATGGTGAACGGCATCGAAGGCACGTTCATCCTGGATACCGGAGCGGCCCGCTCCGTCGTGACGCGGCAGGCGACGCAGCACCTGAACCTCGCACGCGACCAATGGGTCGGCACCACCATGAGTGGGGTCGGCGGGGTGGAGCGGCTGCCCAATGCCAACCCCCAATCGCTGACCTTCGGCGGTGTGAAGCTGGTCCGGCGCACGCTGTCGCACGACACCAGCCTGACCGTCGGCACCCTGCCGCACACCCAGGCCGCGGGGCGCATCGTCGACGGCCTGCTCGGGCGCGATTTTCTGTCGGTGTTCGATCTGGTCGTGGATCTGCCGGGCCATCGCGTGGAACTCATGACCGTGACCGGATGCGCGGGCCGTTTTCTGCCTTGGCGGGAACCCTATGTCGCGATGGCCGCCGAAAACCCGATGGACAGTGCGCTGGTGCTGCCGGTGATGCTGGACGGGGTTCGTCTTCGAGCCTTGCTCGATACCGGCGCTGGATCCTCGTTGGTCGCGGCCCCCGGCATGTCGAAACTGGGGCTGAACCTCACGGCCATCGCCAACGATCCGGCTCAGGAGGTCGGCGGTCTTGGGCCGCGGACGGTCATCGTGCGCCGCCATCGCTTCGCCGCGCTGTGGCTGGGGTCGGACCCAGCCGGCCAGCGGGCCCCATGGGTGGCGCCGGTTCTTTGGGTGGCGCCGGTGCGGCTGGTTCCGATCGTGGACATGGTGCTGGGCGTGGATTGGTTCCGAGGGAAGCAGGTGTGGATCTCGTTCGCGACAAAACAGGTGTTTGTCGCCGAGCGATGAGATTGAACGGTTTTCGTTGATGGACAAACCCTTGGCGGCGCGGCAGGGTCCGGTTAGAGCGGGCCGTAAACCCGCCATCACGCGGGAGAAAGCCGATCATGTGCAACCTGTTCCTCTCTCAGGATCCATCCTCCTACGCTGCGGAGACCAGACCGATTCGGCTTCATGGCCATGTCACATCGATCCGTCTGGAAGCGGCGTTCTGGAGCATTCTGGAGCAGATCGCCGACCGCGAGGCGATGCCCGTCGCCCGCTTCGTGTCGGTGCTGCACGATGAGATCATGGGGCAGCGCGGGGAAGTCGGGAATTTCGCCTCATTCCTGCGTGTGACGTGTCTGCATTGGCTGCGGCATGTCGATCTGCACGCCGCGCAGGTGGCCGCCAGGATTGGCGCGGCGAAGGAAAAACACTTCGTACTAGCCTGATACTACCCACGCCGATCCGGTCCGCCGTATGATCGGGTCGGAGGATCACGCTGTCATGCGCAGTCGCGGCGTCGCTTTGTTGTTGCTGTTGGCCGCTTCGGCAGCGCGGGCGCAACTGCCGCTGGGCGGGGGTGTTCCGGCGGTGCCGCCGGCGCCACCCGATCCGGCGGCGCTGTTTCGCGGTCAGTGCGGCACCTGTCACACGACTGTCGCCAATGCTTCGCCGCGTCAGGGGCCAAATCTCGCGGGGGTTTATCGGCGCAAGGCCGGGACGTTGGCCGGGTTCAAATACTCCGGCGCGTTCGGCAATGCCGATTTTGTCTGGGACGATGATCATTTGAACGCTCTGCTGACGAATCCGCAGGTCCTGCTTCCTGGCGCCGTCATGGTCTATCGCCAGGCCAATCCAACCATACGCCAGGCCATCATTGGCTGGCTTAAGGAGCAACATTGACATGACCAAAGCAATCCACACCATGATCCGGGTCCTGGATGAGGCGCGATCGGTGGATTTCTATCGCCGCGCGTTCGGCATGCGGGTCGCTGACCGTTACGATTTCGACAGTTTTACCCTGGTCTATTTGGCAGCCGAGGAAAGCCCGTTCGAACTGGAACTGACAATCAACCACGGCCGCACCGAACCCTATGCGCTTGGCGACGCTTACGGCCACATTGCCTATGCCGTCGAGGACCTGGCGGCCGAGCATAAGCGTTTTGAAGGGGAGCGGCTTAATCCGCTTCCGGTCAAGGAATTTCATCGCGATGGGGCGCTGATGGCGAAATTTTTCTTCGTCCGCGACCCTGACGGGTATCAAATCGAAGTACTTCAGCGGCATGGTCGATATCGATGACCATACCGACGAAATGAACCGTATCACCAACATAACAGGAGGAAACAGATCATGCGAGAAGTCGACAAACGCACGCGGGTAAGTCGCCGGGTTTTTCTGCGCAACGGCGCGACAGCGGTGCCAGCCGTGGCGGTGGTTGCCGCCGGTATGACCATCGGCGCCGACGCCGCCTGGGCGGGGACCGCCACAACACTCAAACCCACCACCATGGTCGCACTCGCCAAACTCGCGCGCGACATTTACCCGCATGACCGGCTGGCGGATGCCTATTATATCAAGGCGGTCGCCGGCTACGACGCGGCTGCCGGCAAGGACGCCGCGCTTGCCAAAACGATCGAGGACGGGGTCGCCGCGCTCGACGCGGCGGCACATCGCAAGTACGCCTCCAATTATGTCGCCGTCGCCTGGGAGCGTGATCGTCTGGCCCTTCTGACGCCGCTCGCCGACGGCCCCCTGGTGAAGAAGCTGCGCGGCGATTTGGTGGTGGCGCTTTATAACAATCCCGATATCTGGCCGAAATTTGGCTACGAGGGCGCCTCCGCTGACCAGGGCGGTTACATCAATCGCGGCTTTAACGACATCGACTGGCTGCCAGCATCCTGAACGGAGACGATCATGGCTAAATTCGAATTGAGCGACGACTCGGTGGTGTGCATCGTCGGCTCCGGCGCCGGTGGCGGCACGCTGGGCAACGAACTGGCGCAAAAAGGCGTCAAGGTGGTTATACTGGAAGCCGGCGGGCGATATGAAATGCAGGATTTCGTCAATGACGAATGGGCGAGTTTTTCGCAGCTCGCCTGGACCGATACGCGCACGACCTCCGGCAACTGGCGGGTGGCTCATGACTTCCCCAACCTGCCGGCCTGGATCGTCAAGGCGGTCGGCGGATCGACCGTACATTGGGCTGGCGCATCGTTGCGATTCGGTGAGCATGAGTTCAAGGCCAGAACGACCTATGGTTCGCTGCCCGGCGCCAACCTGCTGGACTGGCCGGTCACCCTTTCGGAGATGACGCCTTGGTACGCCAAGGCCGAGAACAAGATGGGCACCACCGGCACCAACGGCATTCCCCGCTTGCCCGGTAACAACAATTATAAAGTTCTGGAAGCCGGCGCCCGCAAGCTGGGCTACAAGGAAGTCCACACCGGCAATATGTCGATCAACAGCGAGCCGCGCGACGGACGGGGGGCGTGTCAACAGATCGGATTCTGTTTCCAGGGCTGCAAATCCGGCGCGAAATGGTCGACGCTGAACAGCGAAATTCCAAAAGGCGAAGCCACCGGTAATCTGGAGGTCCGTCCGGCCTGCATGGCGGTGCGGATCGAAACCAATAATGCGGGCAAGGTCGATGGTGTCGTCTACGTCGATGCCACCGGAAAGACGGTGAAGCAGCGTGCGCGGGTGGTCTGTGTCGCCGGCAATTCGATCGAAAGCCCGCGGCTGCTGCTGAATAGTGGAACCAACAAGCACCCCGATGGCCTGGCAAACAGCTCCGGCCAGGTCGGACGTAATTATATGCGCCATACCACCGGCAGCGTGTATGGGGTGTTCGAAAAGCCGGTCCACATGTACCGCGGGACCACCATGGCCGGCATCGTGCGCGATGAGGCGCGCAACGATCCAAAGCGCGGCTTCGTCGGCGGCTATGAACTGGAAACCCTGTCGCTGGGTCTGCCGTTCATGGCGGCATTCCTGAACCCTGGCGGCTGGGGCCGCGACTTTACCAGCGCGCTCGACGACTATGCTCATATGGCGGGCATGTGGATCGTCGGCGAAGACATGCCCCGGGAGACCAATCGCATAACGCTCGATCCCAAGATGAAAGACAAGAACGGCATGCCGGTCGCCAGCGTGCATTTCGACGATCATCCGAACGATCGGGCGATGCGCGATCACGCCTATCGTCAGGGTGCCGCGATCTACGACGCGGTGGGCGCGGTGCGGACGTTCCCAACGCCGCCCTATCCCAGCACGCACAATATGGGCACCAACCGCATGAGCGAAAAAGCGCGCGACGGCGTGGTCAACAAATGGGGTCAGACGCACGACGTAAAAAACCTGTTCGTGTCGGATGGGTCGCAATTCACCTCGGGCGCGGCATGCAACCCCACGCTCACGATCGTGGCGTTGGCGATCCGACAGGCGGATTCCATTGTCGGAATGATGGGCCGTAAGGAGATTTGATACCGGCTGGCGGTTCGGCCGCTCAGGATTTCGCGCGCGGCAGGCATGGTGGCCGCGCGCGAATTCAGGTTCTATCGGCAGGCAGCCTGTTGATGGATCGACGGCTCGGCGGGCGGTCACGGGTTCAGTGCAGGCCCTCGCAGAATGTCTGGATGCGGCGGAGGCCTTCCAGTAGTTCCCCATCCTCGGTCGCGGTGCTGATACGCAGATAGGGGCTCATGTGGTAGGCCGCGCCGTGGACGGTGGCGACGTAATGTTCCTCCAACAGCGCCAGGCACACGTCTTCGTCCGTGTTCAGCAAGCGCCCGCCGGCGGTGGTCTTGCCCAGGCAACCCGCGACATTGGGAAACACGTAGAACGCGCCTTCCGGCGAGTGACAGGATATTCCTTTGGAATCGTTCAGCATTTTTACCGCCACATCGCGACGGCGTTGGTAGGCGGCGCTCTGTTCGCGGGCGCCATCCTGCGGGCCGTTTAGCGCTGCGACGGCGGCGGCCATGCCGACCGTGGAGATGCCCGCAGTCGCCTGCCCCTGCATGTTAACCATGGCCTTGATCAACGCTTTCGGCCCGCCGGCGAAGCCGATACGCCAGCCGGTCATCGCGTAGGTTTTCGAAACGCCGGACACCGTCAACGTCCGGTCCTTCAGGTCGGGTGCGACCTGGGCGATCGTGGCGTGCTCCACGCCGCCGAAGATCAGATGTTCGTACATGTCGTCGCAGAGGATCCAGACATGCGGGTGTTTGCGCATCACCGCCGCGATGGCGCGCATGTCGTCGGCGGTGCAGACCGCGCCTGTGGGATTGTTCGGACTATTGAGTACCAGCCATTTGGTTTTCGGGGTAATGGCGGCGTCGATGTCCTCGGCCCGCGGCTTGAACCCGTTGTTCTGCGGGCAGTTGACGAACACCGGCACGCCCTCGCAAAGCTGGGTCATCTGTGCGTACGCAATCCACGACGGGACCGGGACAATGACCTCATCGCCAGGATCGACCGTGCACATGATGGCGTTGAACAGTACCTGCTTGCCGCCGTTGCCGACGCAGATTTCGTCCAGCGCGTAGTCGATGCCGGAGTCGCGCTTGAATTTCGCCTGGATCGCCTTCTTGATCGCCGGGGTTCCGTCTTGCGGCGGGTATTTGGTGTCGCCTTTCAGCGCCGCCTGATGCGCGGCCTCGATGGCATGGGGCGGGGAGGCGAAATTCGGCTCCCCGGTCGTCAGAGTGACCACGTTCTTGCCCTCGGCGCGCAATTGCCGAGCCTTGATGGTCATGGCGACGGATGCCGCGACTTCGACGCGTCCGAGGCGTTGGGAGAAACCGGGCATTCATTCAGTCTCTAGCGGAAAATGGATGAATGCGAGGAATGTCATGGTCCTGTCAACAAGACCATGGCCGGGCGGCCGGATTTTCCCATGCGGGCGCCGGCCCGCGAGCGAGGTGCCCGCGACCGGTGAGACGGCGATGACCGGGATGGATCCGGGAGGCATCAGCTTGGGACAATGGCGGGCGGCACTTCGCCGATCAGGCAGCCGAGCGCGCGGCGCACGGTCGATGGGCGCAGGTCCCGCCAGTCGATGTGCCAGGTGTCCGGGCGTCTGTCGCGTTCGCGTTGGAAAATATCCTCCCGCTGTGCGCGCACTTGGAACAGGCGGCCGAGGCTGCCGCCGTAGCGCCGCAGGGTATTTTCCACCTGGTTCCAGAAGTCGCCGTCGCAGAGACCGGGGGCGATGCCGAGG
>JANXTL010000031.1 GCA_025352375.1 Acetobacteraceae bacterium | reverse complement strand
CTCGCCTCGGTGCATGAAGCGCAGATACTGACCTACCTACACCTAAGGCAACGCCGGCAAATAAGTGCGTCAGCACGCCGGCAAAGTTGCCGTTCAAAACAAGAGCTTAGGCCCTGTCCGATCCGCATGATCGATTCGATTATCTTTGGACAGGGCCTAAGCGGTCGGCGCATCGGTCTGCTGCTTCACTTCAATACTGTCCTGCTCAAAGACGGTATGTGCCGCTTCGTCAACTCGAACGCTGCTATAGAAACTGCGCGTTCTGCTCCGTCCCGATAATGTGCCGCCCGACCATTTCCAGATGCGCGGGCATCGCCTGCAAATGCTGGCTCACGCTGAGTGCATCCCGCAGGCGGCGCTCGAAGGGGGCGGAGTCCAGGATCGCCGTCGTCCCGGCACCGCGGTAGCAGGCCACGGACACGTCGGTCGCCTCATTCATTGCGTACGTCGTCGCGAGGCGCAGGCGCATGCGGTGGTCCAGCGTCAGTGTGCCCGCGGCCGCCGCGTCGTAGGCCTGACCGACGGCTTCGTGCAGGAACGCTCGGGCGGCGGATAGTTTCGCCTCCATCATACCGATGTCTTTCTGCACCGCGTTGTTGCGCGCCATCGGGGTGACGGACGCCCTGCCCTGCTTGCCGCGCGCCAGTTCGGTGTAGGTTTCCAGCATGCGTCGGCCCAACCCCAGCGCCACGCCACAGAACCCGGTTGCGTACATCAGATGGGAGCTGATAACGGCCAGCGGACCTGTCAGGCGGCGTTCTTCGATCGCGTCGCGGGCGGGGGCGTTTTCATCGGGGATAAACAGGTCCTCGACCGAGTAGGTGTCGCTGCCAGTGCCGCGCAGCCCGAGCACCTGCCAGTCGTCGGTGATTGTCGCTTTGGAGCGGAGGAACAAAAAACTGCGGTCGTCCGGTCGGCCGTGGCGCATGTGCGGCGTGCCGTCGGGGTTATGCACCGCGCTGTGCGCACCGATCCATGTCGTGTGGCGGCCGCCGCTGAGGTAGCTCCAGGTGCCGGTCAGGCGATAGCCGCCCTCGACGCGCACGGCTTTGCTCTGGTTGTGCTTCGCGCCCCAGGCCAATCCGGTACGCGGTCCGTCGAAAATCGCGATGGCTGCTTCGTGCGACATACCGGCGGCGGAAGACGCGGCCGACACGTTCGATTGATTAACGAACCACCCCACGCTGGCATCGCCCCAGGCCACTGCCTCAGTCGTTTTGCAGAAATCGAGCAAATGAATGTCCTGTCCGCCCAGGCTGCGCGGCAGCAGCAGGCGCAGCATGTCGTTCTCGACCAGCGCCTCCACCACCGCCGGCGTGACTTCGCGGCGCCGGTCCATTTCCGGGCCTTGCGCGTCAAGCAGCGGCTGCAAAGCACGCGCCCGGTCGGGGGCGCTGGGCAGGTCGGGGGCGCTGGGCAGGACGGCGGTTTGGACCATGGTGTCCATGACGTGTTCCCTAAGGTCTTATGGAGCGAATCATACTGCGCCAGAGGAGCGAACCGTCAACCGGCGGCATTGATCCGGATCAAGCGGTCGGCATCGCCTGCATCAGCCGCCCGCCCATCCGCAGCGGCTCGATCCGCTTCGCCAGCCCGGTCGCGTCGTCGGTTTCCACGAACACGCCGCAGAGCGTCGCGGGTCCCTCGGCCGGGCCGAGCTTCTCGCCCTTCATTTTGCGCCAGAAGCGCAGGGTGCCGCCATCCTTGAGCATGCCGATGACGCTGTCGTAGTCGCCGCACATACCGGCGTCGGACTGGAACGCCGTCCCGCCCGGCAGGATTTGCGCGTCCGCGGATGGGCAGTGGGTGTGTGTCCCCACCACCAGGGACGATTGCCCGTCGAACGAATGCGCGAAGGCCATTTTCTCGCTGGACGCCTCGGCGTGGATGTCCAACACCACCGCGTTGACGGTGCCGCCCATGCGATGGCGGGCCAGAATTTCGCGCGTGCCGTAAAAGGGCGAGTCGAGCTGCGGGTCCATGTTCAACTGGCCCAGCGCCTGGGCGACCAGCGCCTTGCGTCCACCGGGCACGTCCACCACGACCGCACCCGCGCCGGGCGTGCCGGGCGGAAAATTAAGCGGGCGGATCAGCCTGGGGTGATCGGCAATGTACGAAACGATCTCCTTACGGTCCCAGGCATGGTTGCCCAGCGTGATCACGTCGGCGCCCGCTTTGAACAACGCCTCCGCCATCTCCGGCCCCAGCCCGAAGCCGTGCGAGGCGTTTTCGGCGTTCACGATTATCAGATCGAGACCAAGCGTCCGGCGCAGCACCGGCAGCTCGTTGGCGACGGTTTCACGCCCTGTTCGCCCAACCACGTCGCCCAAAAACAGGATGCGCATCTAGCCCTCGTGAAAGCGGATGACGCCGTTTTCCGTCGCGACGGCGTCGAGGCGGATGTCGTAAGGGCCGATCGGCACTTCGTCCACCATTTGCGCCGCGAACGCACAGCCGAGGGCGATTCGGCCAGGCAGGAGGGGCAGCGTGCGGTCGTAGAAGCCGCCGCCGTAGCCGAGGCGCGCGCCAGTGCGGTCGAACGCCAACAGGGGCACCAGCAGGAATGCTGGAATGCGCTCCGGACCCGTTGGCCGCATGGTACCGAAACGTTCGGGAATCAGTGAGTCGCCGGGCGACCAGAGGCCGAAGGTCAGCGGATTGCCGCGCCTGGGCGTGATGGGCAGCACGATCTCGTGGCCTTTGCCTCGCAACAGGGACAACAACGGCCGAACGTCGATTTCGTCGCCAATCGGCCAGAAACCGGCAACGATCGCGCCGGGCGGCGGCGGCATCGCTCGCAGCACATGCGCCGCGAGGAACTCGCCACAGGTAATCGGGTCGAGTCCAACACGCGCCTGCATGGCCCTGGCGCGCAGGGCCTTCTTGGCATCGTCGATGGGAGAAAAAGGAATGTGCGGAGCCACCATAAGCCGTTGGATTGTCATCCTCCCAGAGCCTGCTTGTGCAGGTGGGAACCAGATACCGAGACCAAGATCCCGGCAGCGCCAGCTCCCTAGGGAGATGCTTACTGGCCCTGGGGATGAGCTACCTATCGAACCGAGCAGCCCCGCCCGATCAATCTAGGGAGTCTCGAGGTCCGCTGCAATGTCTTCCGCGCGCTTTGCCAACCGGCCGAGGCGTCGCCCCAGCTTGGGATCGGCTTTGCCGCCTCGTTTGGTCTCATAAAGATCGTCGGCCAGCGTCAGGGCCGCCATCACCAGCATGCGCGCTTCCCCGCTCTGCCCGGCTTGCATCTTGATGGTAGCGATTCGCTGGTCCACCTCCGCCGCCATGGCCAGAAGGTGGGCTTCCTCCCCGTCGGCACAGCCGAGGACGTAGGCGTAGCCGTTGATGCGAAGCGTGACTTGCGCCATCGCGCCTGATCCTTTCTTTACTTCGTCGCCAGAGCGCCGCGCAGGCGGTCGATCAGGCTGTCGAGTCGTTCCGCCAATTCGGCGCTGTAGGGTTCCTCGGGCATGGGGATAACCATGGGGGTAACAATGTGTTGAGCGGCCGGCTTTTCAGCCGCCCGCCTGGCGATGCGCTCCAGCGCCGCTTCGAGGCGAGCGGCGGCAATGTCTGGGTCTTCGATTTCGTCCGCCATACGGGCCGCTTCCTGGTTCGGTTCGCGCCGAGGATAGGCTTTGATGCCGCTTGCATTGAACCCGGTCAAGCGGTTGAACGGCAAGCATGTTTTTTCCCCCGGCAGTCATAATCCACGGTTTGACGGATGCACGGGCCGCGGTTGGCCCTGGCCGGCCCGTGACTTTGCTGTCCGCGCCAGGGGCCGGGCTTTTCGCGGGCTGCCTATGGTGGCGGTCGCTGGTGGATCTGGTGCGGCACGACGGCGTCGTGGATCTGCTGGATTGCGCCGATGGTTCCGGGCAAGCGATGGCGGCCCTGCGGATCGGCGTGTGCCGGTTGGTGTTATGGCCGGAGGCACCCGCGTGGAACGCGGTGGCGGAGATCGCCAGGACGCAAGGCGGGTGCGTTCTGCCGGCCGCACCGCCGGCTTTGGATCTGGCGCAGAGCGGCGCAGGATGCCGGCTGGAGGCGTGGCTGACAGGCCCCCAGGGTTGCGCCGTTCGGCCCTGATCCACTACAAAAGCGGTCACCCATAAACATGTCACAGTGATTGGTCCCACCATGCGCGTCACTCAAAAGGTTAAGAAGATCCTCGACTGGTACGAAGGCGATAACCCCGGCGTGAAGGCCAACCTCGCCCGCATTCTGTGCACCGGCAAGCTCGGCGGCACCGGCAAGGTCCTGATCCTGCCGGTCGACCAAGGCTTCGAGCACGGCCCGGCCCGCAGCTTCGCGCCCAACCCGCCGGCCTACGATCCGCACTACCACTACCAGTTGGCGATCGACGCCGGGCTGAACGCCTACGCCGCGCCGCTGGGCATGCTCGCGCAGGGCGCCGACACGTTTGCCGGCCAGATCCCCACCATCCTGAAATGCAACAGCTCCAACAGCTTGGCCACCAACAAGGACCAAGCCGTCACCGCCGGCGTTAAGGACGCGCTGCGCCTGGGTTGCGCCGCTATCGGCTTCACCATCTACCCCGGCAGCGAATACGCCTTCGCCCAGATGGAGGAACTGCGGGAACTCACGCTCGAAGCCAAGGACTCCGGTCTGGCGGTCGTCGTGTGGTCCTACCCGCGTGGCCCGAACCTGGATAAGGCGGCGGAAACGGCCGTCGATATCTGCGCCTACGCCGCCCAGATGGCGGCGCTGATGGGCGCCAATATCATCAAGGTGAAGCCCCCCACCGCCGTGATCGGCCTGGAAGCGGCAAAAAGGAGCTACGAGAAGTTCGATGGCTCCACCCTCGCCAAACGCGTCGCGCACATCATGCAGGCGTCCTTCGCCGGCAAGCGCATCGTCGTGTTCTCCGGCGGGGAGGCCAAGGACCTGGACGGCGTGTTCGAGGAAGTGCGCGGCGTCCGCGACGGCGGCGCCAACGGTTCGATTATCGGCCGCAACACTTTCCAGCGCCCGCGTGAGGCCGCGCTGGAGATGTTGAGCAAGATCGTCGACATCTACCTGAACAAGGCCTGATCCGGATGGCCGAGGCCGGTGGCAAGGACCGCTGCCGCGTATACCTGATCACGCCCGAGAATTTTCATCCATTGCCCTTCGCCGATTTATTGGCGGCGGCGCTGGACGCGGGCGATGTGGCAGCGGTGCAGCTGCGCATCAAGGACGTCAGCGACAGCGTCTGGAAACGCACGATAGACATCCTGCGACCGGTCACCCAGGCGCGCAATGTCGCGTTCCTGCTGAACGACCGCGCCGATCTGGTGGTAGGAACCGGCTGCGACGGCGCCCATGTCGGCCAGGACGATATTCCAGCGCGCGAGGCCCGTCGCATGATGGGCCCGGCTTCGATGCTGGGCGTGACCTGCAAGGGCAGCCGCGATCTGGCGATGACCGCTGGTGAGGATGGGGCCGATTACGTGGCGTTCGGAGCGTTTTTCCCCTCGACCACCAAGCAGGTAACCAATCAGGTCGATCCGGAGATTCTCCAGTGGTGGGCGGAACTGATGGAAATCCCGAGCTGCGCGATCGGAGGAATTACGCCGGAGAATTGCGGGCCGTTGGTACGGGCGGGGACGGATTTTCTGGCCGTGGTGGGGTGTGTGTGGAACCACCCGGACGGGCCGGCGGCGGGGGTTAGGGCCTTGAACCGGGCGATTAAGGAGGCTTGATCGTGGCCGCCGACGCGTTGGCGAGAAAATATTGCCCAACGCAGATTTAAGAAAGGCGATGGCGGTAGAGTCGAGGAGAGGCGCGGTGTCGCGAGCGACCCGTTTCCCCTCCCCGCTCATCAAACCGGACTTGCGGATTTCCCGCATCCGGCTTTCCGACTGGCTTCACGGCAGGCTCACGAGAGTGCTCCAGCACGGCGTCCGTGGCGCATTCGCATGACGCCAAGTTCACCGAAGACCGCATCTTTGGAGAACAGCCCGATGCTTCGCGGAAGCATCTTATGGCGCCGGACGAGGAGGTTACGTACGCGGTCATAGACATGGGATTCGATGGTCTTGTCCGAGGCATAATGCGACCCTCGACTGAAGTAGCCCGCCCAGCCCCGCAGCGTGCGGTTCAAGGCGTCTCGCACCTCATCCCAACGCCTCTTGTTGCCTGGAACAAGCATCGCCCCGACCTTGTCCTTCAGACGCTGCACTACCGTTTCCAGTCATAAAGCAGACAAACGGGGAGCGCGGCATTCGCATTCACTTCGGCGGGCGCAACACCGATCCATGAACCCATCCCGATGTAACACCATCGCGGTCTCCAATCCGAAACCATCCATTCTCGGATTGCCACACCTGTACCAAGGCTCCTTTCGGGAGCGTCCGTAAAATCGCGCCGGACATGGCCGGTTCGCTGCGTACGTTTGCCTGAATGGCGGTCACTTCCCTTGTTGCAGCATTTGCCGGCCGCGCGACTGCGGGCGTCAGCAGGTCCGGCTTCAGGTCGATGATGGCGCTCGGCGTCGGCTGTATCGTCGGAGAGGCTGGCCCGCTCGCCATCTGCGACGGGACGGATGCCGGCGTGAGCATCGATATCAGGCCCCCGACAAGCACGACGGCAACAACGGCACCGATGATAACGGGCGCCGACCCGGCAGCGACGGGCGTACCGGGCGGCGGGGCGGGCGTGCCACCGGTTGCTTGAGCCACCGATTGGTTGGCCGGCCCCCCGAAGCGGTGCCGATACGAAAGTCCCGTCCCAGGCAATGAGACGGTTCCGGTGACCCCACGCGTGCCCAGATTTACGGTCGCACCGCGTTGACCAACGGAAACGCTCGTGATTCCGCTCTTCCCCAGGTTGATCCGCACACCGGGCGCCAGCCTGAAGGACTTGCGATAGCGCCAACCCATGGGTGAACCTCCAGCGGCATCATAAGACGGATTTCGCAAAAAACCAAGGAATCCGGCACTGGACGAGCCTGACAAGGCGTCGCTTGGGTTGCAGTCGTGTTAGACCCGTGAAACACTGTTTTGATATGCTGGTGGCGCCGCTCGTCTCCCAAGGGGGGGGATGTCTCATGAATGATATCGATCAGGTCCCGTTCGCGTATCCCGATCTTGTGGCGAATCCCGAGCCGCGATGTCCGTGCCTGCTGTTGCTGGATACCTCCGGATCGATGAACGGGAGGCCGATAGACGAACTGAACGCCGGCCTGAGAGTGTTCAAGGAAGAGTTGGCCTCTGACTCCATGGCCATGCAGCGCGTCGAGGTCGCCCTCATGACCTTCGGGCCGGTTCAGGTGCTTTCCGAGTTCCAGACAGCCGACCTGTTCCATCCACCAACGCTCACCACCACAGGCGACACGCCTATGGGTGCGGCGATCATGCAGGGGCTTGACCTCCTAGAGGCCCGGAAGGCCACTTACAGGCAGGCCGGTGTCAGCTACTATCGGCCATGGGTGTTCATGATCACCGACGGCGGCCCAACCGATAACTGGCATCAGGCGGCGGAGCGCGTTCGAGCAGGTGACAGCGCGGAACGGAAGGCCTTCAGCTTTTTTGCGGTCGCCGTCGATGGCGCGGACATGACCAAGCTGACATCGATCTGTAGCCCCAACCGTCCACCGATGAAGCTCAAGGGGCTCAGCTTCCGGGAGCTTTTTTCCTGGCTCTCCAGTTCCCTTGGCGGCGTCGCGAAATCCCAGCCGGGCCAACTCGTCGCCCTGCCCGCGCCGTCCGGGTGGTCCAGCGTCGGATGACCGATGGTCGTTGGCGGACCGCTTACGCCTCCGTCATCGGCATGTCGCACACGAAGACCGGGCTGCCTTGCCAGGACGCCGGCGGCTGTGGGGTCGTCATCGACGCGGATGGAAGCGAGGTACTTGTCGTTGCCGTTTCCGACGGCGCGGGCACCGCGAGCCGGTCGGACTCGGGATCGAAACTGACCGTCGCCCGCTTTCTGAGGGATTTTTCCGAGGCCGCCGAATTAGGCCCTGGACTGTCCCGCATCGACGAGACGTTCGCCATGGAGTGGATCGGGTCCGTCCTCGCCGACATCGCCCGGCTCGCGACGGAGGAAGACTGTGATGTCCGGGACTACGCCTGCACGCTGTTGGGTGCCGTCGTGGGAGTATCGGGAAGTGTCTACATTCAAATCGGGGACGGGGCCATAGTTGTATCCACCGAAGTAGATGGCGAATACGGCTGGATATTCTGGCCCCAGCACGGGGAATACGCGAACACGACCAATTTCATAACCCAGCCGGATGTTATCAAGACGCTCCTGTTTGAGCAGGGGCCGCCGGTCCGGGAGATCGCCGTGTTCTCCGACGGCATCGAGCGCCTCGTTCTGGACTTGTCAACAAGGACCGTACACTCGCCTGCGTTCACGCCCATATTCAACTGGCTGGCGCGCACCGAGCCGGACCGAACCGCCACCCCATCGCAGGCATTGAGTGCCTATCTGGCCTCGGATCACGTCAACAACCGAACCGACGACGACAAGACGCTGGTGATCGCAACCCGCGTCACGTCACCCCTACCCGCAGGCTAGAGCGTGATCGCCTGAGGTTGACTTCAACCTCGGGCGTGAATCACCCTCTCAAACAAAGGCTTAGACCATGATCGAACGCCGCGATCGCGTGCAACCTCAAACGATCATGGTCTAGGCCAATGGCGGCTTCACCGCGTGTTCTTGATGGGAAAGGGTCTGCCGTCGCTCTCGGAACCGAGATCGGCCGTGGGGGCGAGGGAGCGGTATACGAAATCCTGGGCCGCGCGGACTCGGTCGCTAAAGTCTACCTGAATCCTCCGAATGCAGCCCACCAAGCCAAGCTCGCCGCTATGACCGGCATGGCCGCACCCGGTCTCTTGAAGCTTGCCGCATGGCCCACCAGCACGCTCCATGGCCCGTCAGGTTCTGTTACCGGCTTCGTGATGCCAAAGGTGGCCGGGCACAACCCCGTGTTCAAACTTTACGGTCCCAAACTTCGGCTGCGGGAATTTCCGCAAGCGGACTGGCGGTTCCTGATCCATGCCGCTGCGAACGTAGCGAGGGCCTTCTCGGCTGTTCACGCATCCGGGTTGGTTATCGGCGACGTCAATCACGGAAACCTCGTGATCGGCCAGGACGCCACGGTCCGGCTCATCGACTGCGACAGCTTTCAGGTCTCCAAAGACAGAAAAACATGGTTTTGCGAGGTCGGCGTCGGAACGCACCAACCCCCGGAAATGCAGGCGCTGGCGAGTTACGCAGGGGTCACCAGAACCCCAAACCACGATAACTTCGGTCTCGCCGTCATCATCTTTCAGTTGTTGTGCATGGGGCGGCATCCCTTCATGGGACGCTATCTTATTCCCGGTGAGTCTCCGTCAATCGAAGAGGCCATAACCCATTCTCAATATGCCTACGCGCGCAACAACAAACGTACGATGATGGCCGCTCCACCGGGCAGCTTGCCGATTACGGCATTGACGCCCGATCTCCAGGATCTGTTCGAAACCGCATTCGCTCCGGGCGCGACAAGCGGCGGACGTCCATCCGGCGAACGCTGGATTACGGCCCTCGACAAGCTCGGATCGAGCCTGCGCGAATGCCCGCAAAATCAGGCGCACAGATATTTATCCAGCCTCACCGAATGCCCATGGTGTCAGATCGAGAGCGCGAGCGGCACGCCATTGTTCCCGGTCATCTTTATCACGCAACCCGGCGCGGCCACCGGTATAGCTGCACTGTGGCAGGAGGTAACGCGCATACAGGAGCCGCTGCCTTTTCCGGCGCTTCCTAACCCGAACGATAGAAACGTCCCGCCAACGTCCGCCGCGGTCGCGGCAGCACAGACCGGACGGCGATTGCAAATTGGCTCATATGCGGCCCTGGCGGCATCGTCCGCCCTTTCCCTGGTCACGGCCCCGCCTGACCTCCGTCTTTGGCCCATCATGGCGGTTGGGGCACTGACCGCTGCGATTTTTAAAATGCGAAAGCCCGACACTGCTGGTCCCGAAAAACGCCGGTTTCAGGAGGTGAAGGGCGATTGGAACGCGCTTCAGGCGTCATGGAACACTCCTGCTCCTTACCCGCATTACGCCGACCTCCGCCGGGAGCTTGACGCCAACAAGGCCAAACATGACGGGTTGCCGAATGTGCGTGCTGCCCGCCTCAATCAACTGTCGCAGCAAACCCGCCAGAAGCAGCTTGCGGAACATCTCGACCGTTTCCCTATTGCTTCGGCGAACATCACGGGTGTTGGCAAGGCAAAAGCCGCGACGCTCTCCAGTCACGGCATCGACACTGCCGGAGATGTCGATCAAGCCAGAATTCTTCGGGTGCCCGGATTCGGGACCGTCACGACCGACCGAATGATGGCTTGGCGCCGGTTACACGAGCAGAGCTTCCGTTTCGATCCGAGCCGGGGGATAGCTCCCTCCGACCTCGCCGCCGTCAATCGCGATATCGACATGGCCCGCATGGCGCTTGAGCGTGACATCGCCTCCGGGCTCGGGCGGCTCAAGGCTATGGCGCTGTCCGCAGCTACTCATCGTAAGGCCCTAGAATGTCGGTCTGCGGAACTCCTGCCGTTATATTCACAGGCAGCCGCCGACGCCCGGATCGTGCCGGGCGACGTCATTACGCATAAACGACTGCTTGGGCTGGCTGGCGCGACGGCTGTACTCGCGATCCTCATGTTCGGGATTGGCCGTGCTCCTCAGGCGGGAATCCCCGTGGCCAAACTCGTCCAGCTTCCAGCACCAGCGGTGGTGGCCCCCATACCGACGGCACTCCCAACCAAGCCGTTCAAAGACGTGGAGGCGCCCCGACCCGCGCCAACCCCACCCCCACCGGCAATAATGCCAACTCCTGTCGCAGCGCCAACACCCGCCTTCCCCGATATCGGCAAGGTGGTCCTGCGCCAAACCGCGAACATCCGTGATGCCCCGAATGGACAGACTATTATCAGAGAAGCGCCCCAGGGGACCGTCTTGAAGGTCTACGCCCGGCGTGACGGCTGGGTTCAAGTCGGCGACGATGCGCCCTGGGGCTGGGTTTATTCGCGCCTTTTAACCGATGTGCCGTAGGCTGAGGCGCAGTCACTCAGAACGTAATTTCCGAATGCGGCGCCCTCCGTGCCAACGATGATGAGACACAGACGCTCGGTCTTGGAGATCACAGCCGGATCGACGATTTTCAGAGCCATGGCGACTTCCGAGGCCGGTGCGATTCCCGGCCGTTGCTCACGGGGGCGTTACGGAGATCACCTCCGCAGCGGGGCGTGTCCGAATTTCTGTGTGCGAGGCTTGTCCAGTCTCACCCACCATTGGGTATCCAACTGTAGTCCCGGCTTGCTCGTCGCTGCAACCCACATCGGCAGGCAACGATCGTTCCTCGGTTCGATTGAGACACCTGTTCCTCCGTCCCGGATGGTCGCCGCCCCGGCCAAGCCCCCCACCCCACATACAACCGCATTAGGAATCCGATCACAAAGTTCTTGCTTCGTTCTCCAAACCCTGCTACCACCATACCCATGACCCGAACAGCCTCAACCACCCCGGCACAAGCGAAACCCCGCCCCATCCCGGGGCGCATCGGGGCTGT
>JANXTL010000015.1 GCA_025352375.1 Acetobacteraceae bacterium | reverse complement strand
AGAGGCCGTACGGGCCGCCCTCACCGACCGAGCATAAAATCTTTCCAGCGTTTACGCTTCCTTAACCTTTTAGGTTCACAGGCGCATTTCGCACTTGCCAATCCGAACCTAAAATGGTACATCTATCATGCTTCATCTCCTCACCCGCCCCCAACGGCTGGTCACGGCTGAATTCTACCAGACCGAACTCGGCCGGGAACCGGTGCGGGAGTGGCTGAAGACACTGACCCCCACCGAACGCCAGGCGATCGGGGACGCAGATTACGGACCTCTCACTTAGGCAACAAACATGAACGGCCCCGACGACATTTCGCCGATTGGCTCCAGCTTCGAAAGCTTTCTCGAAGACGAAGGCATTCTCACCAGCGTTGACGAAGCGGCGGTCAAGGGGGTCATCGCCTGGCAGGTGGCCGAGGCGATGAAGGCCCTCGGCCTGACCAAATCGGCGATGGCGGCGGCGATGCAGACCAGCCGCACGCAGGTGAACCGGCTGCTCGATCCGACAAATACCAGCGTGGCGCTGCATACGCTGTATCGCGCGGCGGACGTTCTCGGGAAACGGCTGCGGATCGAATTGGTGGACGCGAAATAACGACCACCGATCCTCTATGGTGGAAAGCGGCCGATTATGTCGGCGCTGATCGTCCCGATCGCCTGCTGCAATGTGGCGACACGGCCCGCCGCCTGGCTGGCGAGAAAGACCAGTATTGCAGCGTTCAGGTCGCTGTAAAAGCGAGTCACCAGGTTCGATCGGCTCGACGACGCGATACCAATCCGCTGATGGGCGATGCGAAATATGTCCCAGTATGCCTGATTGTTGCAGGCTTGGCGCATGGCCAGGATCCCATCGGGCGGCTTTGTGCCGATGAAAGCGCTGCCTTGTAGGTCCCACCGTGCGTCGCGCACGAGCGCGATGAGGGGCGCGAACTCCGCGCCCCCAATCCCGACGCCGACGACCCCGAGAGCCGAGTCCGCGAAGCTGGCACCGCCGACCAGTGAATTGAGGGGGGTAATGGAGCTTGGCGTCCCTTGCGGGGGATCGAGCAACTGGATCTCTCCCTGATCGAAAAAGCAGATGGAAAGCGTTGTGCCAATGTTCTGGACCGTTATCAGATAGCCAAATTTCTCGTCGCCTTGAAGCCACTGTAACTGCGCCGAAGGTGTGCTGGACTTGGCATAGTTGACGGCAATCAGCCTGCTGGTCGAAAATGGAACATACCGTGTGTCGCTGGCGTCGGACGTGAAATGCGGCTCGTTCAACGTCGCGGTCGGTTTCGGGCTGCTTTTGCCTACCTTGGCAGTGGGGGCCGCGGGGCTGGCGACCGACACCCCACGGTACAATGTCAATGTGCCCGCGAAATACTGGCCCAACACAGCGTCGTCGCTGGGCACGCCCGCGGTGCTGACGCAATAATCGTAACCCGCGCCAAGCGGGGCGGCGACGATCGATTTCCGCTTGTGGATCCACAATAGCCGCCCGGTCGCGGCGATCCGTATAACGAGATAAACTTCCTGAGAAATGGTGGGAGGCGTGCCCTCGTTCGCGTTGTAGTTATGACCGGCGATCCTTACGATCTTTGGCATTGCATTCCATCCCGTTAACCGGCGTTGGCAGTGTATTCAGAACGATCGCAATCGAATTGCGAGCGCCCGGCAATGATTCGAATGACCGATTAAAGGCCAAAGGCCTCCAGCAAAGCCAACGTCCGCGTCGGCTTGCGCGGCGCCCTAAGAAACGCCCGCAAATCGACGGGATGGTCGATATCCAGGCCGATCCCCGGCACGCGCACGATTATTGGTTCGACCCCGCAACGCCGAGCGGCGGCGAGATGCGGGAAGTAACTGTCGTCGCCGAACCGCAATGGCACCGCGAAGGCCGGATTGCATAGCACCGCGTTCGAACCGAGCTCGTCGTGCGCGGGGACGATGGTGAACGACGGTGCGTCGAGGCAGGACGACACCACGGCATCGACCTCCGCCGAGGTCACGCGCGGAATATCCCCCGGCATGGTGAGCAGCGCCCCGGCCCCCTCGGCGGCCAGTACGCGGGCCATGCCCATCACGGCGCCGGTGTGGCCGTCCAATGCGCCTTCGGTCACGATGCGGGCGCCGTATTTGGTAGCCAAGGCCATCGCACGGGAATCGACGGTGTTGACCAATATCCCCGCCAATCGTGTCGCCCCGGCCAAGGCAGCCAGCACGTCCTCCAGCATCGTCGCGGCCAGAATTTCGCGTTGGGCTGGGGACAAAAAGACCGACAGGCGCTGCTTTGCCCCAGTGAACGCCTTTACCGGCACGCAGGCATAGACAGAAATCACTTGCGGCGCCGCAATACGGCGGCAGCGTCGAGCACGGTACGGGCCAGGGCCTCCCGGTCCTCGATGGTCGTCATCATGGTCTGCGCCAGGGTGACACGGGCGTCGATCGACACGACCTCCGCCATGTCGGCATGGTCGATGACGTAACCGTCCAGCAGATCGGCGTACCGGTGCGCCACCGTACCGGCCGAGGGATCCAGCCCGAGTTCCGTCATCATCTTCGCAGTCGGCCCCTTGACCGCACGTCCGGCGATAATGGGGGACACCGCGATCACCGGGGCCTTGCAGGCGACCAGCGCCGCCCGCACGCCGGGGATGGCGAGGATGGGTTCGACGCTGATGAAAGGGTTTGACGGGCAGATCACCACCGCCTGCAATCGCGGATCGGCCAAAGCTGCCATGAACGCCGGATGGGGCGTCGCAGTTGCCGCGCCTTCGAAGGCCAATTCGCGAACCACGGGTTCACAGCGGCGATGAACAAAATAATCCTGGAAATCCAGCCAACCATGTTCGGTCAGCAGCCGTGTGCGCACCCGATCGTCGGTCATTGGGATAACCCGGGGCCCAATCCCCAGCCGCTTGCAAAGATCGGCGGTCACCGCCGACAGCGTTTCGCCAGCCCGCAGGCGCCGCGTACGCACGACATGCAGCGCCACGTCGCGGTCGCCGAGGCGGAACCAGGTTTCGCCGCCCAGACTCTCCATCGTTTCCATGAACGACCAGGTCTCGTCGTGCCGGCCCCAGCCAACCTCTCGGTTCGCCAGCCCGGACAGCGTGTAAGTGACTGTGTCGATATCGGGGGAGATCGACAGGCCCAGATGCTCGAAATCGTCGCCGGTATTGACGACGACCATCAGTTCTTCCGGCGGCAGGATCCGGGACAGGCCGAGGGCGAGCTTCGCGCCGCCGACCCCGCCGGATAGCGCGATAATCACTGGAACAAATCCTCCTCAGGCGGGCGTATCAGGTCGGCAACCGGGGCTTCGGGAGCAGTCCAGGTGAGGCCGCGGATCACGATGACCGGCTGGCCCTCGGCGGCCTGCCCTTGCAGCAGGGACGCGGCGGCGGCGATTTCGTCGGCGAAGCCGACGATGCTGACTTCCAGCGTGCGGCCGAACAAATCGGGCTGGCCGCGCAGGTCGATGAAAGACGGCAGGCCGGCGCACCCGATGGCGACACCGGCGGTCCCACGGCGCCAGGGCCGGCCGAAGCTGTCGCTGATCACGACACCGAGCTTCACGCCGAACCGGTCGGCCAGCGACACACGGATCGCTTCGGCCGATCCGTCAGGGTCCACCGGCAGCAGAAGCGCGCGCTGCACACCATCGGTCGGTGCGACGTTAGACTGATCCACGCCAGCGTTGGCCATCACGAAGCCCAACCGATGCTGCATGATCATCAGATTGGGCCGGCTGCGCACGACTTTCACCGACTCGGACAGCAATATCTGGATGATCCTCGCGTCTTTACCGGTTTCGGCGGCGTAGCGAACCGCTTCCGCGGACGGCTCGACGGTCGCCAGGTCGACGCTCCGTCCCTCCGCCTTCGATACGATTTTTTGGGCCAGTACCACGACGTCGCGGTCTTGCAACGCCAGTCCGGCGCGACCGAGGCCATCCGCGATCATGGCTGGCAGATCGTCGTGCTCCCGGACCATGGGGAAGTCCGGGATGGCGAAAAGTTCGAGGCGGGAGGCCATCGGATCAGTCGAAGCGCGCGCGCAGCTTGGGCAGCACCTGCTCCCCGTAGAGTTTCAGAAACCGCGCCTGATCGGGGCCGGGGGCGTGGAACACCAGATGGCGGAAACCCATGTCGATATATGGTTTAATCTTCTCGATATGCTCGTCGGGGTCGTTCGACACGATCCAGCGGCTGGCGGCGCGCTCCACCGGCAGCGCGTCGGCGAGGCGTTCCATCTCCATCGGGTCTTCCACCGACATTTTTTCTTCCGGTGTCAGGGCCAGCGCCGCCCAGTGACGGGTGTCCTGCAAGGCGCGGTCCTTGTCGGTGTCGAACGACACCTTCATCTCGATCATGCGGTCGTAATTGGGCTTCGGCTTGCTCGCGAGTTTCAGGCCCTCTTCCACGTTCGGCAGCAGGGTTTCGTTGTAAAGCTTCCAGGCTTTGCCCGAGGTGCAGATGAACCCGTCCGCCATGCGCCCGGCATATTTGGCGACCGCCGGGCCGGCGCCGGCGACGTAGATGGGCACGGGAATCTTTGGCTTGTCGTAGATGGTCGCGCTTTCGGTGCGGTAGAACTCGCCCTCGAAGCTGACGCGGTCCTCGGTCCACAGCTTTCGGATCAGGGTCAGTGCTTCGCGCATACGGGCGAAGCGTTCTTTGGTCTCCGGCCATTTGATGCCGATCGCGGGCACTTCGTTCAGGCCCTCGCCCGTGCCGACGCCCAGGATCACGCGGTCGGGGAACATGGAACCCAGGGTGCCGAACACCTGCGCCACGATCGACGGATGGTAACGGAACGTTGGGGTCAGGACCGACGTGCCCATTACGATCCGCGAGGTGCTCGCGCCCAGGGCGCCCATCCATGCCAACGCCGAGGGCGCATGCCCGTCGGTATGTTTCCAAGGCTGAAAATGATCGCTGATGAATACGCTGTCGAACCCGCACTGCTCGGCCAGGACGGAGAAATCCAACAGCGGTTTCGGCGCAAATTGTTCGGCGGATGCCTTGTATCCAAGCTTGAGCATGACGGGAACTCCCTCCTGAGCGGTGGGACAAGCTACCGCCGGGGACTTCCGGCGGCAATCCGGGGTGCAATCGGGGATCGGTGCTTGTGGCGGGTCCAGGACGCTGCGACCGCACATGCCGGCCTGGTCGCTATCGGCGGAAAGTAAGCTTGTAACCCACGGTCCCCGGCGCTACGCAGCGTCCAGGATATCCGTGAGTAGGAGCGAACGCGCCATGACGGCACAGACGACCCGGCCGGTGATGTTGGTCATCCTGGATGGGTTCGGCTGGCGGGAGGAAACCGCCGACAATGCCGTCCGCCTCGCGAACACCCCCAATTTCACAAGGCTTTGGAATACCTGCCCGCACGCGCTGCTGGATACCTCGGGCCGTGACGTCGGGTTGCCGCCGGGACAGATGGGCAATTCCGAGGTCGGGCACATGAATATCGGTGCCGGGCGGGTGGTGAAGCAGGAACTGGTCCGCATCGGCGACGCGATCCGTGACCGCTCGATCGCCGCGATGCCCGCTTTCATCGATCTGGTCAACCGCCTGCGCGCATCCGGCGGCACCTGCCATTTGATGGGTTTGGTATCGCCCGGCGGGGTGCACTCCCACCAGGACCATGCGGCAGCTCTGGCACATCTTCTGCGCGCCGCCGCTGTGCCGGTCGTTGTCCACGCCTTTACCGACGGGCGCGACACGCCGCCGCAATCGGCGGGCGGCGATCTGGCCAGCCTGCGCGACACGCTGCCGTCCGACGTACCCATCGCGACCGTCATCGGCCGATATTTCGCCCTGGACCGAGACAAGCGGTGGGACCGGGTCAGCCAGGCCTATGCCGCGATGGCCGAAGCCCAAGGCCCTCGCTTCCCCACCGCACAGGCCGTCATCGACGCCGCCTACGCCGAGGGCAAGTTCGACGAGTTCGTGCCGGCCTCGGTTGTTGGCGACTACGCCGGCATGCGGGATGGCGACGGGATCCTGTCGTTCAATTTCCGCGCCGACCGGATCCGCGAAATCCTGGCGGCGTTCCTGGATCCGGCGTTCGACGGGTTCATCCGCGCCCGCACCATCGGATTCGCTACCGCTGTCGGCATGACCCGCTATTCCGACGCCCTGGCGCCGTTCCTGGGCGTTTTGTTCCAGCCTGAGAAGCTCGAGAACGTCCTCGGGCAGGTCGTCTCCGACGCGGGCCGCACGCAGCTTCGCACCGCCGAGACGGAGAAATACGGGCACGTCACGTTCTTCCTGAATGGCGGGCGGGAAACGCCGTATCCCGGCGAGGACCGCATCCTCGTCCCCTCCCCGAGAGTCGCGACATACGACTTGCAGCCGGAAATGTCGTCTGTGGAACTAACCGACCGGGCGGTGGAAGCCATCGGCAGCAAGAAATACGACCTGATCGTGCTGAACTTCGCCAACCCCGACATGGTCGGTCACACCGGCAGCTTGCCGGCCGCGATCGAGGCGGTGGAGGCGGTCGACATCGGCCTCGGCCGCATCGCCGCCGCGATCGAGGCCCAGGGCGGCGCGATGCTGGTTATCGCCGATCACGGCAATTGCGAAATGATGCGGGACCCGGAAACCGGGGGACCGCACACGTCCCACACCACGAACCCCGTGCCGGTGGTGCTGATGGGTGGTGGAGCGGCTTCGATTCATCACGGTCGTCTGGCCGACGTTGCACCGACGCTGCTGACTTTGATGGGCCTGCCGGTGCCAAGCGAAATGACCGGCCAACCCCTCGTACGGCACGATGCGGCGCGCGCCGCGGGCTAGCCCGCTCGCGCTGCTGCTGCCGCTCGCGGTTCTGCTGGCCTCCATTCTGCTGACCCCAGCTGCCGGACTGGCCCAATCGGCACCCAAGCCAACGCAAGCTGAGATTCGCGCGGCCGAACGCACACAGGCGGCGGAATTGGCAGCGCAAAAGGCTGCCGCCGCGCGTGCCGCCAAAGCCAACGGCGAGGAGCAGCGCTTGGTTCAGGCCCGTATCGCCGCGGCTGAAACGCTGCGAGTCGCCGAAACCGCGACCGCCGACGCGGCGGCCCGCATGGACGCGCTTGCCGCACGCGGTCGGGACGCGGAAACCCGATTGGCCCAGCGCGCCGCCGCTATGCAGCCCTTGCTGCCGCTGATCGAGCGTTTGTCGCTCTATCCCGCTGAAACCCTGCTGGCCGTGCCCGCCGCCGCCGAAAACCGGCTGCGCGCCGTGCTGGTGCTGCAAGCCCTATCGCGGCAACTGGAAGTCGAGGCGAAGGCCTTGCGTCAGGATCGGGCCGACGCTGTCGCGGCCAGTACCGCGATCGCGGCCGAAACGCCAAAACTTGCCGCCGATTTGGCCGCTCAGGCCACCCGAGCGGCGGAACTCGACCGGCTCATCGCCGATGCCCAAACCCGACGTCAGCAGGCCGAAACGGCCGCCGATACCGCCGCCCAGCGCGCGGCCGCCGAAGCGGCGAGGGCCGAGACCTTACGGGCCGCGCTCGCTGCCCTCGAGACTCAGCGCAAGGCGGAGGAGGAACGCGCCCACGCGGACGTTGTGCGCGCCGAAAAACAGAAACATGGCGACGAGGCCGAGGCGGCCCGACAGCGGGAGGCCGCGCTGGCCCATCCCGCCGCCAGCTTAGGCACCGGTGGCCAAGCCAAAGGGCGGCTGACAATGCCGGTGGTGGGCAAATTGGCACACGCCTTCGGGGCGCCGACCGAGGGCGGTTCGGCGAACGGCGCATCCTATTCTTCGCCCCCCAACGCGCGCGTGGTCGCCCCTTGTTCTGGTAAAATTGCTTTCGCGGACAAGTTCCGCACCTACGGGCAGCTGCTGATTTTCGACTGCGGCGGCGGCTATCACGTCGTGTTGTCCGGCCTCGAGCGGCTCGATGCCAAGGCCGGGCAAGCCATGCAGGCCGGCGAGCCGGTCGGCACCATGCCCAATTGGGACCCTGGCGGAACGGGACGCCGTCCAGCTTTGTACATCGAACTCCGGCACGACGGGCAGCCGGTCGATCCCGCGCCGTGGCTGCGGGGCACCGGGTAACCCGCCGGCTACCTTACCAAAAGAACACTGGACGCTGGCGCAACCGAGGGGTTCATAGTGTATTAGATCGATCGGCCGCGACGGACGGCTACAGAGGGACACAAACATGGATTTTCGCCAGCGGCGCCTTCGCACCGCCCTGATGCTCGGTACCGCCTTCATGGCCGGCTGCGCCGTTGCCCCCGCGACGGGTATCCTCAGTCAGGCCATCGCGCAAAAAGCCAGCAACGCGCAGATGTACCAGCTCCTGAAGGAATTCGGGGACGTGGTAGAGCGCGTTCGCGCCGACTATGTCCAAGCCCCCAATGACCGGGAACTGATCGAAAACGGCATCAACGGCATGCTGACCGGGCTGGACGCGCATAGCTCCTACATGAACGCCAAGGCGTACAAGGACATGCAAATCCAGACCAAGGGCGAGTTCGGCGGCCTTGGCATCGAAGTGACCCAGGACAACGGCTTCATCAAGGTCGTGTCGCCGATCGACGATACCCCAGCCTTCCGCGCCGGCATCAAGCCGGGGGACATCATCACCGCTCTGGATGGCAAAACCGTGCAGGGCCTATCGCTGAACGACGCGGTCGACAAGATGCGCGGCCCGCCGAACGCGAAGATCACCCTGACCATCAAGCGCGCCGGCGTTGACAAACCGCTGGAAGTGCCGCTGATCCGCGAGACCATTCACATCCAGGTCATCAAATCGCGCCTGGAAGCCGATAATATTGGCTACATCCGGCTGTCGCAGTTTACCGAACAGGCCGAACCGAGCCTGCGCGAGGCGATCCGATCGCTGCGCGAAAAAGCCGGCGGCAAGCTCACGGCGCTGGTTCTGGATTTACGTAACAATCCCGGCGGCTTGCTCGACCAAGCCGTGTCGGTATCGTCCGACTTCATCGACAAGGGGGAGATCGTGTCGACCCGAGCACGGCACCCCGAGGACAGCAACCGCTGGAACGCCAAGGGCAACGATCTGCTGAATGGGCTGCCGATGGTGGTCCTGATCAACGGCGGTTCGGCCTCGGCCTCGGAAATCGTCGCCGGCGCGCTACAGGACCATCGGCGCGCGATCCTGTTGGGCACCCGCAGCTTCGGCAAAGGGTCGGTGCAGACCGTCATCCCGCTGCCGGGCAATGGCGCCATGCGGTTAACCACGGCGCGCTACTACACGCCATCGGGCCGCTCGATTCAGGGACTGGGTATCGAACCCGAGATCACAGTCGCGGAAACCCGCGATGAACAGGTCAGCTTCGGCGGCGACCGGGAAGCGGACCTGAACCGCATCATCACCAACCAAGGCGGGACCACGCCGGACAAGGTCGAACCGCGGAAAGATCTGCCGGCAATCGCGTCGGACATTCCCAAAAAGCCGCCGGAAGGTTTCCCGAAATATGACCCGCTGAAACCGTCGGAAACCGACTTCCAGCTTCAGCAAGGCTTGGTTGTGGCGAAGGCCATGGCAGCCGCGCGCCCTGCGACCGTGCGCTAAGCCTCGGTACTGACCGGGATGCCGGGCGGCGCGGGGTACTTCGGCGGCTGGAGCGGTTTACGGCGTTTTTGGGGGTTCCTGCTGGTGGTCCTGTTGGGCACGGCAGGCATTCTGCAGATACTGGGACCGCAGATACTGGAACCGCAGACACTGGAACCGCAGACACTGGGACCGCGCCATCCGCCAGGCGCACCTAGCCCCGAACCCGTCGCATCGCCCGCAATCCCGCCAGCCCCGATTGTGGTACATCCAGCGCCACCGCCCGCCGCCCTTCGCGACGACAAGCCGGGGAGAGCGGTTCCCGGCCCGATCGCCGACCCCGATCCAGCGCTGCAGGAATTCGTCGCGGGCTCTACCACCGATGCTCTGCCGGCAGTCGCCGCCGACGGGCGCAAGCCGATGCGGCATTACGCGGCCGGCTTCGACCCCACGACGACCCGCCCCCGGATTGGCGTGCTCGTCGCCGGCATCGGCCTGAGTTACGCCGACAGTAAGAAAGCGATCGCCGACCTGCCGGGCGGGGTGAGCCTGGCCATATCCCCATACACGGATAACGCCGAACCTTTGCTCGCGTCCGCACGCCTGGCGGGGCACGAGTATCTGCTGTCCCTGCCGATGGAGCCGCAGCGCTTCCCCCTGAACGATGCCGGGCCGAACGCTCTGATGACCAATTTGTCCCCGCAACAAAACCAGCCGCGCCTGATTTGGGCGCTTTCCCGCCTGCGTGGCTACGCCGGCGTCACCGATATTCTCGGCGCCATGCGTGGCGAACGGCTGGCCGATGTGCCCGACCAGATGGCGCCCATCCTGGCAGAGCTGAACCGGCGTGGTCTGATGTATGTGGCTGGCCCTGGGCAGAAAGCCCCGGTTCCCCAGACCTGGAGCAAAGCCGTCGATCTCGTCATCGACGATCCCGCCACCGCAGCCGATATCGACGCTCGGCTGGCAACGCTGGAGCAGATGGCGCGCGACCGTGGTGCCGCGCTGGGCCTGATCGAGGCACCACGCCCGGTCGCGATCGAGCGGCTCGCGGCCTGGACCAATGGGCTGAGCAATCGCGGTCTGGCGCTGGCGCCGGTATCCGCCCTGATGCTGCCGCCCGAGGATAAGCCGAAATGATTACACTTCCATATCGCCCGAATGTCGGCGCAGCCCTGTTCAATCGCGACGGTCTGGTGTTCGTGGCTCGTCGCGCTAATTTCCCCAATGCCGAGGGCGCTGCGGGGGGGTGGCAATTGCCGCAGGGCGGAATCGACGCGGACGAGAACCCGCGTTCGGCCGTTCTGCGCGAACTCGCTGAGGAGATAGGCACCGATCGTGCCGAGATTATCGGTGAGCACCCGGACTGGCTCACCTACGATTTGCCGTCTGAGCAGATCGGCAAGGCGCTGCACGGGCGCTGGCGCGGGCAACGGCAACGCTGGTTCGCCCTGCGTTTCACCGGGGCCGATTCCGACATTCGGCTGGATTTGGATCCGCACCCGGAGTTCGACGCATGGCGCTGGGCCGAGCTGCGGGAGCTGCCGGGTTTGGCGGTCGATTTCAAGCGGCCGATTTATGAGATCCTGGCGGTGTCTTTTGCTCGGTTTTCACACGCCGGCGGTTGACGATCCGGCACGGTGCGGGATGTATGGCACCCGCGTCACCGCAATCTATTTTGGGAGGCTACCATGGGCCACACCATCGTTATACCGGCCGCCGACGGCCACAATTTCTCGGCGTATGTCGCCGGTCCCGCCGGTGCCACCAAGGGCATCGTGGTGGTGCAGGAGATCTTCGGCGTCAACCACCATATGCGCGACATGGCCGATCGCTTCGCCGCCCTGGGCTATGCCGTCATCGCGCCGGCGCTGTTCGAGCGGGTCGAGCATGGCGTGGAACTCGGCTACACGGCCGACGACATCGCCAAGGGCCGAGACTACCGCATGAAGCTGACCGACGCGCAGGTGATGGCCGACATCGAAGCTGCCGCCGCGCAACTGTCGGGCAAGAAGCTGGGCATCGTCGGCTACTGCTTCGGCGGCACCGTTGCCTGGTGGGGCTCCACCCGCAGCAAGAGCTTTGCGGCGGCGTCGTGCTGGTATGGCGGCGGCATTGCCGGCACCAAGAACGAGAGCATGAGCTGCCCTGTGCAGATGCACTTCGGTGAGACGGACGCTTCCATCCCGATGACCGATGTGGACGCGATCCGGGCGGCGCAGCCGAAGGCGGAGGTTTAC
>JANXTL010000002.1 GCA_025352375.1 Acetobacteraceae bacterium | reverse complement strand
CGCGCCGTTTCAGTACTTTCAGCTGCTCGGGTCGGTGGGGGTGGGGTTCATGATGTTTGGGCAGTTGCCGGATACGATGACCTGGGTCGGGTCTGGGGTGGTCGTGGCGGCGGGTTTGTGGATGGGGTGGTCGCGGACGCGCAGGACGGCGTAACGCGTCTGGATTGGCAGGATGCGCCCGATGTCCCCGAGCACCCGGCCGAGGTGACCTCGGTAGCCGTGCTTGGTGCCGTTGGCGCGGTGGGCTTTCTTGCCCCCGCACCCATCGCTCACCCCATTCTTGCACCCCCAATCGATGCAGACGGTCCGACCCGCAGCGGGCACTCGCCTTGCCCTGGGACTAGCCCGACGGGACGATTAGGAGGATCATGCTTCACATATGATCGAATCTGAACACATCAATCCGGACGTTCTGAAATGGGCGCGGGAGACCGCCGGCCTCACGGTCGCGGAGGCCGCGGAGAAGCTCGGCCTTAAGGATACCGCCAAGCAGTCGGCAATCGAAAAACTCCTGGCACTTGAGGACGGAACCCGAGATCCCGCGCCGACCACGCTCCAGAAGGCCGCGTCTCTCTACCGCCGACCGCTGGTAGCCTTCTATCTCTCCGCCCCGCCCCGCCGTGGCGACCGGGGCGACGATTTCCGGTCATCCAAATCGGCCTCGGCTCGGGCCAACGGCACACTCGACGCCCTGCTGCGCGATAGCCGAGCCCGCCAGCAGATGGTGCGGCAGGTCCTGGAGGATACGGAGGAGGCCCAGCGGCGGATATTCGTCGGTTCCGCTCGAATTACCGACGGCCATGCAAAGATGGCGGCGTCGATTCGCGCTACGCTCAGCATAACGGAATACCAGCAACGCCACAGCCAAGATGCCGGGGCGCTGTTCGGTATGCTCCGCGGCGCCGCCGAGCGCGCCGGCATTTACGTTCTCATGCGCGGCGATCTCGGCTCGTATCATACCGATATCGGCGAGGATGTGTTCCGTGGCTTCGCGCTCGCAGATGACGTGGTGCCGTTTGTCGTTATAAACGACAACGATGCCGCGGCGGCTCGCCCTTTCACACTCCTCCATGAGCTCGCCCACATCTGGCTTGGCGCGAGCGGCGTGAGCGGCCCTCTGCGCGGTGTTCCTAAAAATTCTATCGAGCGGTTTTGTAACGATACCGCGAGCGAATTCCTGCTGCCATCCTCTGAGGTGGGCAATTACTCGTGGTTGTTCACAGCGCCTCAAAATGACGTGACCAGCGCCATTCAATCTCTCGCCGCCATGTGGAAAGTCAGCGAGCCCGCCGTCGCCTATCGGTTCGCGAAAGAAGGCTGGATTTCGGACGCCGTCGCATCATCGCTCTTTGCCATGTACCGCGATAGGTGGCAGCGCGAGAAGCAGCGCGCGAAGGACCAGCGCCAGCCCAACGCCACCGGGCCTTCCTTTTACGTGCTTCGCACATTCCAGCTTGGGGCCGGGCTACTTGGCGTTGTCCGGCGCGCGCTGCAAGAAGAAGCGTTGACCCATACGAAGGCCGCCAAAATCCTCGGCGTCGGGCCAGCCTCAATTTCCGCACTGCTGGATGAAGGGCAGCGTGCCGCGAGATGACCCTCTACCTTCTGGATGCGAACGTCGTCATAACGGCGCACGAAACTTATTATCCGGTTCATCGGATCCCTCGCTATTGGGAATGGTTACTTGAGCAGGCGACTGCCGGCGTTATCAAAATGCCGCACCGGATATTCGAAGAAGTGCGGCCGGAACCTGGCCCCCTTGCCGACTGGCTCAAGAGACCGGATGTCAAAGAGGCCTTCATCTTGAGAGAACAGACCGTCGGTGTGAGGGACGTGCTGGTTACCGGCTACGCTCCGGACCTCGACGATGTCGAAATTGAGACGATCGGCAAAGACCCATTCCTCATTGCGGCGGCGCGGGCCGCACCGGATCGGGTCGTTGTCACTAAGGAAGTATCAAAACCAAGCAAGAATCGAGCGAACCGCAAGGTTCCCGATGTGTGCAAGGACCTCGGTATCGTGGCGATCAACGATTTCCGCCTCTACAGCATCCTGAAATTCACCATTCCCTAGAACAGCTCTGTCGCCACTCACATTGCGTGGTTCGTGCCGACGGTGTCCTCGTGACAAGCAATTAGGATGCCGAGTGGAAAGGACAGCCCCCACGCGACTCCCCCGCCCGCCCATGATACAACTCTGCAAAACCACCCGGAGGAACGCCCAGATGCCCCTGACCGCAGACCTGCTCGCCACCGCCCTGACCTTCGTCGGCTGCGCGCTCGGCGCCACCATCGCCGTCCCGCCCCCCACGGCGGCCGCCCGCCGGCGCGAAACAATCATCAACGGCAAGCGCATCAAAACCATCGACATCCACGCCCACTGCATCGTCCCCAAGGCCGCCGCGATCGTCAAACACCCGCTGGAGGCCCCCGCTTTGATGATGCAGGGCGCCACCCTGGCCACCCGCCTCGCCGCCATGGACGCGCAGGGCATCGACGTGGAAGCCCTCAGCATCAACCCCTTCTGGTACAAAGCGAGCAAAGACGAAGCGGCCGAACTCATCAAAATCCAGAACGAAACGCTGGTGGAATTCTGCTCCGCCAACCCCGACCGGTTCGTCGGTTTTGCCACCGCCGCGCTGCAACACCCGGAACTCGCGGCCGAGCAGGTGGAATACGCGGTGAAGAAGCTGGGCTTCAAAGGCGTGGGTGTCGGCGGTTCCGTCGCCGGGGAGGAACTGGCCAATCCCCGCTTCCACCCGTTCTGGGCCAAGTGCGAGGAACTCGGCGTTCTCGTGTTCATGCACCCCCTTGGTACCCGCGAACTGGAGCCGTCCGGCCGCCTCGGCGGCAGCGGCCTGCTGACCAACACGATCGGTAACCCGCTGGAAACCACCATCGCGCTGTCGCACTTGATCTTCGAGGGCACGCTGGACCGCTTCCCCGGCCTGAAAATCTGCGCCGCTCACGGCGGCGGCTTCCTGCCCTCCTACGCCAACCGCTCGGATGCGGTGATCCGTTGCTTCCCCGACAAAGTGGGCCCACTGCCGAAGAAGAACCCCACCGCATACCTGCGCGACGGGCAGTTGTTCTTCGACACCATCGTCTTCACGCCCGAGGCGCTGCGGCATTTGATCGCCGAAACCGGCCCCGGCCAGATCATGATCGGCACGGACTATCCGTTCCCCTGGACCCACACCGAGGTCGAGCTGGTGATGAGCACGCCTGGCCTGACCGACGACGAGCGCATCGGCATCCTCGGCGGCACGGCGGCTCGGCTGCTGGGAATCTAACCAACCGCCTCCCCGGGCCGTTGTCATAACGCGGGGAAACCCCTATCCCGCCCGGCGACACACTCTCTCTCGCCGGGCGCCCTTATCCCATGCACACACCGCTTCTTTTCCAGCCGATCGAATTCCGCTCCATCACCGCGCGTAACCGCATCGTGGTGGCGCCAATGTGCCAGTACAGCGCCATCGACGGCCTGGGGGACGACTGGCACATCCAGCACCTCGGTGCGCGGGCCGCCGGCGGCGCCGGTATCGTGATGGTGGAGGCGACGCATGTGTCCGCCATCGGTCGCATCACCCCGGGTTGCCTTGGCGCCTGGAACGACGAACACCGCAAGCTTTTGACCCGGATTGCGTCGATCATAACCAAATGCGGCGCCGTGCCGGCCATCCAGATCGCGCATGCCGGTCGCAAAGCGTCTTGCAACGTGCCCTGGGAAGGCGGCAAACCCATCATGCCGCAAGATGGCGGCTGGGTGCCGGTCGCACCCTCCGCCATTCCGATGATCGCAGGCGGCGTCGACCCGCACCCGCTGTCCGCCAATGAGGTCGCGGAAATCTCCAACCAGTTCGCCGCCACCGCCCGCATCGCTCGGGAGGCCGGCTTCAAAATAATCGAACTCCACGCCGCGCATGGCTATCTCGCGCATTCCTTCCTCTCGCCCATCTCCAACCACCGCAACGACCAGTATGGCGGGGACCTCGCCGGCCGCTCCCGCTTCCTGATGCAGACGGTCGAGGCCGTTCGTGGCGCGTGGCCTGACGACCTGCCGCTCTGGGTGCGCCTGTCCTGCACCGACTGGATGCCGAACGGCCTGACGCTGACCGACCAGATCGAAACCGCGAAACGGCTCAAGGCGACCGGCCTTGTGGATCTGATCGACTGTTCCTCGGGCGGCGTGTCGATGGAGCAGACAATCCCGTCGCTCCACCCCGGCTATCAAGTGCCATTCGCCGACGCGATCCGTCGCGAGGCCGGAATCGCCACTGGCGCGGTGGGCATGATCACCGAAGCCACACATGCCGCCGAAATCGTGGCGAACGGGCGTGCCGACGTGGTGCTGCTGGCGCGCACGCTGCTCGCCGACCCCGCCTGGCCCATCCGCGCCGCCAAGACGCTAGGCATGAAGCCCGACCTTCTGCCGCAATATTTGCGCGCGGCCGTGTAATAATGTTTCTCGGAGTGCCCCCGATGCGCCTGCTGTCCCTATTGACGCCCCTGCTGCTGACCGCGGCGCTCGCCGGCTGTTCCTCGTTGAGCGGCCTGTTTGGTCCGGGCGCGAATGAGTTCGCCCCGCCCTGTGCCCGAGCGACGATGGTGCAGAATTTGGCGGATGTGACCCGCTACCGTTCCGATGCCAGCCACGACATCACTGACATGGTCGTTCAAGGCCGTATTATCGCCATCGGCGGCGAATGCCGGTTCACCGAAAAGGGCAGCCAGACGGTAGAAACCTCCGTGACGGTATCCGCCGAGTTCCTGCGCGGCCCCGCCATGCAGGGCAGGACGGCGACCGTTGCGGTGTTCATCGCGGTGACCGAAGGTAACACCGTGATTGACAAGCAAGTCATCGACTTCCCGGTCGAATTCCCGCCGAACATCGACCGCGTCGCGCTGCAAAGCCAGAAAGTGCGCCTGACCCTGCCGACAAGCCGAACCAAATCGCCCGCGGCGTTCGCCATCATCGGCGGATTCCAGCTGACGCCCGCGGAACTGGCGACCAACAAGCAGCGGGGTCCCGGACGGTAAAGGTCCCGATTGCCGCGGACGGCAAAAGGTCCGATATTGGGGGCATGAGCGATGACCCCCCCAAAGACCGCCCCAACCAGGGACGGCGCCGCAGCACAAAGGATCAGGACTGGGAAATCCCCCCAGCCCTGCGTCCCAATCCGAACGACTACTCGTTCGACCTGGAACGTGCGCTAAAGGCCGTGGTCAGCCTGAAAACCTACGCCCCCAACGACGCGTTCACCGCGAACACCTTGGGGACGGAACGTGCGGGCAGCGGCGTGCTGATCCGCGATACTGGATTGATCGCCACCATCGGGTATTTGATCACCGAAGCTGAGACCATCTGGATCACCGGCAACGACGGCCAGGTCGTGCCTGGCCACGCCCTGGCCATGGATCAGGAAACTGGCTTCGGGCTGGTCCAGGCGCTCGGCAAGCTCGACTTGCCTCATATGGAGCTGGGAGACTCCGATAGCATCAAGGTCGGCGATCAGGCGGTGATCGCAGCCGGCGGCGGGCGCCACCACGCGGTCGAAACCCGGCTGGTCGGACGGCAGGAATTCGCCGGCTACTGGGAATACGCGTTGGACGAAGCCCTGTTCATCGCCCCCGCACACCCGTTCTGGGGCGGCTGCGGGCTGATCGGAACCGACGGCAAACTGATGGGCATCGGGTCGCTGATCCTCCAGCAGGGGGACACGCGCGGTCGCCGGATGGATATGAACATGGTGGTGCCGATCGGCATGCTGGCGCCGATCCTGTCGGACCTGCTCAGCTACGGCCGCGTCAACCGTCCCGCCCGCCCCTGGCTGGGACTGTATGCGACCGAATCGGGCGATTCCATCGTCGTCGGCGGCATCGCCGATAACGGCCCGGCGGAGCAGGCGGGACTGCGCCCCGGCGACAAGATCCTGACCGTGAACGACGAGGAAATCCCCGATCTCGTGGGCCTGTGGCGCCACGTTTGGTCGTCCGGCAGCGCCGGCGCGGAGGTGCGCCTGCGGATCGAACGCGATGGCGACGCCATGCGGGTCAGCATGCGGTCGGCGGATCGCACCAGCTTCCTGAAGTCGCCCCGGTTGCACTGATGCTGCGCGGCGCCATCGTTCCGGTCACTCCGTTTCAGCAGAACTGCGCCATCCTGTGGGACGATGCTTCAATGAAAGCCATCGTCGTCGATCCCGGCGGCGATGTGGACCGCATCCTCACGGCGATCGAGCAGAGCAAGGTCACCGTGGAACGCATCCTGCTGACGCACGGCCACCTGGATCACGCCGGCGGCGCGGCGGCCTTGGCCGAGGCGCTTCATGTACCCGTCGAGGGCCCCGATATCCGCGACAAATTCCTACTGGACGGCATCGCCGCACAGGCCGCCGGATACGGCTTCGAAGCGGACAACTGTACTCCCGATCGTTGGCTGACCGAGGGTGAATCCGTTTCGCTGGGGGAGCACCGGTTCGACATCCTCCACTGCCCCGGCCACACCCCCGGGCACCTCGTCTACGTCAACCACGCTGCGCGGTTTTTGCTGGTGGGGGACGTGCTGTTCCAGGGATCGGTGGGCCGCACGGATTTTCCCTACGGCGACACAGCCGCGTTGATCGAGGCCATCAAAACCAAGCTACTGCCGCTGGGCGACGATTTCTCGTTCATTTGCGGGCATGGGCCGGGGTCTTCGATTGGGGCGGAGCGGGAGAGTAACCCGTTTTTAAGGTGAGCGGAACGAAATCGCTCCGTCTCCCCCTGAGGGAGGGGGTTGGCGGGAGAGGGCGCAACGACACCCTGGTTCCCAAATCCCCCGCGAGCTTTATCGAAGACCTCCGTCAGTTCACCGGCTTCGGTGCGGCGACGGTCGAATTCGAAGACCAGGGCCTGCGTTATTTCGTGAACGAATACTGGACATCCGGCCAACGCCGTAGCCACAGCCTGCATGAGGTCAGCTACCGAGCGTGCTTTAAGGCACAACTGCCTGAATTCCTGATCGAGCGGCTCAGCGCGCCAGGGGACACGGTGTACGACCCGTTTTCCGGGCGCGGCACCACCGCGCTACAAGCCGCGCTGATGGGGCGGCGGGCGGCGGCGAACGACATCAACCCGTTAACGGCGATGCTGGTGGGACCCCGCTTGGCGCCGCCGGGTCTGGCGGCATTGCGGGACCGGTTGGAGTCCATACCGCCGATGGATACACCCGATGCCAATGAGCCTGAGCTGTCAGTGTTCTACCATCCTGACACACTGCGGCGCTTGCGGGGATTGCGGACCTGGTTGCTGGGGCGCGAAGTGGACCCGGTCGATGCGTGGATCCGGATGGTGGCGCTGAACCGCCTGACCGGGCACTCGCCTGGGTTTTTCTCGGTGTATACGCTGCCGCCCAATCAGGCGGCGTCGGTCGTTTCGCAGCGGAAGATCAACGCGGCGCGCGACCAGGTGCCGCCGCCGCGGGATGTTGCCGGGATCATCCTGAAGAAGTCGAAATCGCTGTTGTCGGATGGGATGCCACCGGCACATCCGCCCGCGTTACTGATGACAGGGGCGGCTTCATCCACACCACTGCTGGCTGACGCTTCGGTCGATCTGCTGGTCACGTCCCCTCCGTTCCTGGATATCGTGGACTACGAGGGCGACAACTGGCTCCGCTGCTGGTTCGCCGGGATCGATCCGGCGACAGTGCGCATCGCCCGCCATGGCGGCATCCCGGCCTGGGAACGGTTTGTGCGGGGCTGTTTCGAGGAGTTCGCCCGCGTCGTGCGGCCCGGCGGGTTCATCGGGTTCGAGGTCGGGGAGGTGCGCGGGGGAAAAATTCTGCTGGAGCGCAATGTTGTCGCTGCTATCGAAGGTCTTTCGTTCCAGGTTCTCGGCGTGATGGTGAACCAGCAGGCGTTTACCAAGACGGCGAATTGCTGGGGGGTGGGGAATAACGCGAAGGGGACGAATACGAACCGGATCGTTATGATTCGGCGGGTTTAGCGTGCCCCTCCTGGGGGGGGACCGGCGGCTCGCTTCCGACGCCTGTTCGATTCGCGGGGTCGGCATTTTCAACACGGGGGCAGCGAAGCGGGCCACCGAGGCCACAGGGAAAAAAGGCTTTTTGAGTGGCGTTCCGACCGGAGGACCGTACAGCCTATCTCGGCGCGCTGGAGCATGCCTCGTTGACCGACGACCTCCTGCCGTTCCAAAGCTTGCCGCACGCGCGCCTGGACGCCACACTGGCGGAATACCTGGACGCGTTGCGCCCCGCATAAGGACTGACCCATGGCCAAACACCTGCTGATCGTCACCGCCGAAATCGATCCGTCGGTCGAGGCCGAGTGGAACCTCTGGTACGATACCGTGCACCTCCCCGATGCGCTGGCTTGCCCTGGCGTGCTCAGCGGCAAACGTTACGTTTCCACCGGATCGGTCGGCACCACCTGGCGCGGCGACCGCACCACGAACGCGGCCCGCATCTACACCGCGATCTACGAAATCGCCGGCCCCGACGTGGTAAACACACCGGAGTTCCAGGCTATGCGCGGCTGGTACCAGTTCACGCCGTACATCCGAGCCCGTACCCAGGTCGTGGCGGCGCTCTAGACCATGATCTTTTGAGGTTGCACGCGATCTCGGCGTTGGATCATGGTCTAAGCCTTTGTTTGAGAGGGTGATTCACGCCCGAGGTTGAAGTCAACCTCAGGCGATCACGCTCTAGCCCCCAAAACCCTGCCTTGCTAGACGGTTCCTCAATCCAGGAGACCAACCGCATGACCGACGACGCCACCCTGATCACCCGCAAAGACGGCCGCATCGGCCGCATTCTGATGAACCGGCCGCGGGCGCTGAACGCGCTCGACCTCGACATGATCCAGGGCAGCCTGCGGGTGCTGAAGGAATGGGCCAACGACCCCCTCGTCCACGCGGTGACGATCGAGGGCGCGGGGGACCGAGCGTTTTGCGCCGGGGGCGATGTGCGCGCGCTGCGGGAATGGCAGACCGGCGGCAACCGCTATCTGGCGGACGCCTTCTTCACGCTGGAGTACGAGCTCAACCTGCTGATCGCCAACTACCCGAAACCTTACATCGCCCTGATCGACGGCATCTGTATGGGCGGCGGCATCGGCATGGCGGTGCATGGGTCGTACCGGGTGGCGACGGAACACGCCGATTTCGGCATGCCCGAGACCATCATCGGCTTCTTCCCCGACATCGGCGGGACATACCTATTGCCACGCCTGCCCGGCAATCTGGGCATCTACCTCGGCCTGACCGGCCTGCGCATCAAGGGCACCGATTCGGTGCATGCCGGATTCGGCACCCATTTCGTGCCCCGCGCCGCGTTGCCCGCGCTGTCCCAGGCGCTGGCGGAAGACGGCCTGTCCGCGCTTGCCCGCTTTACGCAACCGCTGCCGGCGTTCTCCCTGGCCGCGCATAAAAACACCATCGACTATTGCTTCGGCGCCGACACGATGGCGGGGGTCGTGGCGCGTCTGGAAGCCGACGGGTCCGACTGGGCCAAGACCGCGCTGAAGGCATTGCGCGCGGTGTCCCCCACCGCGTTGTGCTTCACGCTGGAGGCCCTGCGGCGCGGCGGCAACCTGACGTTATCGGATGCGCTGGACGCCGAGTTTGCCCTGACCAAGACCACCATGGCCTATCCCGATTTCGCCGAGGGCGTGCGCGCCATGGTCGTCGACAAGGACCGCACCCCCAAGTGGCAGCCCGCTCGGTTGGAAGACGTCGATCCCGCCGTCGTCGCGGCCATGTTTACGTGAACGACAGCGTCGAAAGCCGCGCCTCCTGGGTCATCGCGATCGTCGCGCTGGCGATCCTGGCGGTGGCGTATGGCGGGCCGCTGCTCGCGGCGGTGGCGCTGAAGCCCATCGCCGCCGAGTTGGGTGCGCCAAGGTCGGTGCCGACGCTGGCGACGTCGTTGTCGTTCATCGGCGCGGGCGTTGGCGGCATCTTCATGGGCTGGCTGTCGGAAAAGATCGGCATCCGCATCGTCGTCACCTTCGGCGCGATCATGATCGGCGCCGGGATGTGGCTGGCGTCGTCCGGCGGGGTAACCGAGCTTTACGTGGGCTATGGCGTGCTCATGGGGCTGTTCGGGACGTCCTGCATGTTTTCCCCCATCATGACCTATGTCAGCCGGTGGTTCGACAAGCGGCGCGGGACGGCTGTCGCACTGATCTCCTCCGGCCAATACGTCGCCGGGATTATATGGCCAGCGATCTTCCAACTCGGGGTGGAGACCATCGGCTGGCGCCGCTGCATGGTGCTATTCGGGGCGGTGGTGGCCGTGGTGGTGGCCCCGTTGGCGCTGATCTTCCTGCGCCCGCCGCCGGTCGCCCCATCGCACGGCACCGTCCATCATGGACCCGCCAGCGGCACGCGGGTTGCCGGCATGCACCCGGAATGGGCCATGGTCGCGCTGTCCGCCGCCATCTTCTGTTGCTGCATGACCATGTCCATGCCGATGGGACATGTCGTGGCGCTTTGCGGGGACCTCGGCATCAGTCCCGGCCACGGCGCGGCCATGCTGTCGGTGCTGCTGGGGTCCGCGTTCCTGGCCCGCCAGTTCTGGGGTTGGCTATCGGACAAGATCGGGGGATTGCAGACGGTGCTATGCGGCTCCATCGCGCAGGCAGTCGCGATGTCGGGCTTCCTGATTACCAGCAACGAGGCTGGGCTGTTCGCCGTGTCGGCCGCGTTCGGGCTGGGATACGCCGGGCTGATCCCGGCCTATGTGCTGGCGGTGCGGGCGCTGTACCCGGCAGCGGAGGCCAGTTGGCGCGTGCCCACCGTGCTGTTTGCCGGCCTGCTGGGCATGGCGGGCGGCGGCTGGGCGGCAGGCGCCCTGTACGATTTCTTCGGCTTCTACACCCCGGCCTTCGCGGTTGGAGTCGCATTCAATCTGATGAATGTGGTGGTGATCCTGCCGATGGTGATCCGGACTCGTAGCCTGTTGCTTCGCCCGGCAATGGGTTAGAGCGTGGTCGCTTGAGGTTGACTTCAACCTCGGGCGTGAATGACCCTCTCGAACAAAGGCTTAAAGTGCGATCCCACGCCGAGATCGCGTGCAGCCTCAAACGATCGTGGACTAGGCGGCCGGCTGCGCCGATTTGGCGCCGGCGAGCCACTCCACCAGCTTCGCGGTCAAAGCGGCCATGGTCAGCGGTTTCGTCAATTGGTCGTCCATGCCTGCTTCGAGGCTGGCTTCGCGGCTTCCTGCCATGGCGTGTGCCGTCAGCGCGACGATGGGGGTGCGGCGCCCCTGCACCGTTTCCAACTGCCTGATCGTGCGGGTGGCCTCGTAGCCGTCCATCTCCGGCATCTGGCAATCCATCAGCACCAGATCGAACGTGCCGTTGCGGTATTCCTCCACAGCGGCCAGCCCGTTGTACGCCGGGGTGACGACGCAGCCGAGAGTTTCCAGCAACGCCTTGGTCACGCGCATGTTGGCCGCGTTGTCTTCGACCAGCAGGATGTGCACCGTATCGCGTCCGGCCGTCCGCAGCGCCGCTTGGAATTCCCGAGCGACGGCGGATAGGGCGCCCTCCGCCGGGGCGGGAGCGGTTGGAGCGGCGGCGACCGGGGTGGGTGGAGCGGCGGCGACCGGAGCTTGTGTCGCGGTTGGGATAACCCGCGGCTGCGGCACAGCCGCACCGACCTCCATCCGCACCGTGAACCAGAATGTGGACCCGGCACCGACCACACTCGTCAGGCCGATATCGCCGCCCATCATCTGGCAGAGTTGCCGGGCAATGGACAGGCCCAGCCCGGTGCCGCCGTAGCGCCGTGTCATGGAGGCATCGGCCTGCGAGAAGGCGTCGAAGATCATGTCCTGCTTGTCCGTCGCTACGCCGACGCCGGTGTCGGCAATCTCGAACCGCAGGATCGCCCATCCGTTATCCAGCGCGGTCCGTGAAACATTGACGGCAACGGACCCTTGCTGGGTGAATTTCACCGCGTTCCCGACCAGATTGGCCAGCACCTGCAACAACCGGTGTTTGTCGCCGACCAACATAACATTCAAATTGTGCGGAACCGAAACAGATAGCGTCAGCCCTTTGGCCCGAGCCTGATCGGCGAACAAGATGCGCAGATCCTGAATGAGGGCCGGCAGATGGAATGGGGCCTTTTCCAGTTCCAGGCGGCCGGCTTCGATACGCGACAGATCGAGGATATCGTCGACCAGCCGCAGCAACGCCTGGCTCGACTGGCACGCCTGCTCTGTGTAGCTGCGCTGCGCTGCCGACAGTTCGGTCATGCGCATCAGTTCGATCATCCCGACCACACCATTCAGCGGGGTGCGAATTTCGTGGCTCATGTTGGCCAGAAACTGGGTCTTGGCCTGGTTGGACATCTCCGCCGAACGCAACGCCTGCATCGTCTCGGCCGCCTTGCGCCGCAGATCGTCCAACATGGTATTGAACGCCAGACCCAACTGCCTGATTTCGCGTGGCACCGCGCCGCGGAATTCTGGGACCGAGACCTCCTCATTGCCATCCAGCACGGCCTCGGCGGTGGAGGCGACGGCGCGGACCGGACGGGCGAGATAGAGCGCGATCAGCCAGCTTAGAAGTGCAGCGACGAAGAACGAGCCGCCGGCGATAATCGTTGCCATCTGGTTGACGGTGCTGGCCCGCCGCCGCAACTCGGTGATCGGCTGCGGCACCATCACGCCCCAACCGGTTTCCGGCACGACCGCGTAGCCGGCGATCATGTCGTCATGGAAGGCGGGGGAGTAAAACTGGTCTACCCCCGTCTGCCCGCGGATCATCGCCGCGACCACATTGACACCGGAAATGTCGCGCGATGCCGCCACCCAGTCTTTCAACGGGTGCGCGATGACCTGCCCTTTGGCGTCGGTGATGACCGCGTGGCCATGGTCACCGAAGGCAATGGCCTGCTGCAACGACACCAGATAGCGGGTCCGCACGACGCCCACGGCGGTGCGTCCATTGGCCAATTGTTTGACCAGGTAGAAAACCGGGTTGTTCTTCGAATCGTGATACAGATTGGACAGGACCGTTTCGGATGAACCGAGGCGCGGCAGCGCGCGCAATTCTTTGACCAGCTTCTCCGGAATGATCTGGGTATCGGCTTCCGACAAACCGCGCATCGAGCTTTCGACGCTGCCGTCGGGCGCGAGCACCCAGACATGCACCACTTCGAGGGAGGTCAGAAGATCGGCCATCCCGGCGACCGGGGTTTCCAGCGCGCCGCTTTCGATCGCCACGCCGAAGACCGCTTTCAGGTCCTTTACGTAGCGCGACATGGTCGACGTCAGGTTGCGGGCGACCAGCAGATGGCGTTCGCGCACCGAATCGAGCTCGTTCTGGAAAGATGTCCGGCCTTCCCACAGGGCCAGAACCACGATCGGCACCGCCGCCACCAGGGTGAAGGCGATGAACAGCAAATGGTGCATACGAAGGGAGAACCGCGCCCGCCGGGGCGACGGCGCCGCCACGCCACGTTGGCCCGTCCCTGGCTCGCTGCCGCTCAACCCGTCGGCGCTTGGGCGGCTAATCCGCTCCATTCGGTGTTTCCCCTGCTGCCGGCCGGGCGGCCAGCTTGACCCGCATGAACAGTGTACCCGCTGAGGGAATACCGTCCATACCTAACGTCGCGCCGTGCCCGAACGAGTCGCACCGCGATCCTAACGCACCATGCCCAGCACGCCGCGGCGGCGCGACACGACGACGCCGGCGAGCGCGACCGCGAGCACGGCCAGCGTGCCGGGTTCGGGGACATTGCCTTCGTTGGACACTGCTTGCCCGATCGCGTTGCCCATCGCGAGCGCACCCGTCACGGCCTGCGATGTATGAATCCCGCCGACCACCCGGCTGAACGTCGATCCCAGATCGCCGCTGGACGCCGCCTGGAAGCCGGCGAACGCGATGGTAATCGGGCAAATCAGCGGGCTACGATTGTAGCTCGTGTTGACGGTGAAATCGGCGTTCAGCGGTGCCTGGGAGCCGGCGTTGTTACAGTCGGCGGGGTTATTGGCGGAATAAGTCGTGGCATTCAGCGTGCATGACACGATGTTGCCCAGACCGTCGCGGTTCGTGGTCCCGGCGTTGCAATAGACCTGCGAAGCCGAGGTGAACGCAATATTGTCGGCCTGGAAGAAATTATCCAGCACGGTCGCGGCGGCACCGCTGAACGCCGGATGCCCCGCCAGGTAATCCGGATGCGGCGGCGTCGCGATCAGCGAGTTCCAGAGGGGATCGCACGCGCCCGACGGATAGATCGGGGAATTCCAGGTCGCGCAATTCTGGATGGCCGTGATCGGACGCCACCGGTTGTCGGCGAACTTGACCTGCCACGCCACCGCACCGGCGTCGGACATGGCGGCGCCAAGCAGGGCGTCTTCCTGTGCGTGCCGCAGCAGGCTCAGATTGGTCGACTGCGCTGCGGAGTCGGCGATTTGCAGCCAGTGCCCCGGCGGCTGGTAGGTGCCGCCCGGATCGTTCCAGTAAAGCGCCGCCTGCGCCTGCGCGGCGGTCTGCGGCGCCCAGCCGGCGGTTTGACAGGCGGTGATCATGTTGGCGGTCAGCGCGCCCGACGAGCCCTGGCAACCAGTCTGCAGGACCTGAGCCGCGTACGCTGCCGAGGCGACCGGGGGCGGCACCGGCACTGTCGCCGCGACGCTATTCTGTGCCGTGGTATCGATCACGAACGGCGTCACGGTGCCAGCAGTCGGCTCCAGCGGCGGCCGGCCTTCGGGGGTGGCGTAAACACCGGCCGTGGTGACCGGCACATACGGCGCGGTCAGCGTGGACAACATCGCGGCGGTGCCGCCATCGCCGGCGCGGCCGTTGATCATCGCAGTTGCCGCCGCGGCGCCAAGAGCGCTTCCGTTCGTGCCGCTGCCGGAGACGGCGCTGTTGTCCAAGGCGATGGAATTCGAGAGCGCGGTGGACAACGCGTTCAGCTGAGCGGTGATCCCGGCATACTGCGCGGCGCTCGGCGCCACCTGCAGCGTGTTGCCATTGTACGAAATGGTGTTGCCCTGCATGGTTCTAAAGATGGACGAAGTGCCATACAGGTTGTTCATCACCGAATAGGCCGCCGAAAGCGCGGCCGTGGTCGCCGAGGCGTTCGAAACCGGCCCCCCCTGATAATAGAGCGACCCGGTCGATCCGGTGCCGCCGGACGCTGCGTTCACGGCGTCGTACATGGCGCCGTTCACCATGGCGATTTCACGCGCCACGTTCGGCGGCCCGTCGATGAGCGCGGGCGAGGTGTACTGAATAATATTCAGAAGATCGGCATTGACGTCGGCGATCACATCCGCGCGGCTCTCGCCGCCGAAGGCGAACAAGCCGGCCGGCACAGCGGCCAGCAGCAGCGCTTTCCGAAGAGACCTTCCTGAATGGCCCATTCCGAGACAGTTTCCAATGGCGCGCATGACCTTAAACCTTAAACGTAGCACGGCATTTAACGATTGCTTCAAAAAATATCCTGTTCCCAGAGATTAGGCAATCCCCTTATGGAGCGGTCGGAAAACCAAACGTCAGCCGGTATTTTTCGGGAAGCACCCGTTCGAAACACAACCTCAGATTGATGTCTTAATGAAAAAATATCTTAAATCAATGCCGTAAGACGATGAGTAACACGCCGGCGACAACCATAACAAGCCCCATGACATCCGACCGTTTCAACGTTTCTTTCAGATAGAACCGGCTGAATAGCAGGGTGAACACCAGCTCCACCTGCCCAACGGACCTTACCAACGCCACATCCGTCAACGCGAACCCCGTCGCCCAGCACGCCGATCCGCATGCCGACAGCGTTCCCGCCCACATCGATGTCCGCCAGGTGCTAAACGCCTTCGCGAGCTGCCCAGGTTCCCGCAGCAACAGGAAAGTCCCCTGCATGAGGATTTGCAGGGTGTTGGTAATCACCAGTCCGAACATGGTGCGCACCAACAGACTCGGGCCGGGCAGCGCGTAAAATGCCATTTTGATGAAGATGATATTGAAGGCGAAAATGAACCCCGCCCCCAGCCCGCAGAGCGCCGCCGGCTGCACCGAGGCCATCAGCAGGTCGCGCGGCTTGAAACCGCGCCCGGCCAGCGACAGCGTCATCACCCCACCCAGCCCGATGCCGATGCCGACCCAGGCGAGGCCGCTGAGGACTTCGTGCAGGAAAATGAACGCGATCACGGCGCTTTGCACCGTCTCGGTCTTGCCGTAGGCGGTGCCGACGGCGAAATTGCGATAGCCGAAGGCCATGATCAGCAGGTTGGTCGCCAGGATTTGCGCCACCCCACCAGCCGCGCAGAAAGCGACAAATCGCCAGTTGGCCTCGGGCAATGGCGCCCCGGTGACCTGAAGCGACAGGATCAGCAACAGGCTGGCCGTGGGCGCACCATACAGGAATCGCACGAAGCCAGCGCCGTTCACCGACAGCAGATGCCGCAACTTCTGCTGCAACGCGGTCCGCCAGCACTGGAACAGCGCGGCGGTGACCGCGATCGGGATCCAGATCGGCATTTACCGGATCGACTTGGCGACGCGCAGCGCCGCGATTTTCTCTGGCGAATAGCCCAACGCCGCCAGAATCGAGTCGGTGTGCTCGCCCGTCATAGGCGGCTGCATGCGCAGGCTCGGCGCCTCCTCGCCGAAACAGATGGGCGTGCCCGGCAGCTTGGCGTGGCTGCCGTCGGGCATGCGCACATTCATCATCCGGCCGTGGGCGTTGAGCTGCGGGTCGTCGAACAGATCGGACGGCGTCCGGACGGGCGAAAAAGGGATGGCGATCTCGTCCATGATGCGCTCCAGCGTCGCGATATCGTAGCGCGCCACGATCTCAGTCACGTAGGTGCGCAGTTGGTCGCGGTTGGTGGCGCGTTCCGGGTTGGTCAGGAAGCGGGGATCGGTCAGTAGATGCTCGCACGCAAAGTACTTGCAGAAGCTGCGCCAATGGTTGTCGGACGTTATACCGATGAAAAGTTTTTCTCCGTTCTTTGTCGCAAACGTCTCATATATTCCCCAGGCACCGCTGCGGGCGGGCATCGGTGGCGACGGGGTGCCGGTCGCGGCCTCCCCCGCCATGTGCTGCGCCACCAGGAAGGCGCACGACTCATACAGAGAACTGGTGACCTTGCGCCCCTCCCCGTCTTTGTCGCGTTGACGCAGCGCGGCGAGGATGCCGATCACCCCCATCACCCCGCCCATGATGTCCACGACCGAGCTGCCGGCGCGCAGCGGTTGGCCGGGCGGGCCGGTCATATACGCCAGACCCGTCATATACTGCACGATCTCGTCCAGCGCCGGCCGGTGCTCGTAAGGCCCGGGCAGGAAGCCCTTCAGCGCGCAGTAGATTAGCTTCGGATTGACCGCGCTCACCGCGTCCCACCCCATACCGAGCTTGTCCATGGTTCCGGGGCCGAAGTTCTCGATCAACACGTCGGCGGTGCGCACCATGTCGAGTGCGACCGACCGTCCCGCCTCGGACTTCAGGTCCAGACAAATACCGCGCTTGTTGCGATTGAAATAGCAGAAGAAGCCGCTGGCGAAGCCGCGCAATGCGCGGGTGTGGTCGCCGTTCGGCGCCGGCTCGATCTTGATGACGTCGGCGCCGAGGTCAGCGAGCACGACGCCGCAGGACGGCCCCATGACGGTATGGGAAAATTCGAGGACGGTGACACCCTCGAGCGGCAGCACCGCCATGGGAACTCCTTTAACTTAAGCCCAGCGATCCTCTCGGTGGGGGGGCGGGGTGTCAAGTTTCGACGAAGGTTCGTCAGAACCGCTGCGTGACCCCGGCCAAAATCGTGCGTCGTAGGCCGAACTGCGGCGCGCCGCCGCCCACGCCGGAGCCGTCGCGGATTTTGTAGACCGAATCCCCCACGTTAATCGCGTCCAGTCGCAACTCCGTCCTGCTCGGCAACCGATGCGTAACGGACAGGTTCAACACCGCTCGGCCGGGCAGAGCCGTCCCATTCGGCGGACCGTTCGGCGCCGTCGCGCGAAGGCCGCTCTGGAGCAGGAGGTCGCCGGAAAACCGGGTGGTGCGATCGCTGCCATTGTCCATCGTCCAGGCCAGCCCCACCGAACCGGTCCAGGTCTGGTCGTGGTCGAGGTGGATGTAATGACCAGCGATGTAGGCCAGATCGCCGGGATCGAAATTGAACCGCGACGTGACGATATTTTTCCCCATCGCTTGCGACCAGGCGGCGTTGGCGTACGCCGACCACGGGCCCCGGTCGTACGATACCGACAGTTCCACGCCTTTCGCGTATCCCTTGGCATAATTGAAGGCCGTCAGAACAACCGGCGCCCCGAACTGGCCCTCGTCCAGCAGGTTCTTCGCTTGCTTCAAATAGGCATCCACGCCGATCGTCAGGCCGGGCAACACGATCTGGCTGATCCCGGCATCGAAATAATCGGCGCGTTCGGCCTTGGGCGTGGCGGTGCCGGTACCGCGCGGCGCGCCGGTCGTGTTGGCGAATTGCGCCACCGACGCGGCGGTCACCAGTTCGAAGGGCGGCGGGGTAAAATACCGCGCGTAACCGGCGTGCAGGGTGGTGCCATCGGTGGGTTTCCAGACGATGTTCAGGCGCGGGCTAACCTGGCTTTCATGGGTATATTCGGCCACCGCGTCGAATCGCAGGCCGGCGTTAATCGTTACGGTAGGCCGGATACGCCACTCGTCTTGCACATACACACCGTAAAGACCGCCGGTTTTCCTGCTGGAAATGGCAAGGCCGATGGGTTGGTCCGTCACCGGCATGCCGCCAGCATCGGTCGGCAGCACCTGGGAGAACGTCTTTGCTCGGGTTTGCTCCTGCTGCAAAGCGATGCCGTAGCGGATGGTATGAGCATCGTTAATCCGATACGAACCGTCGGCCTGAATACCATAAGCGATGCTTTCGCGCGTAGCCTGCTGGGCAATGCCGTCGAACAGCAGTTCGCCGAGCCAGTCGGGGGAATAAGCCAAGGTACTCCGGCGGGTGAAGGCCGAGATTTGCAGATCGGCGTGATCGGCGTGTTTTTGCAATGACAGAATGGCGAACTCGCTGGCCTCGTGCTGATTTTGGTTCAGGTGCGCACTGCCGAACGTGGCTCGGCCACGCACCGCGAAGCCGAGCGTCGGCTGACCGGGGACATTGGGGATTTGGAATTGCCCGCCGAAGCCGCCGACTATGAGGCTGAGCCTGGTGTCGGGGTCCAGCACCGCCGAAATATGCGCCAGGCTGTGGAACTGGCCGGTTCGGTCGTGAAGTGCGTTCCGGCTGCCGGTGGGATTCTCGATACCGATATCGTTGCGCAGGACATCGCCGGTCACGAACCAATTCACCGCACCCTGGTGGCCGCCATAAGAAAAGGACGGCTGTAACCATCCTGCCATGCCGCCGTACATCGAAACCTCGAAGCCGGGATCGGACAGGCCGGTTTTGATCTGGATGTCGACGATGCCCGCCGTGCGGAACCCATACTGGGCCGGCAGCGCTCCGGTGATCAGGGTCAGGCCGCGGGCGAAGCGCCCCTCGATGGATTGGCCGAACACCGAGACAGCCCCTCCGGCAGGGCGACGCCGTCCAGGCGGTATTGCAGGTTGGCGTGGTCGCCCCGCACGTGCAGCTGGGCGAAGCTGTCCTGCGCCACCCCTGGCGCGCGCAGCAGGACCTGATCCAGCCTCGCGTTATCGCCCTGCGGGATGGTCGCGAGCGTGCCGGGCGTGAAGCCGTAGCTGGTGGCGCCGAGCGAAGGCTGAATCGCGAGGCGGGCGGCGTCGAGGCGCTTGGCCACGATGTCGATGTCGAGTTCCAAATCGGTGGGCTTGCCCTGCGCGAGGGCAGGGGGAGCGGCGAGCAGAGCGCACGCAATGGCAAGGCGAGGGGCGATGGTCATGGCGGGGCTCTTCCCTTTTTTCCGTTGGGGGGCGATACTGGCGTAAATATGATATGTTATAACATCCTGAAATGGCCGACGCCGCAAGCCCCCTCAAACTGGAAAAGCCAACGGGTCGGGCCGGGGGCGGCCTCGGTGTTGCTGCATCTGGCGGTGTTGGCGGGGCTTACCTGGCTGGGAACGCGGGTGCCGCCACCCATTCGCGATGAGGTCGCGGTGGAGATGGTGTTTCAGCCAGCCGCCGCACCGGCGGAGCCGGCGGCCCCCGATGTGCCCTTGCCGGAAGCCCCCACGCCCGAGCCGCCGCCTCCCGAACCGCCCACGTTTGAACCGCCGCCGGTGGCGATGCCGGCACCGTTGCCGCCGCCCATGGCACTGCCGAAGCCCCGACCCGCGCCGTCCCGGCCGTTGCCCGCCGCTCGGCCGCCAACCGCACCCGCGCCAGCGCCCGCTGAGGCACAATCGGCACCAACGATCGAACCTTCCTGGCAATCCGGGGTGGCGGCATGGCTTGCAGCAAACAAATCCTACCCGGAGGACGCTCGCCGCCGCGGCGAGGAAGGGCGTGTCGTTATCCGTTTCACTGTCGAACGTTCCGGTCAAGTGGTGGACGCGGAAGTCGTGGGTTCGTCGGGGTCGGCGCGGCTGGACGCAGCCACGCTGGCATTGTTGCGGGGCGCGTCGTTACCGGCGTTTCCCGCGCCGATGCCTCAGGGACGCGTCACCATTACAACTTCGGTACGATTTACCTTGAGGTAAACAGCCGCCCAAGCCACAGTGCCTTCGCGCTTTCCAGCAGCGCCAGGACCAGAACGCCCGCCCCAAACGTCAACGCCAGATCGTCCGCGTGCAGCGGCCCGAAGCGGAACAGATCGCGGGCGAAGGGCCAGAGCAGCGTCAAACCCAGCATGGCGGTAACGGCCAGCAGAACAAATGCCAGCGCGGCATTGGGCCGGCGCAACGCAACGAGCGGCGAAGCGCTGAAGGAACGGTTGACGAAAATCAGCGCGACAATCACCAGCACCAGGGAGAAGAATGTCAGCGCCCGCACCTCGTCCTCCGGCATGCCTCGCCGCAAGCCCAGTACGAAAATCGTGCCGACCAGCGCGAACGCCATCGCGCCTTGCAAGACACCCCATACAATCAGACTGCCCGAGAACAGTGGATCGTTCTGGTTGCGCGGCTTGCGGCGCATGACATCGGCTTCTTCCGTTTCGGCCTCGAACACCAGGGAGCACACGGGATCGATCACCATTTCCAGGAACGCGATGTGCATGGGACCCAGCAGTACCGGCAACCCAAACAGAAGCGGCAGCAGGGCCAAACCGGCGATGGGAACGTGGACGGCGAAGATGAAGCCCATCGCCTTGCGCAGATTGTCGTAGATACGCCGGCCCAACCGTACCGCCTGCACGATGGAGCCGAAATCGTCGTCCAGGAGGACAATGGAAGAGGCCTCTCGCGCCACGTCGGTGCCGCGTCCGCCCATGGCGATGCCGATATGCGCGGCTTTCAGCGATGGCGCGTCGTTGACGCCATCGCCGGTCATGGCGACGATTTCGCCATCCGCCTTCAGCGCGGTAACAATCCGCAGCTTCTGTTCCGGCATGATGCGGGCAAACACCGTTACGGTTCGCACCCGCTCGGCCAACTGCTTGTCGTCCATCTTCGAGAGATCGGTCCCGGTGAGGATTTCCTCGGCATCGAGACCTGCCTGGCGCGCGATGGCGCGCGCCGTCGCCGGGTAATCGCCGGTGATCATGACCACCCGGATGCCCGCCGAGCGGCACTCCTTGACCGCACCCACGACACTCGGGCGCAGGGGATCGGCGAGGCCGACGAGGCCCAGAAATTCGAACGCGAAATCCCGTTGCGATTCCGGCCATTCAGTTCCGGTGAAGACCGCGCGCGCCACGCCCAGCACCCGCAAACCGCGCGCCGCCATGTCGTCGATGGCGCGTTTGTCCACTTCGGCGTGGCAGAGCGCGGCGATGGCTTCCGGCGCGCCCTTGGCCGCAACGACGATGCCGTCCAGTGTCCGCCAGACATTCGACATGGCCAACAGATCGGGGCGCAGGCCGTAGCGATGCACCAGTTCCCAGCCGGCGTTCGGTGGCGGGCCGGCGGCGTGAAACGCCTTCTCCATCGGATCGGTCGGCTCTTGTGCGCTGGCCAGCACCCCGAACGCCACGATGTCGCCGTCCGTTGGCGAAACCTCCGCGATGGTCATACGGTTTTCGGTCAAGGTGCCGGTCTTATCGGTGCATAAAACCGTGGCGGAACCCAGCGTCTCGATCGCCGCGGCGCGCCGGGTCAGGACGCGGGCGCGGGAGATGCGCCAGGCCCCCATTGCCATGAAGACCGTGAGGACGAGGGGGAATTCCTCGGGCAGCATCGCCATGCCCAGTGCGATGCCGGCGAGGAGGGCGTCGAGCCAGCCGCCGCGCATCGTTCCGTAAAGCACCACGGTCAACAGGCAGAGCACGCCGCCGGCAATGGCGCACAGGCGTACCAGCCTTGCGGTCTCGGCCTGCAAGCGGGGCGGTTCGGTTTCCATCGTGCTCAGCGACTGGCCGATGCGCCCGATTTCGCTGCGCGGGCCGGTGGCGGTCACCTCGGCGGTGCCATTGCCGCGCACGACCAGGGAGCCGGAGAAGACCGTCGGCAGATCGTCGCCGCCGGGCCGTTGGGTTTCTGTCAGTGGGGTGCCAGCGATTTTGCGCACGGGCACGGATTCACCCGTCAGCAGCGATTCGTCGGTTTGCAGGTCATGGCATTCGGTCAGCACGGCGTCCGCCGGCACGCGATCGCCTTCCGCAAGGAGGATAATGTCGCCGCAAACGACCTCCCGCCCCGCGATGCGCTTTTGCGCGCCATCGCGGATCACCAGCGCGCGGGGGCTGGTGAGGTCGCGCAGCGCCTCCAGCACGCGTTCTGTGCGGGTTTCCTGTACCACGGCGATCGTGATCGAGAGTGTCGCGAACCCCAGCAGGATGATGGCTTCCTTCAGGTCGCCCAGGACCATGTAGACCGCGCCGCCGCCGAGCAGCAGGGCCAGCATGGGTTCGCGGAGCACCTCCCACACGATCCGCAGCGGCGTGCGGCGGCCGGGGCGCGGCAGTTCGTTCGGGCCTTCGGTCTTGAGACGAGTCTGAGCCTCTGCTTCGGTCAGGCCGCGATCGGTCATGATCTATCTCCATGCCAGCATCCCGTACGCAGCCTTCGGCATCGTATGGCCTGCATTATTATTCAATCGCAGCGGGTCTCCCAGGGCACCGGCTGGCCGGTGGAGATGACCAGCAGTTCGCGTTCCCCCCGCGCGTTGACCGACACGGCGGGGACCGGATTTGAATCGTGGGAAGTGCCCGTGGAGCGTTCGAGGAACAGCTTGCCCTCCCGCACGGCGAAGGCCTGTCGATCGTTGTCCGGGCCGACCGGGGCGTGGCAATCTTTCTGCCCGGTGCCGACGATGCCCCATCGTGCGGCGATTTGCGCCACCGTTTCGGCGGACGACGGCGCGACGAAGCCGGCAATGCCGAGCAAAGCGAGGAGAAGCAGCTTTCGCATGGGGCAGCTCCTTTGTTACGATGAATGGCGGGAACCGGGCGGCGGCGGGTCCTCCGGCGGGCCAGCGAAGCATTGGGCGAGGCGCATCCATTCTTTCGCCGGGGCACCGGTCGCTTGCAGATCGGTATCGGCGGCGTTGCGGGTCTGGGTGACCACCTGACAGAATGCGAGGGCGCTCCCTTCGACCTTGTTGTCGGTCGAGGGGTCGTTCCATTCCCATGCGCCGCCGTCGGGCGCCGCCAACCGCACGTAGGGCGCCGGGCCGGGCAGTTCCTGGCCGCGATTGACGAAGGTCCAACCGTAGGTGCGCACGCCGATCTCGGCGATGTTGCGCAGGCGGCCGGTCGGTTCGCGGGTCGCCCCCATCAGGTCGTAGATCGCCTGGCCGTGCGCCCAGGTCTCCATCTGGCGGGCGGTGGTGAACATGCGCACGCCCATGTCGGGGCCGGCCCATTTCAGGCGGGTGTCGGGGGGCATCGCCGACAGCTTGTCGCAGAGGCCGGTCATCGTCGCATGCCACATGTCCAGCAGCCGCTTGCCGGTGGGGTTGCCCAGGCGCTGGCGGGTTTCCTCCACGCGGGTCAGGCCGTTGTCGCGCGCTTCCTGGATCTCGGCCCGCATCTGCCGGAAGGGGTTTTCACCGGCTACGGATGCCGCGGCCATCAGGTCCCCGGCGTGCAGATGCTGCACGATGTCGTTGGTGGTCCAGCGCTTGAACAGGGTCGGGCGGGCCCAGTCGGCATCCGACAGGGTGACCAGCAGCGCGTGCAGGTCATCGGCCTCGGCTTTGAAATCGGCGGCTTGTGGGAGCATGGTCGGAGTCTCCGAATGGGTTTTACGAGCATAACAGGTGCCGACGGTTTATTTGATCACCCATCCCGACGTGTCGATCGATCCGGCCGTGCCGGTTCGTCACGCAGAATCTTTCGGCCCGGCCAACGGCACAGTCAGCCCAAATTCATGCTGGATTTCCGACTCGACTCGTCCGACAGTCAGGCTTAAGTTCTTATTATGTTCTCAACCCAACGCGCCCGTTTGGACGACCTGCGCGCCCAGATCGCGCGGATCGAGCGCGGGCCGGTCGCGGCCCCCGGGCAAACCGTATCCATGGGTTCGGCTGAGATCGACGCCGCCCTGCCGAACGGCGGCCTGACGCTGGGCGCGCTGCACGAAATCGCCGGCGCCGGGCCGGACACCGAACACGGCGCCGCCGCCGCGCTGCTGACCGCCGGCATCCTCGCGCGCCTCACCGGACCGGTCCTCTGGACAATGGAGCACGCCGATCTGTTTGCCCCCGGCCTCGCCGCCGCCGGCCTGCACCCGGACCGGATCGTGTTCGCCGCAGCCGGCAAGGAGGTTCTGGCCACCATGGAGGAAGGGCTGCGCCACACCGGCCTTGCCGCCGTGGTGGGGGAAATCGCGGGGCGGTTCAGTTTGATTGCCTCCCGCCGGTTGCAACTGGCGGCGGAGCAAACCGGCGTGCTGGCCATCGCGCTGCGCCGTAGCCGGCAGTTCGACGACCCCGCCCTGATGGAACCGACGGCGGCGATGACGCGATGGCGGGTGGCCGCCCTGCCCTCCCCGCCCGCTTTGGCTCACGCGCCGTCGGTGCCGGGGCTGGGGCCGGCGCGCTGGCGGCTGACACTGACCCGCTGCCGGGGCGGCGAGCCCGGCACATGGATAACGGAGGCTTGCGATGCGACGGGTCGTGTCCATCTGGTTTTCGACGCTGCCGACGGATCGGCTGCGGCAACGCAACGGGTGCGCGCCTGAGGGGACTCCGCTGGTTACCGCCGGGAGCGACGGGCGGCGGCAGGTGGTCGCGGCGGCGGATGCGGCGGCGGGGGGGCTGGGGTTGCGGCCGGGGATGCCGCTGGCTCAGGCACAGGCGCTGGTGCCAGGGTTGGCGATCCATCCCGCCGAACCGGACGCCGACGCCGAGACGCTGCGCCGCATGGCCGCCTGGTGTTTGCGTTACGCCCCGCTGGCGTCCCCCGATCCGCCGGACGGGATCTGGATCGACGCCACCGGCAGCACGCATCTGCATGGCGGGGAGGCCGCGATGCTGCGGGATTTGACCGCGCGCTTCGCCGCATTCGGCATGGCGGCGCGGGCGGCCATCGCGGATACCCCGGGGGCGGCGCATGCTTTGGCACGGTTCGGAGGTGGGCAGAAGCAAGCAAGGATGCTCCCTGTTCCCTTGCGGGAGAGGGCCGGGGAGAAGCTGCTTTTACAATGCCCCATCGAAGCCCTCCGCCTGCCCCCCGCCATCTGCGACGGGCTCCACCTCATGGGTTTCGACCGAATCGGCCAACTGGCCGCCACCCCGCGCGGTCCCCTGGTCCGCCGCTTCGGCACCGTCGTCGCCACCCGGCTGGATCAATTGTCCGGCGCCGTGTTCGAGCCGATCGTGCCGGTCATTCCGCCCGATCTCATCCAGGCCCGCCTGACCTTCGTCGAGCCTCTGCTGACCGAACCCGCTTTCTCCGCCGTCATCGCTCGGCTGACCGCTTTGGTTTGTGGGGATCTGGAAAAATCCGGCCAGGGTGCCCGCCGGCTCGATCTGCTGTTCGAGCGGGTGGACGGCGCCATCCCCGTCATCCGCGTCGGCACCGCCCGCCCATCCCGCGACCCCCGCCATCTGGCGCGCATGCTGGATGAAAGACTGGAACGGATCGATCCAGGACTGGGCGTCGAGGCGATGCGGTTGATCGTAACCCGCACCGATGCGGCGCCGCAGACGCAGACCGCCGCGTTGGCGGAACGAACCGAGGCCCCCATCGCCGAACTGGTGGATCGGTTGTCGAACCGGCTGGGCGCATCACGCGTTTTCCGCAACGAACCGGTGGAAAGCGACGTCCCGGAACGATCGGTGCGGCGGGTGCCAGCATTGGAACGGGCGGGGGGTGCGACGTGGCCCGCCGATCTGCCGCGGCCCATCCGGCTGCTCGACCCGCCGCAACCGGTCGAGGCGATGGCGCTGCTGCCCGATCATCCCCCGCTCGCCTTCACCTGGCGCCGCGTGCGCCACCGCGTGCGCCATGCCGACGGCCCCGAACGCATCGCCGGCGAATGGTGGAAACGCGATGGCGAAATGCGCTCGGTTCGCGATTATTTCCGGGTCGAGGACGACGAAGGCCGCCGCTTCTGGCTCTTCCGCCGGGGCGATGGAGACGATCCGGCGACGGGGGACAGGCGGTGGTTTTTACATGGGTTTTTCTGATCGCGCCGCGCTCAGAACCCCGTGAGTAAAACATCCAGTGCCCGCACGATCTCATCGCGCCAGGCATCCAGCGACCCGACACTGCGCCTCAGCAGTGTCCGCGGGACCGCCGAGAGTTCTTGCGTCATCACGACAAACGGGCGCCCATCGATATCGACAACCGGGTTCAGGTCCCGGATGGTTCCACCCCCGCCCGCCGGCAAAAGCGGGATCACGACGCGGGTGCTCAGTTCGTCCAAAAGAGACGCTTGCACATCGACGACGTAGCCTTCGCCGGGTCCGATCCCGGCATAGACAGCAAATCGCGCCATCAGAACCGGCGATAGGCCGCAAGTGTGAGACCCTCGCTTTCAATTCGCCGATTGTATCCCTCAATGGCCGCTCGGTTTTCGGCCAGCCACTGCGCCCGACGTCGTTCCGCCACCGACGCGCGCAGACCCGCTTCGCACGCCTGCGACACGTTAATCCCGCGCTCCCTGGCCTCAGCTACCAGCGCCGCCGGCAATGTGACGTTGGTCGCGCGACGTTGGCCGGGGTCTATATCCGGAATGCTCATACAAGCCGTCCTTTGCCAGCTGTCGTGCGCATAGAATATACGCATTCGCAGGCGCATTACAACGCACAATCCCGATGCGCCCCATTCCATCGCCCGCGGCACGTAAGGACACCGGCATGACCGCAACCATCGCTCCCCTCGTCGAAACCGACCTGCCGGAAGCGACCCGGATCTTCCGCGTCGCATTCGGCACCTTCTTGGGCGCCCCCGATCCAGAAACCTTCTGGAGCGACCGCGACTACCTGCATGGCCGCTGGCACGCGCCGCACGTCGCTTCGTTCGGCGCCCACCTCGGTGAGAAATTCGTCGGATCGAACTTCGCGACGCGCTGGGGCAGTGTCGGGTTTTTCGGCCCGATCACCGTTCGCCCGGACCTTCAGGAAGGCGGGATCGCCCAGGCGCTGCTGGCCCGCACCATGGAACAGTTCGACGCCTGGGGCACCACCCACATTGGTCTTTTCACATTTGCCCAAAGTGCCAAACATGTCGGCCTCTATAGGAAATTCGGATTCTATCCGCGCTTCCTGACCGCCATCATGACCGCGCCCGCGGCGGACCATGCCGTCGCCGGCTGGTCCCGTTACAGCGCGTTATCCGACGCAGACAAGGCCGCGGCACTGGCCGGCTGCCGGGAAGTCGCGGACTCCATCTACCCCGGCCTCGATTTGACCGAGGAAATCCGGTCCGCCCACGCCCAAAGCCTCGGCGACACCATGCTGGTCGAAGGCCATGGGAGAATCACCGCCTTCGCCATCTGCCATTACGGCCCGTCGAGTGAGGCCGGCGCCAACACCTGCTTCGTCAAATTCGGGGCCGTGCGCGACACCGCGATCGCCAGTGCGGATTACCAACGGTTACTGGACGCCTGCGAATCCCTGGCGGTTGGCGTGGGTATGCCGACCGTCTTGGCCGGAACCAATCTGGCGCGACAGGAGGCGTATGAGGCCCTGGCCGCCCGCGGCTATCGCACCGCGATCCAGGGTGTGAACATGCACCGACGCAACGAACCCGGCTATTGCCGGCCGGGAATCTACGTGATCGACGACTGGCGGTAGTGGATCAGCAACGCTGGCACCCGAACGATCACCGCCGCCGCCATCGCACGCAACTCCGCATCCGTCGCGCTGCTGATCGGGTGCGCGATCGTCGCGAACCCATAACCCGGAAACCCCAGCACGCGCGCCATTAGCTCCGCCGCGCTGGCAAAACGCTCCGTCATCACACCGATTGCCGGGATACCAAGACGTTCGGCTGTCACGGCGTCATGCAAACTGCACGACGAGCAACTGCCTCAGTCCCCGATCCCGGAAATCGCGACGTCCCAGCCAGCGATATCCGCCACGATGGCGGCACCGGCGGGCGCGCTGTAGTTGGATTTGGTCCGCCAGATCACGTCGGCGACACCGAATTCATCCCGCAACATGCGGTCGAGGTGGGCGAAGAAACCCTTCGTCCCCTCCTTGCCGTTGGAGATAAATCCGACGGTTTTCCCAACCAACGATACCAATCGTTCCGCTGTTCGTCCCAACGGCGGGGCCGTTTCGTTGGCAGGGTCTAAAACCTGGATAACCATTCATTGCCTCCTACAAAGGTTCGCAGTCCACGCACACGCCGACCGGCAGCGTGACCGCCGCGCTTTTGCCGCCGAACCAGGGCGGAATGACGGCGCCGAAGCCCCCTGCCGGGCCGCCGGCCGCGACGATCAGCAGATCCTCGGGGCCGCGCAAGGCGGTATGCACGGTCTCGCCCCGGTCGCGCACAACGGCGCCCTTGCCGACCTCGGCCCATTCGGCACGACGCACCCGCGCGCGTTCATGAATACGCGCGGCGATGTCGGCTTTGGTCCAGCCGGCGGCCTGCAAATGGTCGCGCAGTTGTTTCGGAACGATCAGCGCGTAATTGCCGGCGTACAACGAGTAATGCCGCATGTTGGCGCGCATCTCGGCGGCGAAGGTTTCCAGGATTTCCGCCGGATCGGTGGTCCATTCGTTCATGATCTGCCGGGGCGCACCGGCCGCCATCACCGTCACCCCGGACGCACCCGGCGGCACCCCACGCTGCTCGGCCAACGGCAGCCAGGTCGAGTCGTCCTCATCCTCAGCCACGCAAAAGCTGAATTTTCCGGGATGCCCGAGGGTGGAGCGGTCGATGCCGCCCGGCCGGACCTCCAAAATATTGATCAGCGCCAGCCGGATCGCCCGCCCGATCGCCGCCGTTGCTCGGTCGCTGTTGCCCAGCGCGTTGAACCGGCCGGCGGCACCGAACTCGCGGCAGATGGGGCCGTTCAGCACGATCAGGACCGCGCAGCCGCCGGTGGATGACGTCGCCCCGTGCAGCAGGAACGGTTCTTGCAGCATCGCCGCGAACGCGGTCAGAACCACCGGGAAATGCATCGGCAGGCAGCCGGCCATGACGGCGTTGATCGCCAGCTTCTCGGCCGTGATCGCTACGCCTCGCACGGGTTCGATGCCGATGAGTTGTTCCGGTGACGTCATTGCCCATTCGAGGCAGGCGGCCACCGCCTCCCGCACCGGGGGCACGATGGGCAACCCGTCGGTCCAGCCGTTGGCGTGGTACATCTCCTGCACCGCCCAGACATCCTCGGCATCGTACGTCCTGGAGGTGAGTTGCATCGATTGCGTGTCCTTACAAACCGAGGTCGGAAAGACCCGGGTGCTCGTCGGGGCGCCGCCCGGCCGGCCAGTGGAACTTGCGTGCGCTTTCGGCCATTGGAGAATCATTGATGCTGGCGATTCGGATGCGCATCAGGCCTGCTTCGTCGAATTCCCAGTTTTCGTTGCCGTAGCTGCGAAACCACTGGCCGCTGTCGTCGTGCCATTCGTAAGCGAAACGGACGGCGATGCGGTTGTCGCGGAAGGCCCAGACTTCCTTGATCAGCCGGTAATCCAGCTCGCGCTGCCATTTGCGCGTCAAGAACGCCTCGATCGCCGCCCGTCCTGCGACGAACTCCGCTCGGTTGCGCCATCGGCTGTCCGGTGTGTAGGCCAGCGCGACCCGCGCGGGATCGCGGCTGTTCCAGGCATCCTCGGCCATGCGGGCTTTTTGCGCGGCGGTTTCGGCAATGAACGGTGGCACAGGCGGGCGGGACATCGTTTTCTCTCCATTACGCCGCGGGAATGGCTACCCCGCCAGAAACCGCGCCACCGCCGGCACCGAACGGATCTCCGCCAAGTCCGCCTCGGTCGGCAAAACCGGCCGGTCCCGCGTGGTGTTCACCATGCACAGGAACCCCATCGGCGCATCGCCCGAGGCCCGAAACTGGTGCCAGGTCCAGGCGGGGATGGTGATCAGGTCGTGTTCCTCGACCTCCCGCACTTCGGTGCCCAGCAGGCATTGACCGCGGCCGCGGAAGATCATCACCGCGTGGGTGTGCTCATGCCGCTCCAGCGTGGAGTAGCCGGCGGCGTCCATCTCGAAATACCGCAACTCGCAGCCCAACGAAGGATCGTTGAACAGCGTCTGGCGGGAGATATCCTTGAATGGCGCGCTGCCGTCCTGCTTGTAGGGCTGGTACGGCACGCCGTCCCACCGGTAGCCACCGTCGGTGGGGCGAAAAAGGGAGGGGGGTTGCTCGGACTCCATCGGCTTCTTTCCAGTCATGGCCGGCCTTGTGTCGGCCATGACGATTTGGGGCGGACGACCGCCCCGGTCAATAAGAATGATTGGCTACCGCCCGAGCGAACCGTTCGGCTTCCTCGGTGATGCGCTCCCGCGCCGCGAGCAGGTTACCGCCGATTAGCAACATCGTGTCCGGCCCGTAGAAATCGAGGATTTCCGCCGTCCGCGCCAGGGTCATGCCGCCGGCCGGGATCGGGAGGGCGCCGTAACCCCGCGCGTTCTCCGCCAACCGCCGGCAGGTGTCCTGAGAATACCCGAACCGCCCGCCATAGGTCGGGAAGATCGCGCCCCCGGCCCCGAACGCCGGGAAAAGCTTCCCGATCAACAGGTCGGGGCTTATGCGGGCTGCCCCGCCCAACGCCGGGTGGGCGAACAGCACGAACGCCGGGAACTCGCCCGCCAGGGTCTGCAATGTCGCGAACCCCGCGATCATTGGCGCCAGCATGGCACAGTCTAGCCCGCAATCCCGCGCGAGCCGCATCTGCGCCCGCATTGCGTCGAGATCGCCGGACAGGCTGGGGATGTAGCGTGTCGGATGCCCAGTGACCCGCACGGCCCGCTCGACGGCCTTGGCGACGGCGGGAATACGTTCGGCGGCCGGGCTGTAGTGCTGATTTGCCAGTCCATGGTCGTCCTTGATGAAGTCCAGCCCGCCGCGTGCGAACCGCTCGGCCAGTTGCGCCAGCCGTTCCACCGGCAGCCCCTGCGGCTTCAACGCCGAACCCGTGAAAGCCCGCCCGGAAACCCCAAGCCGCGACCGCAGCGCCGCCAATCCCTGCCGAGGCCCGGCGAACACCGGCGGAACGTCCACATCGTGCAGCACAACATCGTCCTGCAACGACGTGTTCCCGAACAGCATGTTCATCAGCTGCCCGGCATCGGCGCCGACGGTGTCCAGCGCCAGTCCGATCCGGACTGAGAAAACACCCTCGCCAGCCGGCTCGATCGCCTCAACCACCCCGACGATGTCGGACAGGACGGACGGATCATCGATGGCCTCCACCGGCATCTCGACGCTTTGTTCCACCGCGATACCACGGGCGCGGGCTTCGATGCCGGCCGCGTCGCTCCGCACGCGGTAGGTGACCGAAAGCCGACCGCTCATGCGCGCGGGATCACCAGCGCGTCCACTGCCACGGCGCCCGCGGCACCCAGGATCACGGGGTTGATGTCGATCGCTTCCAACCGGTCGCCGATGGCCAGAGCCGCACGCTGAAGCGCCAGCAGCAGGTCCACCATCGCGTTGGCCGCCCCCTCATGCCGCCAGCGATCGCTCGCCAACACACGCCCGAGGACGCTGTCCGCCAGTTTTTCCTCGATCGCCGCGCGGCTGACGGGAATGGGCCACACGACCGCGTCGCCCAGCGCCTCGGCATAGATGCCGCCGAGCCCTGCCAGGAGAACAAGGCCCACGCCTTCCGAACGGGTCACGCCGGCGATGGCCTCCAGATCGCCCTTGATCATCTTCTGGACGATCACGTTGGGGCAGCCGAGGGAGACGTAAGCCGCCTCCAACGCATCGATGTCGGTCAGGTTGACGTGCACCAGGCCCTTATCGCTTTTGTGCGCCACACCTTCGACGACACCCTTCAGCACCACGGGGTAGCCCACGGCACGGGCCGCCGATAGCGCGTGGGCGAGGGACGGACACTCCACCGTCGGCACGCCACGCACGCCGAAGCCCAGCAGGAGGTTCAAACTTTCGGGTTCAGTCAGCTGCCGGTTTGGCATGACCGACGCCGCACCCGCCATCGCAGTGGGGATCGCGGCTGGAGGAGGCGTCAGCATCGCGCCAATGCCCTCCAGCAAAATATCGGTCTCGGTGAACACATCCATGCCGCGAGATGTGTAGGACTCCCGCTCCGACGCCGGCATCCCGCCGGGGGACACGATCAGCAGCGGTTTTCCGGACATTTCCCGTCCTTTGGCCATAGCGTCGCGGATCGGGTCGCCTTGCCAGGGATTCATCGAGTGCATCAGGCCGAGCGCCACCGATACGCCGGGGTCGGCCATCAGCAACGCCGGGATTTGCCCCGCTCGGCGCATGCCCCCAAAAATGCCCATGTCCAGCGGGTTGCCAACCCGTGAGAACATTTTCTGCGCGTCTATCGCTGCATGCGTCTCGTCGGACAGCGTCGCCAGTGGGACGCTCAGTGCTTCGCACCGGTCGGCGATCAACGACGCCCCGGCGCCGGAGGTCGATAGCGCGCCGAGCCTGCCCGGATGCCGGCCATATTTGTCGAGCAACGCGGCGGCGGTCATCAAACCCTCCAGCGTTTTGACGGTGGCCACGCCGCTGGCGTCCATCAGCGCCTGGTACGACGCAGCATCCCCGGCCATGCGGGACGAATGGGCCACCGCCGCCGCCGCGCCGGCCGCCGATCCGCCGATCTTCAGCGCCACCACGGGCTTGCCTGCCGCATGGGCCTGCAAGGCCAGACGCCGGAACCTCGGCCCGTCCTCCAGACTGTCGATCAGCAGCGCGATCACCCGCGTTTGGGCGTGGGCGATGCCGTATTCCATGTAGTCCAGCACCGACAGATCGGCCTCATTCCCCGCCGAGGCAAACAGCGACAATCCCGCCCCCAGCATCGCCAGCCGCCCCGCCATCGCGTCGAACAGCGCGCCGGAATGGGAGAAGATCGACACCCCGCCCGGATTCTGCCGTTTAGCGTGGGCGGTGTTGAAACCGATCGAGAGTGGGTGATGCGCGTTGTAGATGCCGTTGCAGTTGGGGCCGACGATACGGATTTTTTCTTCAACCGCAACGCGCTGTAGCTCCCGCTGCCGTTCTTTCCCTCCCGCGTCCAGGCTTTCCGCGTATCCGGCGGAACCGACGATCACCGACGTCAGCCCC
>JANXTL010000117.1 GCA_025352375.1 Acetobacteraceae bacterium | reverse complement strand
ATACCAACGGCCTGAAATAATGACTCTTCCATTATTTCAGGCCGTTGGTATGCGCGCGGGGTTGGCGGGGCGGCCGCGCGCCAAATCAAGACTCATACCAACCGCCGTTGACCCATTCTTCATGGGTCAACGGCGGTTGGTATGAGTGGCTTGATCATGTACACCCGTCTCAGCCCTTTTTCTGTGGTTCTGTGGGTTTCAACGTAGCCGATCTTGGCATACAGCGTAATGTTCTCCGTCATCGCCTCGTTGGTATAGAGCCTGATGGAGCGATAGCCGGCTTGTGCGGCCGCGCTTTCGGCGAATGTCAGAAGCTGCCTTCCGACTCCGGAACCCTGTGCCCGTGGAGCGACGGCGACATTGTCGAGCAGCATCGCGTCGCTTTCGGGGATCAAGACAAGTATGCCCTGAATGCGCTCCTGTCGTTCCAGGACATGCACCCGTTTCGCGTCGATCAGAGCAGCATAGTCGTCGAGCATGGGGCCAGGCTCACGCCCGATACGCGGAATATAGCGGACATAGGCCGCATGGACGATTTCCTCCACATCTGACCGGTCCCGTTGAGTCGCAAGACGGATGCTGTCGCGCAATTCATGTTTCCATAATTACAAGGCGACGCCGTGACTCTCATCCGGCGTCGCCTTTGTAAGGACAGACCATTAACCTCCAGGGCATCCCTGCGCTTCGACGTACAGCGCGTACACCGACTGGCTCGCCGTCATGAACAGCCGGTTCCGCTTGCGCCCGCCGAACGCCACATTGGCGCACCGTTCCGGAAGCAGAATACGCCCGATCATGACCCCGTCCGGCGCGAACACCGCCACCCCGTCTTCCCCAGGGCCGCCAGAAAAGCCGCACCACACATTACCCTCGGTATCGACACGGATACCGTCGGCGTAGCCGGGCGTCGCATCGAAGAAGATGCATCCGTTCACCGCCTTACCGTCGACGATGTCGTAGACGTACGTGACCTTGGGGTCGGCCGGCGTGTCCACCACATACAGCCGGTCCTCGTTGGGCGAGAAAGCCAGCCCGTTCGGACGCGCCATGTCCCCCACCGCGATGCTCATGCGGCCGGTGACGGGGTCCAGCTTGTAGACGCGATACGGCAGTTCGGGAGTCGCCTTATCCCCCAGATAATTGCCGCGGATGCCGGCACCATTGTCGCTGAACCAGATCGTTCCGTCCGACTTCACGACCACGTCGTTCGGGCCGGTGAGCTGCACGCCCTCGAAATGCGATGCCAGTACCGTAATGCTTCCATCATGCTCGGTGCGGGTCAAAGTGCGGCTGCCGAGTTCGCAGGTGATTAACCGGCCTTGCCGATCTCGGGTGTTGCCGTCGGGGTAACCGGCGGGGTTTCGCAGGGTGGCAACCGCGCCCGTGATCTCATCCCAGCGCAAGAGTGAATCATTGGGAATGTCGGAGAACAGCAGATACCGCCCGTCGCCGTAATACGCCGGCCCCTCGGTGAAGCGGAACCCGGTGGCGATCCGCTCGATCGACGCGTGCCCGAGCACCATGTTCTGGAAACGGGGATCCAACACGATGATGTCGGGGTCCGGGTAACGAATGGGGGAGGTTGAATCGTAACGGCTCATGGCGAAGCGTCTCCTTGCGGCTTTTATGCGGCTGGCCGTAGCCTACGCCACCATGACCGAAGGAGGAAACCCATGACCGTTTACGAAATGCGCACCTACACCCTGGTTGTCGGCAAAATGGGGGAGGCTGTGAAACTCTATTCCGAGCTGGGATATCCCGCGCTGGTGAAGGGCGGGCAGGACAAGAAGCTGGTGGGATATTTTCAGGCCGATACCGGCATGATCAACCAACTGGTGCATCTGTGGAAGTTCGACGACGACGCGGATCGCCGCGCCCACTGGGCGTCGGTTTATACCAACAAAGACTTCGTGGAGGGTTTTGCCAGCAAGTTCCGGCCGCTGCTGGTATCACAGGAGGTGAAACTACTGACCGCCGCGCCCTGGGGCCCGCACCCCTAGACCATGATCGTTTGAGGTTGCACGCGATCGCGGCGTTGGATCACGCTCTAAGGCAGCACTTTCCCCGGGTTCATACGCCCATCGGGATCGAGCGCGTTCTTCAGAACCCGCATCACGTCCATCGCGACCGGGTTCTTATGCGCCGCCATCGCGTGCCGCTTGGACTGCCCGATCCCGTG
>JANXTL010000259.1 GCA_025352375.1 Acetobacteraceae bacterium | reverse complement strand
TGATCGAGGCCGGTATTTTCGATGGCGATACGGTCCTGATCCGCAAAGGCGAAGTCGCGGAAACCGGCCAGATCGTCGTGGCCTTGGTCGACGACAACGAAGTCACGCTAAAGCGCTTGCGCCGGCGCGGGAACTCGGTGGCGCTGGAACCGTGCAATGCCAGCTTGAAGCCGCAGATCTTCTCCGCCGATCGCGTGAAGGTGCAGGGCAAGCTTGTTGGGCTCATGCGGCGGTACTGATCGCTTACGATTCGCCATCGGCGCTGGCGGTATCCAGCGCCGCCGGCGGTAAATTTGGCACCGGTCTCGCCCTGGGTTGAGGCGGCGGCGGAACCCAGGGGCGGTCACCGCGCGCCATGCGGTCGGTGACCACAACGGCCCCGTCCGCCGTCAGCCATACCGCGGCTGAACCGTCGCGCCAGACGGTGAAGCGGTCCACCAATTTGGGCCACGGCTTGCCGCACAGGCCGCGCGCGGGTTCGGCGGATACGACGACCGACGCCTCGGCACAGCCGGCCGGCCGGGCGGGCCCTCGGACCAGAAGGATCGCTTTGGCATCGGGCCGGGGCCGCACGAGGCAGGCGTCCTTGACGCAGGTGCCGGTGGCGCCCGGCGGGAACGGCATCGCCGCGGGGCTCATCCACAATTGCAGCCAGGCGTCGCGCACAAACGGCGAACCGCCCTGCCTCTGTTGCAATAACACGCCCTGCGGGGTTCGGACGCCGATGAGCCTTGCATCGGCGGAAACCAGCATATCCGGCGGCCGTTCGAACACCGGTGCAATAAGGCCCAGCAGCATCGGCAGCAGCCCGAACAGGCGCCATCTTGTGCGCCAGATCCCCAGCCAGGCCAATCCGAGGGAGAATACTGCCAACCCCCATGCCGGTATGTGCGGCACGGGGAACGTCGCCGCTGGCCAGGACGCTGTCGTGGTCGCCACCCAGACAATCGCCTCGGCACCCCATCCCATGGGTACCAGTGCCAGCGCCTCCAGCCCGACCGGCATCAGGACCAGCGCGATCAGCCCGGCCGGCATGACCCACATGGCGGTCAGCGGCACCGCGATCATGTTGGCGATGATGAAGTAAAGCTGCACGTGGCCGAAATGGTAAGCGCCGTAGGGGGCTGAGGCGGTGCCGGCCAGAGCGCTCGTCAGGGCCAGCGCCACGACGTGGGACCCCAGCCGGCGGTGCCAGCTTTTGCCGTGCAATTGGCGCAGCCAGGGGCGCAACGCCTCATACCCGGCGATCAGCGCCAGCACGGCCGAAAAACTCATCTGAAACGAAACGCCGGGCACTTCCTGCGGTGCGGCCAGCATCAGCACCACGCCGGCCAGGCCCAGGCCGCGTAACGAGATCGCCCGCCGGCCGGTCACCACCCCCAGGGTGAACAGGCATGCCATGCAGAACGACCGGACGATCGGCACATGCATGCCGGTCAGCACCATGTAGAAACCGCCGACGGCCAGAGCGAAAATCGCCGCCACCATCTTGGTTGGCCAGAACAGACTGGCGCGCTCCGAGCAGGCGAGCGCCAACCGGGTGACGCCCATCGCGAAACCCATGACGATCCCGATATGCAGCCCCGCCACGGCCAGCAGATGCGCCAGGCCGGAGTCCCGAAACGCCTGGTGCTCCGCCGCCGGGATGCTGGTCTGGCCACCGGTCAACAATGTCACGCACACCGTTCCCGCGGCGCCCGGAATGACGGCCGTAATCCGGTCCGCGATGGTTTCGCGCAGCCATTGGATGAACAAGGCGGGACCTGACGGAATGGCTACGGTCAGTCGCTCCGCCGGTCCCAGCGCATACCCGGATGCCCCGCGGCCAGCGTAAAATGCGTCCCGTTGCAGATCCCATCCGCCGGGGTAGCTGGGCGGGGCAGGGGGGCGGACGATGGCGCGGACACGGATGGTGTCCCCGGTTGCCACCGGTCCCTTATCGCTGCCGCGCAAGCGCAACCGGACGGTGCGGCGCAATGGGGCGGCGTCGTCGAGCCGCGCGGCTTCCAAGGTGATGCGGCGCCCCTCCGGCAGAATTTCGACCATCCGGACCGTGCCAGTCACCACACTCGCGTGTGTTGGCAGCGCTGTTTCCACCGGCGGCGCTCGGGCTGTCGCGAACTGGGCGGAGGAAAAGCCGAGTGTGCAGGCGAGTATGGGCCCGAACGCCAAAGGTAATCGGATGGCGGCGCACAAGGCCGGCACCGACGCGGCCATGCCGGCCCAGACCGGAGGCTCGAACGTCAGGGTGAAGTAGATCAGGACGCCGACACCCATGGACACCGGTAGCCAGAGCGCGAACCGTTCCGCCTCGGCTTCGGGGACGTTCAACGGCGCCGGCGACGTGCGATCAGGGCGGCGAGCGGGAGTCCGAACAGCGCCAGACCCGCTGGCTCCGGCGCGGCTTGCTGGAAGACGAAGATGCCTTGGGCCTGGCTGCCCTCGAACGCGTCACCGGTATCGAAGCCCCAGGGATCGCCGCCTTGCAGCACGAAACTGTCGGTCAGCAGTCCCAGCGGGTCGAGCCGGACCATGCCGGAATGGATGTCGGCGTCGGCGACCGCGAGGCTGATGGCCTCGGTAAGAGCACCCGCGGCGACGAACCCGCGCATCCAGATCAGAATGCCTGGCCGGGCTTGGTACGCTGGGCCATTGAAGCCGCCGACGTTGCTCGCGTCGAAGGGGATGGCGATGGAGATGCTGTCGCCGGGTGCGAGGACGATCCCGGACGCGGAAAACGACAGGTCCCCGGCAAACGCGGACACCGCGTCGGTGCCGACCGACCCTATGAACGTCGTGTTGCCGGTATTGGCGATTTGCAGATACCCGGTATCGGGTTCGGTGAACGCATTGTCGATCCGGTTGGGGAAGGGGTCGCCCAACGCGTAGGCGGTGGTGACCGACAGGGCATAGCCGACCGGCGCGGCGATCGCGACGGAGGGGAGAAGGGCGACTATGGCCAAAAAGAAAATTCGCATGATAGGCATAGGCCTATCATGCGAATGGTTAATAAATCGTTAACGCGGACGAAGAATTTTGACCGGTTACCCGATTAAACGACTTTGCCCGTCTCTTTTTCCATCAGATGCATCTGGTTCATGTCGGCGGTGAGGCCGAGCATCTTCTCGGGTTCGGCGGTCGTCGCGGGGTCGAGCCGGGCGCAGAGCGGTGCGCCGTCAACAAAGAAGTGGACCATGGTTTCCATGCCCATCGGCTCGACGACGTCGACCAGCATATCGATGGGCTCGAACCCCGGGCGGCCTTCTTCCTTGCGCTCGGTCAGGTGCTCGGGGCGGATGCCGAACACCATTTCCTTGCCCTTGAAGGGCATGTAACGGGCGAGGCGTTCGGCCGGGATTTTCATCTGGATGGCGTTGTTCACCCGCACCGATAACCCGCCTCCATTGGCTTCATCGATATGGCAGGGCAGGAAGTTCATGGCCGGGGAGCCGATGAAGCCCGCGACGAAGCGGCTGGTCGGATGGTGATAGACCTCCGCCGGGGTGCCGACCTGCTCGATGACGCCGTGGTTCATCACGACCACGCGGTCGGCCAGGGTCATGGCCTCGATCTGGTCGTGGGTCACGTAGACGGTGGTTGTCTTGACGGTTTGATGAACCTTCTTGATTTCGGTGCGCATCTGCACGCGCAGCTTGGCGTCGAGGTTTGACAGCGGCTCGTCGAACAGGAACACCTTGGGGTTGCGCACGATGGCGCGGCCCATGGCGACACGCTGGCGCTGACCGCCCGACAAAGCGCGGGGCTTGCGGTCGAGCAGCATGCCGATGTCGAGGATGCGGGCGGCTTCATCGACGCGGCGCTTGATTTCCTCCTTGGGAAACTTCCGCAGCTTGAGGCCGAACGCCATGTTGTCGAACACGGACATGTGCGGGTACAGCGCGTAGTTCTGGAACACCATGGCGATGTCGCGGTCGCGCGGGGGGACGTCGTTGACCACGTCGCCGCCGATCCATATTTCGCCGGCGGTGATTTCCTCCAGCCCGGCGATCATCCGAAGCGTAGTGGACTTGCCGCAGCCCGAAGGCCCGACGAGCACAACGAATTCGTGATCGGCGATGTCGAGGTCGATCCCCTTCACCGCTTGCACACCCCCGTCGTACTCTTTGACGACTTTGCGGCAGGACACTTCAGCCATGGTCGTTCGTTTCCCTGTGTTTGGTTTGTTTAACCTTTGGTCGCCCCGGCGGTCAGGCCGGCCACGTAGTAGTCCATCAAGAAGGCGTAGATTACAATCGGTGGCAGCGATGCCAACAGGCAGGCGGCCATGATCTTGCCCCACTGGAAGACGTCCCCGCGAATGAGATCGGAGATGATACCGACCGTCAACACCATCTGATTGGATGTGTAGAGATACGCGAGCGGATACAGGAACGCGCCCCAGGCCACCGTGAACGCGAAGATGGTCGCTGCGATGATTCCCGGCATCGCCACGGGGATGAAGATTTTCCACAGTATCTGGAGATAGCTGGCACCGTCGATCAGCGCGGCCTCGTCCAGTTCCTTGGGGATGGAGCTGAAGTAGCCGATCATGATCCAGGTACAAAACGGTACAGCCAACGTCGGATACAGGAGCGCCAGGCACCAGACACTGTTGATCAGGCCCATCCAGCCCACGATCTGGAACAGCGGGATGAACAGCAGCGACGGCGGCACGAGGTAAGTGAGGAACACCCCGGTCGACAATGTTTGGCTGCCCCAGAACCCCATCCGCGACAGGCTGAACGCCGCGAGGACCGAAATCACCATGCTGACGGATACCGTCACCACTGTGATCATCGCCGAGTTCAGGTAGTAGGTCTGGAAGTTCGAGTAAGTGATCAGATACCAGAAATTATCCAGCGTCGGATGGTTGACCATCCAGGGGCTGCCGTTCTGGGCGGATATCTCGGCCGAGGATTTGAGGCTGGTGATCACCGTGTAGAAGGGCGGTACGAGGAACATGACCACGAACACCGAAAGCGCGGCGTAGCTGCCCCACAGCGCCCAACGGCGCTGATTGTGCAAGCTGGTCTTGTAGATACTGGCCCGGCTGTGGGCGTCTGCCGTGGTCGCGCTCATGTGGCGATTTCCTTGGTACGCTGGGTGACGCCGCGCAGCACGAAGAATGCTGCAAACGCCAGGATCGGGAACATGAACAGGCTGTCGGCGGCGCCGAGCGGGATATCTCCGGACTGGATGCCGACCTGGAAGGCGTAGGTGGCGAATACGTGCGTCTGATCCTGCGGCCCGCCCGAGGTCAGAATGCGTACGATGTCGAAGTCGGCGAACGTTGTGATTAAGCTGAACAGGATGGTGATGGAGATGATGTTGCGCATCATCGGCAAGGTCACATGAAACAGCTTCTGGCGGGCGTTGGCGCCGTCGATCGAGGCTGCCTCATATAGCTGCTCCGGCACCGATTTCAGTGCTGCCAGATACATAATCATGAAGAATGGCGTACCGAACCACACGTTGACCGTGATGGTGCAGAGCCGTGCGATCCAGCCCACGCCCAACCAGGGCACATTTTCCAGCCCGAACTGGTTCAGGATCCAGTTGAAGGCGGAGTAGGACGGGTCGAACATCCACCACCAGGTCAGGGTGGACAGCGCCAGGGGAATCACCCAGGGCACCAGCAGCAGGCCGCGCCAGATTTTCTGGTTGCCACTGGGGATGTTGTGCATGAGGTGCGCCAGGATGAAGCCCAGAAAGGCCTTCATCACCACTGCCGTGACGGCGAACAGGCAGCTTTGGAAGATCACCAGCTGGAAGGTGTGGCGCTTGAGCAGGAAGGCGAAGTTGCCCAGCCCGACGAAGGCCGTCATCTTCTTGTTCAGCATGCTCAGATATATGGCATAGAAGGCGGGGTAGATCACGAACGTCGCGACCAGCAAAATCAGCGGCAGGCACAGCAGAAACGCGGTCGTGGATTTGCGCTGCGCGAAGCGCTGCATGCTGCTTTTGCCGCCGGCGCGAACCGCCGCCGGAGCCATACCCACTGGAATACTGTTGCCCACCGGCATCAAAACCTCCCATCCCGCCCCGGGTACGCCACGAGACCGCATGAGCGGTCCC
>JANXTL010000208.1 GCA_025352375.1 Acetobacteraceae bacterium | reverse complement strand
CGCGGCCATGGCTGCCCCGCTGCGTCCACGCCGTTACGTGTCAGGCGCGCACCAAGGGCCGGAATCAGCACGGTGCAGACCCCGTATGGCCTGGTGGGATCGGCGAACGGTTCGGTGTGAATCAACAGAGGCTCGCCAATGCGGTACCAAGTCAGCGCGATCTCCTCATCCACCGTATCCAGCCGTTCGGTCCAGAAATCGCGCGCATCGCCATTCTTGCTGAACTGGGCATCGGTCACCGGTATACTTTGATCGGCGGTCTCCGGATTGAGCATCCCTTGCACCGTCGCTTGCAGCCAGCGCGCCATAGCAATGTTGTCCGAGTAGATGCGCCACTTGTTCTCGGTCAACTCGCTTTTCAGGTACAACACATGCCCCGGCCCGGCACCGGACATCAGTATGCGCCAGTAGCTGGCATTGGTGGTAATCGGGCCGTCATCGGTCGCGCTTAGGCGGATGAACGGGTTCTCGCCGGTCAGGATCAGGCGATTGGGGTCCAACGTGGGCATCGGTACTTACTCCTCCAGTGGGTTATCGAACTATCAGAACCAATTTGCCGCGGAGATGCCGAGCCTCGCTGACGCGGTGGGCGGCGGCGGCTTCGGCTAACTTGTATTCGGTGATTGCCGGCGGTACCACCGCACCGGCGGCAAGCAGCGCCTTCATTCGCTCCAAATGCGCCCGATCGCGGTTCACCGCCGGGCGCAGGGTCTTAACGTCGTCCCGCGGCACCACGAACCCGTCCGGCGCGGTGGAGATGAACACCATTCGTCCGCCGGGTTTCAGCACCGTGTAACAGCCTGGCCGTACATCCCCGCCGACGGTGTCGAACACCACATCGCAGCCGGACACCGTCTTGGCGAAGTCTTCCGTACGGTAATCGATTGCCCGGTCCGCGCCGAGGCTTTTCACGTAGCTGGTGTTGCCGGCGCTGGCGGTGGTGATGACGTGCGCGCCGATGTGCTTCGCCAGTTGAATCGCGAAACCCGCGACGCCGCCGGCCCCGCCCTGAATTAAGACCGTTTCTCCGGCTTTGAGCTGCGCCGTATCCTCCAGCGCCCAGATCGCCGTCAGACTGGTCAGCGCCATGGCGGTGGCCTGGGCGTGGCTCAAACTGCCGGGCTTGCGGGCGACGATCGCGGCCTTGATGACCAGCTTTTCGGCGTAAGTGCCCTCAATCCCGGCATCCATCACGCCAAACACAGCATCGCCGACGGCGAGATCCGTCACACCGGCACCCAGCGCACTGACGACGCCCGAGAAGTCGCGGCCAAGAATGTGCGGAAATTTCACGTTGTATCCGAACCCGCCGATCCGCACCTTCCAGTCGGCGGCGTTCACGCTGGCGGCGTGGACGTCGACCACGACCTCCCCTACGCCGGCAACCGGGTCGGGCGCTTCGGCATAATGCAGTTGTTCCGGTCCGCCATGGGCGGTGAGCAATACGGCTTTCATCGGTGCGTTCCTCTTGTCGCTGGCGCTTTTATATCATCCGATCCCCGCCAAGGCCTAACCGGGAGAAAATTCGCATGCCCACGATCGACACTGGCCGGATCGCCCTTCATTACGAGGATGCGGGGCATGGCGGCACGCCCATCCTGCTGCTGCACGAGCTTGGCGGCAGCAGCGAAAGTTGGGTTCAGGTTTTCTCGCTGCTGGCGCCGCACCGCCGGACCATCGCGGTCGACTTGCGCTGTGCCGGCCGGTCAGAGAAACCGCCAGGGCCTTTCGCGATGGCGGACCTCGCCGACGACCTCGCGGACGCCTTCGATATACCGGCGTTCGACGTGATCGGGGCGGCTTTGGGATCGCTGGCGGGGGCGCTTTTGGCGATTCAGCATCCGGCACGCGTTCGCCGCCTAATGATGTGCGCGGTGGCGCCGGATATGGCGGGTCCGACTCGCAGCTACCTAGAGGAGCGCGCCGCGCGCGTCCGGAGGGTCGGCATGCGGGGCGTGGCCGATGCCAGCCTGGCGAATTCGTTCCCCGAGTCGCACGTTGTCGCTCGAACCGCCTATCGCGGCATCTACCTCGCCAACGACCCCAACGCTTATGCCGAACTGTCCCTGGCCTTGGCGCGGCTCGATATGGGGCCAACCGATTGGGGGCGAATCGCGGCGCCGGCGCTGGTCGCGCCGGGGGCACACGATTTCCTTTGGGGCCCCCCGATCGGAAGGCAGGTCGCCGACCTTATCCCCGGTGCGGACTACCAGGTGCTCACCGAAGCCGGACATTTTCCGCATTTGCAGGCCCCGAACGACCTGGCACGGATGGCCATGCGCTTCTTCAACGGCTAAACCTCCGCCGCCGCGCGGCCAAACCGCGCTTAACGGAGATCGCGTACGATGCGTCCTTTATCACGGCTGGCTGTACTCCTCACCTCTGGCGTGTTTCTAGCTGCTGCCGACGCCCCACCCCCGCCTCCGCCGGCGCCCCCAACGGCGCCCCCTTCGGCGCCCGCGGCCGCCCCGGCATCCGACGTCGTCGCGCAACGCGGTGACGCGAAACTGATGACGGCCGACATCCGCGATGCGCTCAGCCGCATCGACTCCGGTGTGCGGGACCAGCTCCTCGCGAACCCGCAGGCCCTGCAGGAATTCGTCAAGGAACGGATGATCCGCCAAATCCTGCTGGTCGAGGCACGCAACGCCAAATACGACCAGAATCCGGACGCCATAGCGCGCGCAAAGGATGCGATGGACACCGCGATGGTGCAGCTATGGCTGGCGTCCCGCGCCCAGGTTGACCCCGCCTATCCCAGCCAGGCGGAGCTACAGGCCGCCTATGAAGCCAACAAGGCCCGCTTCGTCATCCCGGCACAGTATCACGTGCAGCAGATCGCGATCCTGGTACCGCCGACGGCGTCTAAAGAAGTGGAAGCCGAGGCGCTGAAGAAGGCCAAGGACGCCCGTGCGCAGGTGGCCAAGCCGAAGGCGGATTTCGCGGAAATCGCGAAGAAAATGTCGCAGGACCCGAATTCCGCCAGCAAAGGCGGCGACCTTGGCTGGCTGCGGGAGGACCAGATCCTCGCTCCGGTGCGCGAGGTTCTCCGTGGCCTGGCCGAAAACGGCATCAGCGAACCCGTGCGCGGCGCCGACTCCTTCCATGTCGTGAAGCTGCTGGGAACCAAGCCGCAATCGATCGCGCCCTTGGAGCAGGTCAAAACCGACCTGATCGCCGCCCTGCGGCGGGCCCGCGCGCAGCAGGAAACAAACGCCTATCTGGAGGCGCTGCTGAAATCGCAGCCGGTGCAACTCAATGACATCGGCCTCGCGGATCGGCTGAAAGCCGCGAAGTAATCTGCGTCCGGCGTATCGGACGAAGCCAGGGGGGTGTCAGGGCGCAGGGCAAGGTCGCCGAATTCTTCCACGCCCCGAAACATCCATGCGCGCGATCGCACCCGTCCATTTCTCCCCCTGTCATTTCGCCGAGACGTTTCCGCAGACGCTTGCGCCGAATGAAAGCAACGCGTTAGGTGTGGTTTCGACCAGTTCATAGCCGAACACGGGACATTCGCGATGCGGCGGGAAGCTCATGTCATTCAGTTTCTGCTCGATCAGCAGACGGTGTGGCACGCACATTTTCCGACGTTACGCCGCCGCACGCATGAGTTGATCGTCGGCTACCTCTGCACCAAAGGCCGTCGAGGCACCACCGCTCGGCAGCTCTACGGTGCGACAAAGGAGCATTTTCAGCTCGACGACTCGACGGTGCGAGAACGAATCGCCGATGTGCAGTGCCTGGATTACGTGCATGCCGATCCGCCGGACGACCGTCTGACCGGGCGCAGCATCCTGACCCCATCGTCCGCCCTGTCCACCCAATACAGCGCCTACACTCATGCCCTCGCCGCTCGGCTTTGCGCCGCTGCCGGCGCCATAACCGCACCACGGTCCTTCACGCCACCAAGCGCGTTGACCGAACGTCAGCAGACCTTGGTGCATGACACCCTGGAGAATTATACCAACGCTTGGCTCGTAACCGCCGACAGTCTCATGGAATCGGCCAACCTCTCCGCGTCCCGCCGGCAGGAGGCGCGCCGCCGTCTTATGACAACATCGTACTGGACGCTGATGCATCGCGCGATCGAAGCGCGCCATGCAATGCTGGATTCGCGCCTGGACAACGGTTTGCTGGCGGATCAACTCGCCGTCTTGGTGTTGGCGTTGAACGGTCAGGGGGTCCACACGACCCGTGAACATATCGCCGCGCTGATCGACCTCGGTTTGTTCGAACGCCGGCGCGACCGCGTTCTGCGCATCGCGCTCACCGAAGGCGCGACACGGGGTTTCGCGGCGATGCTCGCGGCATTCGCAAGCGAGCTGATTGAAGCCGCGGAGCGTCTCGCCACGCACGAACCCCAGGAAGAGGAGACCCTGCGCTTCGTCACGCCACCCGAGACCGCCGACCCGACCTTGGCCAACGCCAGGTACCACCTCGTGGTCACGGCCCCGCCCGAGGCCGCCCGCCGCATCCCACTGTCGCCGGCCCCGTTGACCGTCGGGCGCACAAACGCCAGCACCGTCGTGTTGCCCGACGCCCAGGTGTCCCGCAATCATTGCGAGCTTCGGCTAACCGGGGGCCGATTGATGGTCGCCGACATGGGTTCGACCAATGGTACCTTCGTCGACGGATGCCGCATCGCGGGACCGACGCCGCTGGACCTCGACGGCGAGCTGAAGATCGGCCCGTTCGTCCTGACCCTGGCACTGACCGGGGCACTGACCGGGGCACTGACCGGCGACACCGACCATAAGGGAACAAAATAGGAAACTCTGGAAAAATCCCTGGCTATTTTCTGGAAAACGGCTTGAGTAATACTCAAATATAACCACGATCAATATGAATAAAATACCAGCGCCACTTTAACTATTTCCTTAATTTTATGACGCCGTATGGTCACCTTCGAAGCGCGAACGCGGGCAGAAACGGAAATCCCGGTTCGGTTCGCCCAAGCACCAGAAAGGGAAGATCATGGCGACCACTGCTTGCAACTGCTCATTCTGCAACGGCCTGGCGGGAAGCACGGGGTTTTTCACCGACAGCCCGGCGGCATCGGCCGAGGACACTGGCGGAGCGCCCATTTTCGCCCCTGCGTATCGAAGCTATGCCGGCGCGCATGGGTTTCTCATCAAACACCAGGCGGTCTCCGTCGAGCGGTCCTGGGCCCACGACGTTACGACCACGTCGATGGGCATCGCTTGGCTGACGACGGCGCAGGCGGCCAACCTGCAGACGATTGCCGCGAACCTACTCGCAAGCCGAACCATGGCCGGCGGCGGCCGCACGCTCAACGGCTGAAATCGTTGCGGCACAACGGACTCGGCGCTACGGAGGTAGTGCCAAGCCCTTAAGTCCGCCGCCGGGATTTCACCATGACGCAGATGCAGGAAGAACGCACCCGCAAGGTCACCGGGCGCGGGTGCTACACCGCCGATGAATGGCAGGCCGGCGGCCGGTTCCCCGGCGCTGTTTTCGGCGTCTATGTGCGCTCCCCTCACGCCGCGGCCCGCATCGCCGCACTGGACACCGCCGAGGCCGCCGCCATGCCGGGCGTGCTTCGTGTCGTGACAGCGCGCGATTGCGCGGAGGCCGGATTCGGGACCTTCCCGGTCCTCAGCCGCTGGGGTGCGATCGCCGCACCGGTCCGCCCATCGCTGGCGAGCGGCATGGTCAACCATGTAGGAGAGGCCGTGGCGCTCGTGGTCGCGGAAACGCAGGCCCAGGCGCAGGATGCGGCGGAGGCCGTGCGGGTGGATTACGAAACCTTGCCCGCCATCATTGGGATCGAACAGGCGCTGGCCGCGGGCAGGATCGTGTTCAGCCATCGGGCCGGCGACGCCGACGCTGTGCGCGCGGCCATGGATGCGGCCGCGCGTATTGTCGAAACCGAGATCGAACTCCCCCGCCTCGCCCCCATGATTATGGAACCGCGCGCGTCGGTTGCGCGATACGATGCGGCCAGCGGAGAATACAGCGTCCGGATCCCGCACCAGGGCGTCAACGAAATCCGCCGCGATTTATCCGTCATGATGGGCGTGCCGGCCGACCGGTTCCGGGTGCTGCCCGGCGATGTCGGCGGCGGCTTCGGGCCCCGCAACAGCGTCTACCCGGATTTGCCCGCGCTGTTGCTGGCCGCCAAACTGACCGGCCGGACCGTCGCCTGGGCAGGATCGCGGAGCGAGAGCTTCCTGACCGACCTGCAAGGACGCGGAGTCGTCGTGCGCGGCCGGCTCGCCATGGACGCGGACGGGCGCTTCACCGCGCTGGACGTCGTATACGATGCCGACCTCGGTGCCTATGTTTCACCGGTCGCGGCGATCGCCAATGTGCATAACCCCTTGGCATCTTTGACCGGGTGCTATGCGATCCGTGCCGCACATGCATCGTTCCGGCTGGTGCTGACCAACGCCGCGTCCACCGGCCCCTATCGCGGTGCCGGACGGCCGGAGATGGCGTTGCTGGTGGAACGGCTGGTGGACCTTGCCGCCCGCATGCGTGGCGAAGACCCGTTCGCCCTCCGCGCCCGCAATGCCATTCCGGCAACCGCGTTTCCCTATACCCTGCCCAGCGGCATTCAATACGACAGCGCCAATTTTCAGGCATTGCTGGACAAGGCCCGGACGGCCTCGGATTGGGACGGTTTCGCCGCTCGGCAGCGCGACGGCGTTGTCCGGGGCCGCGGCATGACCCTGTTTATCGAGGTGTCCGGCGGCGGTGCGGCCCCTGACGAAGCGGCATTGACCTTGGCTTCGGCCGCCGGCCGGCCGCACTTGCGGATCGAAACGGTCAGCGGCGCGACCGGCCAATCGCATCCAACCACATTTGCATCGATCGCTTGTTCCCGGCTGGGATTATCGGAATCCGACGTCACACTGGTCGCCAGCGGCGAGGACACGCGATTGAGCGGTGCCGGCACCTATGCCTCCCGCAGCACGATCGTCACCGGCAGCTCCATCGCCCTGGCGGCCGAGGAAATCGCCCAGAAACTGCTCGGTTTGGCCTCGCTGCGCGCCAATTGCGCCGCCGCCGAATTGCATTTGGCCGGTGGTGAGGTCCGCCGAACCGACGCCACGCCGGTTTGCAGCATCGTATCGTTGCTGGCAGAACCGCTCGCGGCGACAGGAATTTTCGCCCCGACCAACGCCTTTGCCTCCGGTTGCCACGTGGCCGAGGTCGAGATCGATCCGGACACCGGTGCGACCCGCCTGGCGCGCTTCGTCGCGGTCGACGATGCCGGGGTCACGATCGACCCCGTCGCGGCCATGGCCCAAATCCAGGGCGGCATCGCGCAAGGCGTCGGGGAGGCGTTGTCCGAGGAAGCGGTGCTCGATGCCCAAGGCCAACCGGTTGCCGCCAGTTTGATGGACTACGCCGCACCACGCGCCGACGACTTTCCCGATTACGCGGTGTTGGAGTGCAACACCCCCTCCCCCTTCAATCCGCTGGGGGTGAAGGGTATCGGCGAAGCCGGAACGACTGGCGCCCTGTGCGCCGTGACCGCGGCGGTGGCGGACGCGCTGGGCACCCGCCCCTTGCCGCCGATGCCGTTTACGGCGCGGAGGATCTGGGAGGCGCTACGGCGCGATTAGCGCCGTCCCCCAGACCACGATCGTTTGAGGTTGCCCGCGATCTCGGCGTTCGATCATGGTCTAAGCCTTTGTTTGAGATAGTGATTCACGCACGAGGTTGAAGTCAACCTCAGGCGGTCACGCTCTAAGCCTTTGTTTGAGAGGGTGATTCACGCACGAGGTTGAAGTCAACCTCAGGCGGTCACGCTCTAATCCGCGACGTGCGCGACAGGCCACGGCGGCAACGTCTTCTTGGTCGTCTTTTTGACGCCCGGTTTTGCCGTCGCAGCCGATTTCGGGGGCATCACCGCCTTTTTGGCCTTCGTAGGCGCGTCCGGTGCATCCGCGATAGGCCAGGGCGGAAGGGCTTTCTTGGCCTTTTGCCTGGTCTTCGGCGCGACGGGAACCGGTGCCGCCTCCTCGGTCGCCATATCGAGCCCGAACAGCGCCGCCATATCGTCGTCCACCAGCACCTTGTCCGTGTCCGGCCCGGTCTTGGACAGCGGCAGCGCGGTATCGACATGGGCGATCAGGTCGTTTCGATCCACAGAGCGCAGTTGGAACAACACCTCCGGCTGTCGATCCAATCGCGCGCCGACGCCATACAGTACCGCGGCGACGTGCTTGCACATCGACGCATGATCCGGGCAGCTACAGGAGAATTTTATGTCCGACGGTTTCGGAAACAACCCTTGGTCCTGGCGGCAAATGCGCTCCATCACGCCCTTGGAAAAGCGGCCTTGCAGCAGTTCCACCAGCGAGTCGATCCCGCCGGCGCAATCCGTGCAAATCGATTTCCAACGCGCCGCCGGTAGCGCGGCAATATTCACCGCGACGCGATAAATTGCCGACCCGCTGACCCTCGCCTCGATTTTCAGCGGCGCGATTTGCAAATCGATCACCGATCCGTTGCGCACATAGGTGCGGCCGCGTGGCAGCCGGTTTTCGAAATCGCCATAGCCCTCCAGATTTTCGCACCACGCCTTGCCCCAAAACGTCGTCGCGATTTTCGTCCCCGCGATTTTCACCGGGGAAATAGCCTGCCCCTTCTTGGCGAGTTTCGCGACCTCCTTCTCCGCCTTGGCACGCCGAGCAGCGACCGGGACGTAGGGCGCCCAGCGACCGTAGTCGCGGGAGGAACGACGGCTGGAATAGTACGACATCGGCCTCAATCCCTTATCGCGGCGTTCAGATCCAGGGCGACCAGGCGCAGCAGTTCGTCGTCCCGCATTTCGGTGAGCTTTATCTCCCCCGATCCCGAGTCGGCGAGTAGGCTGTCAGACAATGTTTTCTTCGACTCGATCATCTCGTCAATCTTTTCCTCGACCGTGCCCTGGCAAACGAACTTATGCACCAGCACGTTCTTCTTCTGTCCAATGCGGTAAGCGCGATCGGTCGCCTGATTCTCCACTGCTGGGTTCCACCAGCGGTCGAAATGCACCACGTGGGATGCCGCCGTCAGCGTCAGGCCGGAGCCGCCGGCTTTCAGCGACAGGATAAAGAACGGTGCGGTTTCGTCCTCCTGGAAGGTCCGCACCAAATCCCGGCGATTTTTCACCGCGGTCTCGCCATGCAGCACCAGGCCCGGCCGGCCGAAAATACCGCCGAGGAACGTGGCCAGCGGCCCGGTCATCTCCCGGAACTGGGTAAAAACCAGCATCTTCTCCTGCCGCGACGCCACGACCTCGGCGATATCCCGCAAGCGCGCCCATTTGCCGCTGTCTTCCTCGGCCCAGACGCCGTCGTTTAGCCATTGTGAAGGGTGGTTGCATATCTGTTTCAGCCGCATCAACGTCGCCAGCACGATGCCGCGGCGTTGGATGCCTTCCGATTGCTCCAGCGCCTTCGCCAGATCCGATACGGTTTGCCCATAGAGTGCCGCCTGTTTGCGGGACAGGACACAATACGCCTTGACCTCGGTTTTGTCCGGTAGGTCGGCAATCACCGATTTATCGGTTTTCATGCGCCGCAGGACGTAGGGGCGCACCAGTTCGCGCAGCGGGCCGTAGGGGTTTTGTGTGCGGTCCGCCAACCCTTTGGTGTAGCTGGTGAATTGTTTGGCGGTTCCCAGCAGGCCGGGGTTGATGAAATCGAAGATCGACCAGAGGTCGCCCAGCCGGTTTTCCACTGGGGTGCCGGTCAGCGCGATGCGCGCCTGTGCTTGCAGCGCCTTGACCGCTTTGGTCTGCTTGGCGCCGGGGTTCTTGATCGCCTGCGCCTCATCCAGAATCGCGTAGCGCCATTGCGTCTGTGCGAGGACCGGCATCCGCAGCAGGGTGCCGTAGCTGGTGATGGCCAGATCGGTGCCCATCAGGCTGTCGGGCGTCAGTTGTTTGGTTTCCTCCGCCGTCATCGCCGAGGGGTGGACGATGCGAGCTTTCAGGCTGGGGGCGAAACGCTCGATTTCCGCTGCCCAGTTGGCCAGCAGCGAGGCGGGCGCCACCAGCAGGCTGGGCATTTTGTTGTCCTCCGATCGCAGCAGCAGCAGCGCCAGGATCTGGATGGTTTTGCCCAAGCCCATGTCGTCTGCCAGGCACGCCCCCAGTCCGAGGCCGGACAACAGCCGCAGCCATTCCACCCCCGCTTTCTGGTAGGGCCGCAGCGTGCCTTTCAACGCCGGTCCCGGGTCGGCCCCGTTCGCGTTCTGGGCACGCAATTTCCGTAATATTTCCGCGAGCCAGGGACCCGCCGATATGTGCGCCCAATCCGCGGCGGCAGGGTCGGTCTTATTGCCCGCGACCGAGGCACCCGACAGCAGTCGCATCGCCTCCGCGAAGGTCAGGCCGTCTTGCGCCGCCAGTTCTTCCGCGGCTTTGAAGCGTTCCATGGCGGCTTGCAGGCGGTCGCGATCGACCTCCACCCACTGGCCGCGCAGCAGCACCAACGTGTCGGTGCCGGCCAGTAAGGCCCGAATTTCGGCGGTGCTGAGCGGTTCCCCATCCAGGGAAACTTCCATGTTGAAGTCCATCACCGCGTCCAGCCCCAGCGCCGAGGGCGCGCTGGCTCCAACGGTGCCTGTGACCTGGGGCCGTGGCGGGCGATTGGCATGCCAGTTGGCGGGCATGCGCACGACGACGCCCGCTTGCTCCAATTCCGGCACGCTGCCGAGGAAGCGGGCGGCATCGCCGGCACCCCAGCGCAACGGATGAAAAATCTCCCCGGCATCCACCATGGGTTTCAGCCACGCGCAGGTCTCCGCCGCGCGCTGCACCGGCAGCAGCAACGACAGAAGTTTGTCGCGATTGGCAGCCCCCGCGTATTCCCGCAGTGCCTGCCCCAGCGGCACGTGCTGCGCCCGCGCCTGGGCGGACAGGCGGGTGGTGTAGGTGGCCAAGAAGGCAAAGGGCTGGTCGGGGTCGCGCTTATTCTCCGCCAGATTGAAATGGACGCGCCCGACCAGATTCCAGGCGGGATTCATGCGTTTGAGGAAGGCTTGCAGGCCGGTCTTCGCAGCGGGTGCGAAGGCGGCGCCGATTTCGTGCCACAGGTCGGTCAGCAGATCCGCCGTGAGATACTCCGCACCCGGCATCGGCGGCGCGGTCAGCACCAGCTCCGCCAGTTCGGCAGCGGTGGGCGGCGGCACGGCTGGCAGGGAATCGTCCGATGTCAGAATGCACAAAGCAGCAACGTAGCGGGACGCGAAACCGCGCCACCATAGGAAGAGCGGCGGGAGGGCTTGCCCAACCTCTCCCGCCCCGAGTTGCATCAGTCCGGCACCAGCACCGCCGGCGAAGGCTTCGGTCAGGCGTTCGGCTACCCGATCGCCGAGCATTGGTGCGTCCTCGGCCGCCTCCAGCAGGAGGCGACCGTGCGGGGTCAGGCGTAACCCAACATACGGCATTTACGGTGCGGTGAGGTTGTAAACCCGAGCGGCGGTGCCGCTGTAGAGCGCTTTCTTTTCGGCGGCGGATGCTTTTGCCGTTAGAATCTTGAACGCGTTCCACAGTTCGGTGTAGCCGCCGGACTGCTTATCAGGCGGGAAATTGCTCTCGAACATGCAGCGATCGACACCGAAGGATTCGATGCATGGCTCGATGTACATTTTCCACGCCTCGGCCAGTTCGTGGGAGGTTGGCGGATAATCCCGGTCATGGAAACCGAACCCGAACGATGCCATGCCGATCCCGCCCAGCTTCACATTGACGTTCGGGCATTTCGCCAGTTCGGCGATGTCCTTGCGCCAGGACGCGAGGATTTCCTGCCGCCGCCCGTAGTACGGGCCGACGCCGAGCACCCCGCCGACGTGATTGAGGACGATGGTCGTGTCGGGGAAGGCGCGGGCGAGTTCGATGGCATCGGGTAGTTGCGGGTGATACTGCCAGGATTCGAAAGACAGGTTCAGTTTCGCCAATTGCGCGAAACCCTCCCGAAAGGTCGGGTCCTTCAGAATGCCAGGCGGCACATATCGAGAAGCGAAATTCTGCACCTCGGGGTGCGGATCCCAGGACACGCCGTAGCGAATGCCGCGGAAACGCCCGCCGCCCGCGGCGATTTGGGCTTCCAGCACGTCCCGCACTTTGGCGCCGATGGTCAGATCGGCGTGGCCGACGATGCCCTCGGCGACGCGGCAGGGACCGTAATTGCCGGACGCGCTCAAGGCGGCGATGCCGGCGACGAACTCGACTTCGCCGACCGGTTTCATTTCGGCCGGACCGCCTTTGCGGTACATGGCCTGGCATTCGAGGAACACGGTCGAGACGATGTTATGCCCCTTGCCGATATCGGCCAGCAGATCGGGCAGAAAATACGTTCCGCGATGCGGCGTATCCCAGAAATGGTGGTGCGGGTCGATGATAGGCAGGTCGGGTTCCAGCGCCGCCTCGGTCGGGCGTTTGGCCAGCCAAGCCTTCAGGAAGGGGTCAGTGCGATATTGGGTGCCGTAGTAGGGCGCGGTGCTTTCGGCGATCATGGTGGTTTCCTTTGTTTTGATTAGGCGGCCAACGCTTGCCGCACGAAGGCCGGATCGAAGATCTTATCCGCCATCACCTGGCAGCGTTTCATGAGGCGATATTCCTCGGGTCCGTAATCCGGGCGCGCCATGTGCCAACTGCCGAGGTTGTCCCACAGCAGCAAATCGCCTTCGACCCATTCGTGCACGTAGCGGTATTTCGGCTGGAACACGTGGTCCAGCAGGGATTTCAGCAGCGCGGCACTTCGATCCTCCGGCATCCCGTCGATATGGGTGGTGAAACCTGGGTTCACGTACAGCACGTTCCGGCCGGTGATCGGGTGGTTCATCAGCACCGGGTGGCTTACCGGCGGGCGTTGGGCGCGCATTTCCGCCGACATGGGCGGGCGCTTGCTGCCCTTTTCCCGGCGCATGTATTCCCAGAACATTTCGATATCGTGGGTCGCGGTCAGGCCTGTCAGGCGCTCGATCGTTTCGGGCGACAGGTCGGCCGCCGCTGCCTGGGTGTTGGTGAATTCCGTGCTCCCGACGGGCTTGCCATCGCGCAACGGCACCTTCCAGGCCGACAGCACATTCACAAACCCCTTGGTTGGGGAGTAGGTCATGTCGGTGTGCCAGGACTGCCCGGCGTCGGGGGAACCGATGAGCTTTCCGTCTTTCGTGACGTTGGACAGGATGGAGACCTCGGGGATGCCGGGTTCGTGGTTCGGGTTGCCCCGCAGCACCTGGATTTCGCCGAACCGTTCGGAAAAGCGCTTCAGCTCCGGCGCGTCCAGCCACTGGCCGGGAAAGCGCAGCACGCCGTATTCGCCCAGGGCGCGCAGAATCACCCCAAAATCGTGCGCGGCCAGGTCCTGTTTCAGGTCCACCCCGCGCAGCGCGGCCCCCAGGATTTGGCCGGTCGGTTCGATGCTCAGCATGGCCGTTGCTCCGTTGCCTTGGCGCAAGCCTAGGCGCGAGCGGCGGGACAAGACAAGATCGGCGCCGGAGGAGCCCGCCCGACAATGTCCGATTTTCACGCGCTGTTCACCCCGTTCCAACTGGCCGGCAAGACCCTGCGCAACCGCGTTGTGCATGCGTCCATGAGCCTGCTGGCCACCCCGGCGGGCCGGGTTACCGACCGCATGATACAGTATCATGCAAACCGAGCGGCTGGCGGTGCGGCGATGACTATCACGGAGCCGCTGGCGACGATGCGGCACCAGGCGGGCATTCCGCGCTTGCAGGTTTGGCGGAAGGACGATGCCGAGGGGCTGAAACGCTTCGCCGCCGCCGTGGAATCGCAAGACTGCCGCCTGCTCGGCCAGATCCAGGACGCCGGGCGCGGGCGGCATTTTCCTGGGCGGAATCCCGAGGCCGTGGGGGCCTCCGCTTTGCCCGACGATCTGTCGTGGACGGTGCCGCGCGCTTTGTCGGCGGCGGAAATCCGCGGGTTGGTGGCGGAGATCGCGGATTCCGCCGCGCATTTGAAGGTGTGCGGATTCTCTGGCGTCGAGATTTCGGGTGCGCATGGGCACATGTTCCACCAGTTTTTGTCCCCCTGGTCGAACCGGCGGGACGACGAATACGGCGGGGATTGGGCCGGGCGGGTTCGTTTCGTGGCCGAGGTCGTTGCGGCCGTGCGCGACGCCTGCGGTGCGGATTTCATCGTCGGGCTGAAATTGCCCGTGGACGACGGCCTTCCCGGCGGCATTGGGCCGGCCGAGGCGGCGATCGTTGCGGACCTGCTGACGCGTTCGCGACAGGCCGATTACGTCTGCTTCGCCGGCGGCGCGCACGCCCGCACGCTGGAGATGCACACGCCCGACCGGCACGGTCCACCCATGCCCTACATGCCGGCCATCCGCGAACTGCGGCATTCCCTGAACGGCGTGCCGCTGATGGCATTAGGACGTATCACCGACCCGGCCGAGGCGGACGGCATCCTCGCACGCGGGGAAGCGTCGCTGGTGGCACTGGGCCGCCCCTTGGTCGCGGACCCCGCTTGGCCGAAGAAGGCAGCGTCCGGACGTACCTGGGACATCCGCTACTGCCTGTCCTGTAACACCTGCTGGGCGGCGATCATCATGATGCACGTGCCCATCGCGTGCGTGAACAACCCCCGTGTCAGCCGCCCGGACGAGGTGGATTTCGTGCCGGTTCCAGCCGCCGTTCGAAAGCGCGTGGTGGTGATTGGCGCAGGCATCTCGGGCATGGAAGCAGCCTGGGTCGCCGCCGCCCGCGGGCACGACGTGACAGTGTTCGGCGCGTCCGATTGGATCGGCGGCAAAGCGTATTGGCGCGAACAATTGCCCGGCGGCGAAACGGTCTCGTCCATCTACGATTACCAAACCGTGGCCGCGCGGCGGGCCGGTGCCGCGTTTGTGTTGGGCAGGGCTGCCTCGGCCGAGGATATCGTCGCATTGCGGCCCGACACCGTGATCCTGGCGACCGGATCGACCATGATTGCCCCGGATTGGCTGCCGGCCGACATTTGCGCCGAGGGTTGGGTGCCCGATCTGCGCACCGCCATGACCGAAGTGCTGCGCCACGATGGGCGTCAACCCGGCACGGCGGTTTTATTCGACGCCGACCACACCGAAGGTTGTTACGCCGCCGCCGAAGCCCTGCGCGCACGCTTCGATCGCGTCGCGATCGTCACCCCGCGCGACACGATCGCGACCGACGTTGCCATGACAACCCGGCAAGGCATCCTGCGGCGGATGGCGGAGCAACGGATCGAGGTGATAACGCTGGCCGAACCGCGTTGGAGCGACGCTTGCGCCGAGGGGCGGTTGGACGTCGTCAATGTTTACAACGGCGACGTCCGCGTGATCGAGAACGTCGCGCTGCTGACCTACGCGACTCCCCGCGCGCCCAACGATGCACTGGCGGCTCCGTTACGCGCGGCGGGGATCGATGTCGTTACCGTCGGTGACGCCCGCGCCCCGCAGGAGATGCTGTTCGCGACAGCGAGCGGGCACGCGGCGGGGGAGACGGTGTGAAACAAAGGAGGAGGCTTACCGCCCGTGGAATTTGCCTTTTCGTTTTTCCACGAACGCCTTCCGCGCCTCCTTCGCATCCTCGGATTGTTGCAGAATACCGCCGGCGTTGGAGGTCAGAACCATCGTCTGCTCCAGCGTGCTATCCTGGGCGGCGCGCATCACGCGCTTGCTGATCCATTGCACCAATGGAGGGATTCCCAGTATCCGCTCGCATAATGCGCGGGTGAAGGCTTCCAGTTCCTCCGACGGCACCATGTGGTTGAGCATACCCCACCGGTACGCCGTCTCAGCGTTCACTTCGCCGGTATAGGCAAGCTCCAACGCCCGCCCCAGGCCGATCATTTTCGGCAGATAGTAGCAGCCGCCGTTCTCGATGATCTGGCCGGCGTTGTGATAGGCGATGAAACGGCTCCTCTCGCAGCCGATGCGAATGTCGCAATGCAGCGACATGTCCATGCCGGACCCGACGGCGGCGCCGTTGATCATCGCGATGGTGGGCTTACGGATCAACGAGATGTCGCGGTGCAAATCGGTGAAACCGTGGAAGAAGTGCTGCCGAGCGGCGTCCGGTCCGTCATGCGAACCGCGCGCGCCTGGAAAATTGTCGCCCACGACGCTGGCGCCCTCGCGCGACGCAAGATTGGCGCCGGCGCAGAACGCGCGGCCCACACCGGTTAGCACGATTACCCGCACGTCGGGGTCGTCGTCGCCGGCCCGCATATATTCGCCGACCTTCGCGACGGTGCTGCCTTCCTCGGCCGTGCCCACCAGGGCGTTCATCCGCTCCGGCCGGTTGAATTTGATCCAGAGGATGCCGTTGTCCTCTTTTTCGTAGAGCAGATAATCGACGAGCTTCGGTCCCATGGCTGTTCCCTCCTGTCCGGTCAGGATATTGTTACCCGGAAACGGAGAAAGCAGCCAATGCCCACCGCTCCACTCACGCCCGAACGCCTGTATCGCAAGGCGGATCTGTCCGCGCTGGACTTCGCCACGACGGCCGAACTCGAGCACACCGACCGCCTCGCCGGACAGGACCGAGCGCGGGATGCGCTGCGGCTGGGCACCCGGATTGGGGCGCCGGGGTTCAACATTTTCGCCGTGGGCTCGTCCGGCGCCCGCATTCAACGGTCCATCAAATCGCTGCTGGAGGTCGCGGCCGCCGAACGGCCGGCGGCGTCGGACTGGGTGTATGTCAACAATTTTGCCGCCCCGCACCGCCCTACCGCCATTCGCCTGCCGCGCGGCAAGGCGCCCGTGTTCGCCCAGGCGATGCACGATCTGATCGACGACCTCAAAGCCGCGCTGCCCGGCGTGTTCGAGTCGGAAGCCTATCAGACCCGCCACGGCGCCATCGATGAGGCCATCAGGGCCAAGGGCGACACCGCTTTCTCCGCCCTGCGCGACAAGGCCTTGGCTCGGAACATCCTCATCCTGCGCACCCCTAACGGCTTCGCCCTGGCCCCCGCCAAAGACGGGGAGGTTGTGCCGCCGGAGGCATTCAACACCTGGCCGGAGGAACAGCGCAAAGCGGTGGAAACCGCGATCCACGACCTGGAACACGACCTGGAACAGACTTTGCGTGGGATGCCGCGCCTGGACAAGGAACGCCGGGAGGCCGTGCGGGCGTTGGACCAGGAGACGGCGCGCGCAGCCGTCGGCCAGTCGATGGAAGAAGCCCGCGCGACGCTGGCGGATTTGCCGATGGTGCTGGGGCATTTGGACGCAATGCGGGAAGATCTTGTACAGAATGTGCACTTGTTCATCGCTCAGCCCCAACCTCCGGGCTCGGGGCAGGAAGAAACCCCCGCGCCGCAAATCGCCGGCACACCGTTCGACCGGTACGAGGTCAACGTGTTCGTGACGCCCAACGGCCAGGACGGCGTCATCGACGAATCCAACCCCACGTTGGCCAACCTCACCGGCCGGATCGATCATTTGCCGATTCAGGGCGCGCTGGTAACCAATTTCCGGCTGATACGGGCGGGATCGCTGCACAAGGCTAATGGCGGCACGATTATGCTGGATGCCCGCAATTTGCTGACCGAACCGCTGAGCTGGCCCGCTTTGAAGCGGGCTTTGCTGCGGCGGGAAGTTAGGATCGAAGATGCTTCCAAGATCATGGGATTTTCCAGTATTTTATCCCTGGAACCGGATCCGATCCCATTGGACATCAAGGTCGTGCTGTACGGCGACCGGCAGCTTTATTATTTACTCGCGGAGGCCGATCCGGATTTCTCGCAATACTTCAAAATCCTGGCGGATTTCGACGACGACACCGACCGTTCGGTGGATGCCGAGGCAATGTTTGCCCGTTCGATCGCCGGCATCGCGACACGGGAAGCTTTACCGCCGCTGGATCGCGACGCCGTTGCCCGCGTGGTGGAGTTTGCCGCGCGCGCTACGGAAGATGCCAACAAGCTGACTTTAGCAACTGAAACGATCCGCGATCTGCTGGTAGAATCCGCCTATTACGCCACCGACGCCAAACGCGACGTCATCGCCCGCGCGGACGTCGACAAAGCGATCGACGAACAAATCCGGCGGGCATCGCGCATTCGGGAACGGTCGGCCGAAACGATCCTGCGGGATATCGCGCTGATCGATACCGCTGGCGCTTGCGTTGGGCAGATCAACGGATTGAGCGTCATGAGCCTCGGCGGGTTCGCGTTCGGCCGGCCGACCCGCATTACCTGCCGGGTGCATCCCGGCGCTGGGCGTATCCTCGATATCGAGCGCGAGGTGAAGACCGGCGGGCCGTCGCACTCCAAAGGGGTGCTGATTCTCTCCGGTTTTCTGGCCGGGCGGTATTCAAAGGATACCCCCATTTCCGTGGCCGCCAGCCTGGTGTTCGAGCAGTCCTACGGCGGTGTGGACGGCGACAGCGCGTCATCGACGGAACTGTACGCCTTGCTGTCGGCATTGTCGGAAACGCCGTTGCGGCAGGACCTCGCGGTGACCGGGTCGGTGAACCAGCATGGGATGGTGCAGGCCATCGGTGGCGTCAACGACAAGATCGAGGGGTATTTCGAAATCTGCAAGGCGCGTGGGCTGACCGGCACCCAAGGCGTGATGATCCCCGCATCGAACGTGCAACATCTCATGCTGCGCGCCGAGGTGGTGGATGCCTGCGCCGCAGGCCGCTTCGCCATCTATCCGATCGAAACAATCGACCAGGGGATCGAGCTTCTCACCGGCCTGCCCTCGACGGAGATCAATGCGAAAGTCGAGGCGCGCCTGAAGGAATTTGCTAAAGCCCGCCGGTTGCAGGACGACGATGAAAAGGGGACGCACTGATGCCCCACCACCGACGCCTTGTGCTGGGCATTCATCATGGTGCGACCAGCGGCGATCTGATGCGGCACGCCGTCGAAATGGCCCACCTACTCGGTATCGGAATATTCGGCGTTTTTGTCGAGGATGAAGCCCTGATCGGCGTCGCGTCGTTCCCCTTCGCACGCGAATTCAGGTTGCACTCGCATGAGTGGCACGCGTTGGATACCGACAGCGTCGAAACGGAATTCCGGCACGCCGCGAGTACCGCGAAACGATTGCTTGATACCGTTACGCAAGGGCTGGGTGTGCGCAGCGAATTTCAGGTCCGCCGAGGCAACCCATCCGGCGTGGTCGCGGCACTGCTGTGCTCCAGCGACATCGTGGTGCTCGCGGAACCCAAGCTGGGGAGCAGCGGGCTGACCCAGTCGTTCTTGCGCGCGTGGCAAACAGCATGCGGGTCCGATGCCAGCGTGTTGCTGCTGCCACCCAAGCGGATGCGCCCGCGCGGTTCGGTTGTGGCATTGTTGGGCGGGGAACGCGGGGTGCGGACAGCGGCGCATATCGCGGGGCTCGCGGGGGAGACGCTGGTGCTGCTCGGTTCGGCCGAACAGCTTGCTGGCGTGACGGTGGATTTACCGGTGGATCGGGTGCGGGGGCGGGTGTTGTCGGACCTGACGGAGCGCGCGCTGCGGTTCGCTCTGCCAGAGGGCGGGGAACGGTTGTTGGTGCTGGACCGGGATGGGCTGTCGCCCGAGCGGGAGGCGGCGGTATTGCGGGTCGCGGCGGCGCGGGGGACGCCGGTTTTGTTGGTGGGGCCGGGGGTGGCGGGGTAGGCACGTCCAAGGTTGGTCGCGCCGCCCTCGCCTTCGCGCTCGGGCCGGCCGGCCTGCCGGCAAGCTTCCCGCGCCGCAGCCCGACCGAATGACCCCAGGTACCCCGGAAAACGGCTCGCCGGCCTACTCCAGCGTGAACCCGACCTTCAGGCTCACCTGATACTGTCCGACCTTGCCATTTTCGATAGTGCCGCGCGTCTCGATGACCTCAAACCACCCGAGGTGCCGCAGCGAGCTTGACGCCTTCGCGATGGCGTTGTCGATCGCCTTGGAGATGCTGTCCGGAGACGTCCCGACGATCTCAACGACTTTATAGACGGTGTTGGGCATTGCTCTTCCCTCCCTGTTCGGTTGTCAGGCAGACGTGGCGACGCCGGGTACCAATTTCAACTCCGACCGCCGAGGTGGCCCGCCGAACGCGATCTGCACCACCCCCGCGATGGCCCCGATCAGCACCCCCGTCTGCCAGGCACGGTCGTATGACCCGAGCGCGTCGAAGATCAGACCGCCGCCCCAGGCGCCCAGGAACGATCCGGTTTGATGCACGACGAACGACATACCCAGCAGGGTCGCCATGTAACGGGTGCCAAACATCTCCGCGACCAAACCGCCGGTCAGGGGGATCACCCCGAGCCACAGCATCCCCATCACAGTCGCGAACACCAGTGTCGACGTCGGGCTCGGCGGCACGATGAAGAACGCGGCGATGGTGCAGGATCGCAGCAAATACAGAATGCCCAGCAGCAAATGCTTGGGGAACTTGCCGCCGAGCCAGCCGGCGACCCAGGACCCGGCGATGTTGACGGCGCCGATGATGGCCAGTGCCTCGGCGCTCAGCATCGGGTCCAACCCGCAGATGTTCAGGTAGTTCGGCAGATGGGTGGTAAGGAAAATAAGGTTCAGCCCACAGACGAAATAGCAGGCGGACATCACCAGGAAGCCGCGATGGCGGACGGCTTGGCCCAAAACCTCCCCCATGGTGGCCTTGTTGCCGGTGGGGCGCGGCAGCTTGTCGGCCCCGCCGGCGAAATACGCCACCGGCAGCAGCGCCATCGCCAGCACCACGAACAGCAGGATGCCCATGTGCCAGTCGTAGTTTTTGAGCAGGCCCTGCACCGACATCGCGACGACCGGCGTGCCCATCGAGCCCACGGCCGACACGATGCCCAACGTCATGCTGCGCTTGGCCTCGGAAACCGCTCGGGCTGCCGCCGTCATGGCGAGGGATGACGCGGTGCACGCCATCGCGACCCCGATGAAACAGCCCGACAGCACCAGCGCGAACGACCCGCCAGCCAACCCCATGGTGCACACGCCCAGGAGGTAAATCAGTGCGCCGGATACCATCAATGACCGCATGCCGAAGCGGTCGGCCAGCATACTGACCGGCGCCTGGGCGATGCCCCACACCGCGTTCTGCACCGCGATGGATAGCGTGAACTGCGCCGCCGTCAGTGCGAGGTCGTGGGTCACGGGCGTCAGGAAGAGCGAGAGACTCTGCCTGATCCCCATGCTCAGCGCCATCATCAGCGCCGCGCCGATCAGCACCCAGCGCGTGGTGTCGCGTGTTATCACGGGTCGGGATCCGTTAGTCCGCATGCGCCCCCTGCGTCGCGGCGGCGTCCTTGGCCGCGTTGGGGATGTGCAGGAACAAGGCGCAGACGACGGCCGACATGATGCACAGGAACGCCAGGCCGAACAGCCCGCCCGCGTAGCTGCCGGTCAGGTCCTTGATCACCCCCACGTACCAGGGTCCGAAGAATCCGCCGAGATTGCCGATGGAGTTGATCCAGGCGATCGTCGCGGCCGCGGCGGTTCCGGTTAGGAACATCGGCGGCATCGACCAGAACGGGCCCTTGGAGCCATAGAAGCCAAATGTCGCGATCGACAGGCCCACCATCGCCCACCAGGACCCGATCGTCAGACCGGCGATGATCAGCCCTATGGCGGACACCGCGCAGGCGGCGAGAAGGTTCAAGCGGCGCTCGTTCATCCGGTCGGACACGATACCCCAGGTCACGAGGCCCACCCCGCCCGAGAGGTAGGGGATCATCGTCAGCCACCCCACCGTCATGTTGTCGGTGACGCCGATGGACTTAATGATCTGCGGCACGAAGAACAGAATTCCGAGGCTGGCGACGACAATGCCGAAATAGTTCAGCGACAGCAGCAGGACCTTGGGATCGAACATCGCCCCCAGCGTGCTGAACGTGCGGATCGCCTCCTTGGCCTTGCGCTCGGCGAGCAGTTTGGCGCTGAGCCAGTCTTTTTCCTCCCGCGTCAGGAATTTTGCCTGCTCGGGACGGTCGATCAGCACGAACAGGGTGACGACGCCGATGATCACGGTGGGGATCGCTTCGGCGATATACATGATTTGCCAGCCCTTGAGACCGTACAGCCCGTCCAAGCCCAGCAGCGCGGTGGAAATCGGCGCCCCGCCGGCCACCGCGATCGGCAGCCCGATCAGGAAGCCCGAGACGATGCGGGCGTGGTGGTAGGTCGGGAACCAGTAGGTGTAATACAATACGATGCCGGGGAAGAACCCGGCCTCGGCGACTCCCAGAAAGAAGCGCACCACCCCGAAGCTGGTCGGCCCCACGACCATCGCGGTCAGGCCGGCCAGGATGCCCCAGGTGATCATGATGCGGGCGATCCACAGGCGCGCGCCCACTTTCTCCATGATGATGTTGCTGGGCACCTCGCACAGGAAGTAGCCCCAATAGAAGGTGCCGAGGGCGAACCCATACTCGGCGGCGGTGATTCCAAGGTCCCCGCGCATGGTCAGCGCCGCGAAGCTGACGTTGATACGATCGATGTACGCGAGGAAATAGCTCAGAATCGCGAAGGGCAGCAGGCGGATATAGATCTTCCGCATCGCCGATTTTTCGATGGCGTCGTTCACGCTTTTGGCCTCCCCTGGGTCTTGTTACCCTAACCTAGCGGTAAACCGGCGCCTTCGCCAGCACCGCCGCACCGACGCCCAACCCCGCCAACACGGCGCACACGCCGAGCGACAGGTCGTACGTCCCGGTCGCGTCCCGCAGCACGCCCGACAGCAGCGGGCCGGTGGCTTGCGCCAGCACCTGCACCGTCAGCGCCAAACCGCGGATCGCCCCATAGCTTCGCCGACCGTAGTAATCCGCCCAGGCGATGGGCAGCATGGTGAGCAACCCGCCGATGCCCAGTCCGAAGAACGACGCCGCCACGTAGGCCTGCGCCGCCGAATGCACCGACAGCATCAGCGCCGTCCCCACGCACAGCAGCGCTGCCACCATCGCCAGCCGCAACCGGATCGGCACCCATCGTGGCATCAGACCGAAGCACAATGTTGCCATCCCCGACAGCACCGAGAAGGAGCTCACCACCGTCGCCGCGACGGCGGGGGCCAGCCCACGCTCGATCAGAAACGGCGCCTGATGCAGGCTGACCCCGGCCTGAACGGGGTAAACCAGCAGGGTGAACAGCGACAGGAACCAAAATGCCGGGGTGCGCAGCGCCTGCGCGCGGGTGAAGGACGGTTGCTCCACCGTGGTCGCGATCGGGGTATGGTGGTCGGGGATCAACCCCACATCCTCGGGCGCGCGAACCAGCAGCAGCCACACCGGCAAAAAACCGACCACCAGCGCGGTGGCGCCCACGGCCAACCACCCCGCCCGCCAGCCGCCGGTCCCCATCGCGGCCTGCGCGATCAGCGGCATGGTTGTCAGCCCCACCATCCCGCCCAAGGTGGCGATGGACGTCGCCAGCGCCCGCCGCGCCACGAACCAGTTGCTGACCGCACCGTAGATCCCCAAATCGAACGGCCCGGCGAAGTTCAGCCGCGCCACGCAGAACAGCAGATAAAACATGGGCAGCGCGGTCGTCAGCGAAAGCAGCGCGGTCGCCGCCGCCGTGGCCAAAATCGCCGCGCACAGCACAAGCCTGGCACCGGCCCGATCCAAATACCGGCCGAGGTAAGGGGACAGGATGGCCGCCATAACGCCGCCCAGCGACACCGCGCCCGAGATCGCGGTGCGGGACCATCCGAACTCCGCCGTCATGGGCGACACGAACACCGACAGCGTTGCCACCGCTCCGCCCTGGCGCGCCACGCCCGCGCAGCAGACACAGCCCAGGATGACCCATCCGTAGTGAAACGGCAGGCGAGCGATCAGCCAGCGGGGGATCGGCGCATTCATCCTGTTCGACCTACCCCGCTACCCCCGGTATCGCCAAATCAGAACCGAGCTGGTATCGGAACGCCATAACAGTGGAGAAACACCATGAGCCAGCTGGAACGCCGCAACCTCGGAACCGCGGGGCTTTCGGTCTCCGCCATCGGGCTGGGCCTCATGTCGCTGTCGGGCGTCTATGGCGCGGCGGACGACGCCTGCTCCGAAAAATTGATCCACCACGCGATCGACCAGGGCGTGGACCACATGGACTCCTCCGACATGTACGGCTGGGGCCATAACGAGGAACTGCTCGGACGCGCCATCAAGGGCCGTCGCGAGAAGGTGATGCTGGCGACCAAATTCGGTCAAATCCAGCGCCCCGGCCAGCCGAACGGCGTCAGCGGCCGGCCCGAATTCGTGATCGCGTCCTGCGAGGCCAGCCTGAAGCGGCTGAACGAAGACGTCATCGACCTGTATTACCAGCACCGCGTCGACCCCGATGTGCCGGTCGAGGAAACCGTTGGCGCCATGAAGAAGCTGGTCGAACAGGGCAAGGTCCGGTTTCTGGGCATGTCCGAAGCCTCCCCCGATCGCATCCGCAGAGCCCACGCGGTGCATCCGATCGCCGCCGTGCAGACCGAGTATTCGCTCCTGTATCGTGCCGAAGCGGAGGAGACCCGCGCTGTTACGCGCGACCTCGGCATTTCCTTCGTTGCGTACGCGCCGTTGGGCCGCGGCTTCCTGACCGGCGCGATCCAGACCTTCGGCGACATCGACGGCCGCCGCGCCGCCCACCCGCGCTTCCAGAAGGAGAATTTCGACCAGAACCGCGCACTGGTGGCGAAAATCGAGAAGTTCGCCAAGGACAAGGGCTGCACCCCGTCGCAGCTAACACTGGCCTGGCTCCTGGCACAGGGGCAGGACGTGGTCGCGATCCCTGGCACCCGCTACGCCGCGCGCTTCGACGAGAACCTGGGTGCGCTGAACGTGTCGCTGGCGCCGGCCGAGATCGCCGCCATCGCGGCCGCGGTGCCGACCGGTGCGGCCGCCGGCACGCGCTACCCGGCGGGCGGCATGGGCGGCGTGTTCATTTAGACCATGATCGTTTGAGGTTGCATGCGATCTCGGCGTTGGATCATGGTCTAAGCCTTTGTTTGAGAGGGTGATTCACGCCCGAGGTTGAAGTCAACCTCAGGCGATCACGCACTAGACCATGATCTTTTGAGGTCGCATGCGATCTCGGCGTTGGATCATGGTCTAAGCCTTTGTTTGAGAGGGTGATTCACGCCCGAGGTTGAAGTCAACCTCAGGCGATCACGCTCTAGCCTGCCGGAGGCGGCCGCGACCAGCGACAAATTTGGCAGTTCCAACACTTGGGCGGCGTCCACCATCGAGCGACCCGCTGCCGCCGCGTGCCCAACGCCGCGCGCAGCGGGCAGCAACGCCAGATCGTGCACGAAAAGCGTATCGGGTGCGGCTGGCAATGCGCCAAGCAGGGTGTTGAGTTTGGGCGGACGGCAAAGGAACCACGGATGCGCGATCGCGTGCCCAACAGGGCCCGATGCAGAACCCAGCCTCCAAGATCCCTGTGTAAACAAATGTAACTATTCAGCGCAGACCACGGGATCTTCGGGTAAATCGGGATGGACCTGCTCAGCGATCGCCTCCGCCAGCGGAACGTCGAATCGCGTCATGGGGCGCCAGTTCTGTCGCGACATGCAGTCAGGATAAACCGTTCGGCGCCCCAGGTCAGCGGCCCATTTTAAAGTGATCCGGCTTCATATTGTTTTCTTTTGGCGAATCCTGGATTCGGATACATATTCCTGGCGGCGAACTATGCTCGGGCAGCCGGAATGAACTGGCTTCCTCAATTAAGGAGTTAAGACGGTGGGAATAAAAGACGCAGTTAGCACGTGCTTCTCGAAGTACGCGACGTTCCAGGGCCGCGCGGCTCGCTCGGAGTTTTGGTTCTTCTTCCTGTTCGTGCTGCTCGTATACGTGGTGGTCCTGGTGCTTGGTAGCATCATCGGCGACCCGACGATCCCCATGATCCTGCTCGGGATCTTTGCCATTGGCATCATCGTGCCGGCCATTGCCGTGACTGTACGCCGGCTGCACGACCAGGACAAAAGCGGCTGGTGGTACTTCATCCTGTTGGTTCCCGCGGTCGGCGGCATCTGGTTCATCGTCCTGATGTGCCTCGGCGGCACCCCCGGACCAAACCGCTTCGGCGGTTAATCCAGCTTCACGCTTCCGGACGGGCGGCGATCCCTCGCGGGCACTATGGGGCCGCGAGGGATCGGTCGCCCGTTTTGCGTTTTCAGACCGGTAAGCGAAGCAGCCGGTCGGCGTTGCCATGCGCGATCTTCGCCTTGTCGGAGGGGGATACCGGCAGCCCGTCCAGAAAAGCCCGAGAACGGGCGTTCGATGCGAATCAATAAGGATCCCGCACGAATATAAACGTGGTCCCCGTCACAATGGGTGCGCTCGCCCCCACGAACGACACATTGGCATCCTTGACCTGCCGCGATCCAGCGCGCCCCGACGCCTGTAACGCGCCCTCGATAATGTGCCAGAGCCCGTGGATGCGGCCGGTGCCCAAACTTCCCCCGAAAGTATTCAGCGGCAGCTCCCCGTCGAGCGCGATACGACCGTCCTGGATGAAGTCCAGCGCCTCCCCTTCTTTGCAGAATCCGTATGACTCCAGCCCGTAGATCACCGACGCCGAAAACCCGTCGTAGATCTGAGCCACGTCCACATCCCCCGGTGTAAACCCCGATCGTTCCCAGGTCAGCTTGGCCGAACTCGAACCGCCCTCCATGTAGTTGGAAAGACTGCCGATGCGGCCGGCGGTTTCGAAATGCAGCCGTTGCCCATAGCCCGCCAGATACGCCGGTGTCGGCTTCAGATCGCGAGCCCGATCCGCCAATGTCAGGACCAGCGCCACCGCCCCCTGCACGGGGATATCGCAATCGAACAGGCAGAACGGATAAGCCACCATGCGGGAGGCGAAATAATCCTCCCGCGTCAATTCGGTGCCATGGAAATAGGCATGCGGATTGTGCTGCGTGTTCTTGCGCTGGTTCAGCACCAGGGTCGCCATCTTGTCCCGCGTTTGGCCATTCGTTTCCAGCCAACGGGCATAAGCGACGGCATGCCCCTGCCCCGGCCCGCCGAACCCATAGGGGCCGGTGAACTGCCCCGAGCCCGCGGCCATGTTCCCCGGCAGGTTCTGGTAGGTGCCGCGCGGGTTATGCATCGCCCGCCAGACCACGGCGTATTTACACACGCCAGCAAGCAGCGCGTTCGCCGCTTGCTGGAAGGCGCCGCCGATGTTGCTGGAACCCACCTGGATGTGCCAGGTCAGTGACGGCAATTTTAGCATCGCCATCATGCAGTTGACCGAAACGACGGAAATGCCGTCGACCTCCGCATGCCCCGTCGCCGGCAGTTCGGGGTAGGTCGCCAATCCGTCGATGTCATCCATCTCCAAGCCGGAGTCCGCGACCGCGCCGCGAACCGCCTCCAACGCATGCGCGGCGAGCGGAATATCGGCCGAACGCGTAACCTTGGAGAAGCCGACGCCGCTGACGGCGATTTTGCACCGGTTGTCCCACATCGAACTTACTCCCCTGCCAGCTTGAATTGCGGCAGCACGATATCGTCGTTCAATTTTTCAAAAATCACTTCCACGCGCCGCCCGACCTTGGCCTCGGTGTACTCCGAACCCAGCAAATTGCCGGCCATGAACGCCCCCGGCGCGTCGTCCAGTTCCACGATGATCGAGGCGTACGGCACGGCCGAGGCGAAGCGTTTATCGCCGGTGTGGTACATGACTGTATAAGCGTAGATTTTTCCTTGGCCTCGTACAGGTTCGAATTTCAGGTCGACACCGATACATTGGGTGCAGGTGGCATACGGCGGGTGCTGGAAGTGCCCGCAGGTCTGACAGCGCTGCATTTCCAGGCTGTGGCGTTTGGCCGCATCCCAGAAGGGTTTGGTGTATTCGTCGGGGACGGGGATGGGCCGCGTCACCTTGCTCCAGTCGCTCATGTGTTTTGTCTCCCGTCCGTCGTTCGGGGGGAGACTAAGCAGGTTCCGCTGATTTTCCCAACAGTTGGTATCGCCTCGTTGACCACATCCGTGCTCCTGTCGTGGCGCCAAACTGGGCCCATTGCACCGATTGGCAGCGGCGCAGTCGTGAGAAAGCATTTTTAACGCCGATTTTAAGCGGGATACACGCGGGTGCACGCAGATAGTCCGAGTGTGGGGCCCGGTCCATGCGAATGCAGAACAGAACCGCTCAGGCGGCCAACTGTTGCTGGGCGGTGCCAAACAGGTAATCGATGTCGTCCTCGTCCATCGCGGGCAAGGCCACACCGTCCTCGGTCAGCGCGATATTCGCCAGGGCAGCCTTTCGCTCCTGCATCTCCACGATGCGTTCTTCCACCGTGTCGGCGGCGATCAGTTTGTAAACAAACACCGATTTGGTCTGGCCGATGCGATGCGCGCGATCGGACGCCTGATCCTCGACCGCCGGATTCCACCATGGATCGTAATGGATGACGGTATCGGCCGAGACGAGGTTCAACCCCCGCCCGCCCGCTTTCAGGCTGATGAGGAACAGCGGCACCTCCTCCGCTTCGAACGCACGCACCGGCTCCGCGCGATCCGCCGTGTCGCCGCGTAGTTCGACGAAGCGGATGCCGGCCGCGGTCAGCGGCGCCTTCATCAGGTCCAGCATCGAGGTGAACTGGGAAAACAGCAGGATGCGCCGCCCTTCGGCGATCATTTCGGACACCATCTCCAGCATGTCGGCCAACTTGCTGGACGATCCCGTCAGATCGGTGTTCGCCAGCTTCACGAGCCGGGGGTCGCAGCAGACCTGCCGCAATTTCAGCAGCGCATCCAGCACCAGCACATGGCTGCGGGCGATCCCGCGTTCGGCGATGCCTTGCGCGACCCTGGCATGCATCGTCTCCCGGATCGTTTCGTACAGCTCCCGCTGATCCGGGGCCAGCACGATCCGCCGAAGGATGGTGTGCTTGGGCGGCAGTTCCGTGGCGACGGCGGATTTCGTGCGGCGCAGGATGAAGGGCCTGATGCGCACCGATAATTGCCGGCGGCGCACCGGATCGCCATCCTTCTCGATCGGCGAACGAAACCGTCGGGTGAAGTTTTTGCGGGTCCCCAACAGGCCCGGCATCAGAAAGGCGAACTGGGCCCATAGCTCGCCCAGATTGTTCTCAATCGGCGTGCCGGACAGGCACATACGGTGCCTGGTGTTCAGCCGGCATACCGCGTGGGTCGCTTTCGATCCGGGATTCTTGATCGCCTGCGCCTCATCCAGCACCACCACATGCCAGGACAGTTGGGCCATGTCCTCGATATCGCGGGTCAGCACGGTGTAGGTCGTGATGACCACGTGCACGCCGCCGAGATCGCTCCGTCGTTCGTGGCGATCCAGGCCATACAGCACCACGACCCGCAGGTGCGGCGCGAAACGCTTCAGTTCCGCGGTCCAGTTTGGCACCAGCGTCGTGGGCACCACGACCAGTGCGGGACGATCCAGCCGGCCGGCCGCTTCCTCGATCGCGATATGCGCGATGGTCTGCGCCGTTTTGCCGAGCCCCATGTCGTCGGCGAGCAGCGCGCCTAGGTCGTTTTCCCGCAGATATTGTAGCCAGTTCACGCCGTGCTGCTGGTACGGCCGCAGTGTGGCGGTGAAGCCCGACGGCACCGTCACATTCGGAATATCGGCTGCGGAACGAAATCGAGCAACGTGGGCAGCGGCACCATCCTGCCAGCGGGTGGCGAGGATATCTTCGAGGTCCAGCACATCGGCGGCCTGCCCGGCATCCAGTTCCAACCGGTCATTCGACGCGCGGCGTGCCGTCTCCGCCAGGTCGTCCATCACCGCCAACAGGCGCGCCACACGCTCCGCCGGCAGCTTCAGGATACGGCCATCGTCCAGGCTGGTGATGACCTCGCCGCCGACAACGCGCGCCCGATCCATACCACCGCGTTCCTGCAAGCGCAGAAGGATGGGCAAAAGCGGGTGCCGCGTCCCGTCGATGTCGATGCCGAGGTCCAGAGAAAATCCGCCGCCGGAGGCATCCGCCACCCGCATATCGCAGACGCCGTCGGTTGCCGCGATGCGGGGTCCGAACGCTTCGTCGACCTGATTGCGCCAGCCGAGGCCAGCCAAGGCCGGCAGGCGTTCCGAGACGAAGGCCTGCCAGTTCTCCGGCGCCTCCTGTCCGCGAAAGACGAAAACCAGGCGGCCCTTCGCCGATTTTTCGGTCGCCATGCGCATCTGCACCAGACCGTCCTGGCGCATCGTTTCCTGTGCGGCGGCCTCGCCCTTGCGATCGCGGCGGATAAACTCCGGGCCATACGGCGTGTTCGCCCGGACAAATTGACGTTCGTCGTCGAACGGGATCGCCACACCGCCGTAGTCGAATTCCAGCAGCAGGGCATCGAGCTGCTGCATTCGCCCGCGCTCGTCCGGGCAAGGAAAGCGGGTTAGCCGCAGGACCGGAGCCATGGCACGGTCGACGATGGCCGGTTCCGCGGTCGGTACCGTCTCCAGCCGTCTGCGCGGCGGTTCAGGAACCGAAGGCCTCAGCGGCGGGGGCGGCGGTTCAGGCGCGCGGATACGGATCCGGCCGACCGATCCCGTGGCGGCGTCCACATACCAAGGCCCGCTGTCGGCGACGATCACCCCCGAACGCGGCGGCAAAGCAGCAGCAGCGGCCGAGGTAAAAATGCGGGTCTCGCCTTTCGTCAGGCGCTGCCCGCCGGCATGCCAGCGCGCGCAACCTGCCTCGATCAAGGCGTCCAGCACATCGGTCACCAGATCGGGCGCGATACCAAT